>JBDONA010000021.1:0-23281 GCA_039831575.1 Fuerstiella sp. | reverse complement strand
GGACGGCAAGCAAGGTGGCCAGGACGGCAAGCAAGGTGGCCAGGACGGCAAGCAAGGTGGCCAGGACGGCAAGCAAGGTGGCCAGGACGGCAAGCAAGGCGGCCAGGACGGCAAGCAAGGCGGCCAGGACGGCAAGCAAGGTGGACAGGACGGCAAGCAAGGTGGACAGGACGGCAAGCAAGGTGGACAGGACGGCAAGCAAGGTGGTCAGGACGGCAAGCAAGGTGGACAGGACGGCAAGCAAGGCGGCCAGCAAGGTGGCCAGCAAGGCGGTGGGGACGACCAACCGGCGAAGTCGGGTCAGCAGGGTGGTCAGGTCAGTAACTCGGCGGATCAAGCATCCAATGCAAACCATCTTTCAAAGAAAGCGCCGGGCGGGGGCAACGTTCAGGGCGGTCCTCAGAATGGTGAGCGCAACGGTGCAGGCGGCGGCGGAGAGGGCGATGGAAATTTCAAGTCAGATGATCCCAACGTTCAGGATGGGGCTCAGGCTGCCAGCATGGTGTTAAAACGGCTACAGAAGGAACTTGAACGAGGACAGATTGATCAGGAGTTGCTGGAAGAACTTGGTTGGACGGAAGATCAACTGAAGTCCTTCAGCGATCGAATTCAGCAGCAGTTGAATTCGTTGAAGGATGAGCCCCAGGATGACGACATGTCGGAGAGGCTCAAGCGTCGGCGTGTGGAAGAACTGTTGAAGAGTCTGGACCTGACTTCGAAATCGAGTGAACGGGTCGGTAGTCGTACTCGTGACCGCGAGCAGCAGGACACGACATCGCGCCGCCGCCCCGCTCCTTCGCGATACAAAGACTGGGAACAGATGTACCGGAAGTCTTTGAACGACGGTCGCCAAAGGTGAATTCCACAGTGAGGAATCGAACGTGCAGGACGACGGCACATACATCTGCGACAACTGTGGTGAAGAGATCGTTGTACCGATTGACCTGTCCGGAGGGGAGAATCAGCAGTACACCGAAGACTGTCCGGTGTGCTGTCATCCCAACGTGATTTGTGTGTCGGTTGGATCAGACGGTGAAGTTATCATAGACTCCCGGTCCGAATGATTGCCTTCAGCTGCCTGCGACGTCGATGTCGGATCTGCGGGAAATCCTGTGCCGTATTCACGTTTTTTCAAGTGGCCGGGCAGCCACCACGAACTTCGGCAAATGACTGATAGCGAAACAAAACGTACTGACCGTGCGGGAAGCGTCATTCGTCGTCTGCTGCGTGGGTTTCTCATCGCCTACACATTGGTGGTTATCTTGTTTGGGTTTCTTCAACGACATTTGTTGTATCACCCTCAAAAGGCGTCCAATCTTTCCGTCGCTGGATTCCATGATGTGACAACACTGTTTCCCGCGGCGACCGATGTTCAATTGACGTGTCGCTCCGGTACCATCATTCGTGGTTGGCTGCTCCGCAAGTCGGACGTACCTGAGGCCACGGCGACTCGACCGCTGGTGATCTATTTCCATGGGAATGCAGGCAATCGAGCCGGTCGCAAAGCGTGGTATGCAACGTTCCACAATGCAGGCGCGGATGTGCTCGCCATGGACTATCACGGTTACGGAGATTCCGGCGGTAAAATGACGGAGGATGCGTTGGAGTTGACGGCTGACGCTGCCTGGGAATTTGCTGTCGATAAGCTTGGTTACCGGTCATCAAACATCGTGATTGCGGGCACGTCGCTGGGCGGCGCGGCGGCCGTCTATCTGGCGTCACAGCAGTCGGAAACCGAAGACCAACCGGCCGCTTTGGTGACCGTGGCGACGTTCTCGTCGATGGTTGACGTCGCCGGCAGCCATTATCCCTGGCTTCCCGTCGGAGCGATCCTTGTTGATCGATATCCGTCGGCTCAAAGGATTGCTAAGGTTTCGTGCCCGGTCATCGTGATGCACGGTGACAACGATACGTTGGTGCCGCAGCGTTTCGGACGCAGGCTGTTCGACGCGGCTCCAAACAAGTCGGTCAGTGAAGTCGAAAAACGGTGGGTCAATCTGCCGAACGTCGGGCACAATGACCTGTTGTCGGTCGGCCGCGACCATATTCACCGTGAAGTGAATCGGGTTGTGGCCGCTGTCAACAACAGGAAAACGACTAAAGAATAGCGGTCGCAGGACTGGCGTTCTGTGATTCGCAAAGCGTATTAGACGCCCCGGCTCGCAACAGTTTCGGAACAAAGAGAATGTGCCATCGTTTCAAGCTGACGACTTCTCCGGAGGCTGTTGCCCGATTCCTGGAGTCTTTTTCCGTGACCATTCTGCCTGAGTTGCTGCCATCGAAGGACTACTACCCGATCTACGATGTCCTGGCACTGCGGATGGTCGACGACAACGAATGGGCCGTTGAACCGCGTTCGTGGGGGTTTCTGCCTCGCAGCTGGAAACCGACCGATAGAATTCGTACCCGGAAATCCTTTCAACGAGGCAAGATCAACGCCAGGTCCGAAACAGTCGACCAGACATGGCCCTGGAAGTTTGCTTTTCCGACCCAACGTTGTGTTCTGCTGGCCAGCAGTTTTTATGAGCCTTCCCGGGACGGTGGCGACGGCAACTACACACTTCCCGGTCACGACATGTTTTGTATGGCCGGACTATGGGACCACTTTGAGGGCGACGACGGAAAAGGGAATGTGGAAAGCATTGACAGCTGCGTTATGTTGACCACTGATGCAAATACGTTGGTCGAATCAACACGCAAAGGTCGCATGCGACAGCCGGTAGTGTTGACCGAGGTCGCCGACATCAAACGCTATTGTTCGTTGGAACTGACCGAACATTCGCAGGTTGCCAACCTGTTCACTCCCTGGCCCGATGACCAGATGCAGTACGCTGCGGACTCACCACAGTCTTCGGTGGGATAGAACGCTCACAGAAGTACGTGTCCCGGCAGATTCAGCCTGAACGGCGTTTGTGTGGCTGCGGTCATTGTGCGGAGCCGGTTACACGACACCTGACGTGCGGACAAACCATTGAAAAACTTCGCGGAACGCAGCCCATGTTAACGGTTTCCGATTGTACCGTTTGCAGCAGCTGACCGCCCTGATGTGTTCCTGCCGTCTGCTTTGGTGATATTGATCGACGCAGTGCTCCCGATTGCTCTGCTCCGGGCTGTGACGGTTGTAAGAAAGCTCTCGACCAGTCCAGTTCTGCGTTGAGTAGAACCGACACACATGTCGAATTCGATTCTGTTGGTATCACTGCGACGAACGCTGGCTTCGCATCAGACTGTACAGACGGTCTGGCGTGGCTGCCGTTGTCTTTCCCTGGAAAGACAGCTCGCAAAGCTGCCTTATGCCTTGAATCGACCGTCTTCAGACATCCGCAGGTTCGGGAGTGTTTTTATGCCGATCAATTCGCAGTCAAACAGCTTTACTCGTGCCGTCACGGGGCTGTTGCTGGCGTCCATGCTGACGCCGACAATATCCGGCTGCAAACGCAGTGAATGGAGCCAGCGTGCCGACGAGGAGTCGTATCAGGCGATCGCCGAAAAGCAGAACGATGAGCGTTGGATATTGCCGCGAATTGACATCACGCCCGATCCATTGAGTCGCTTCTTCGACGCTTATGACAATCCCGACTGTCAGCCCCTGCCTCCTGACGACCCGGCCGCACATCAATTCATGCACTGTGCCGATGGAATCACTGGCTATAAAAAATGGCATGAACACGGCGATGCGCCGAGCATTGAAAATATCAGCTGGCTGTCGCCATATACCGAACTTGTCGACAGCGTGAATCCTGTTGACGGACACGCGACTGTTGAGATCTCAATGCTGACTCTTAACGACGCCGTAAATCTGGCGTACATCCATAGTCGTGCGTACCAGACACAGCTGGAAAGTGTCTACCTGCAGGCACTTCAACTGACAGGCCAGCGTTATCTGCTGGGAACCAGGTTCCACCTCTCGCCAGTGGGTTCAGGGGGTGGTTTCTTCCGAGCCCGAAACGGAAACAGACTGTCGGGAACGCCAACACAGTCATTGACGCACGGACTGGGCATACAACGACTGATGCCTGGCGGGGCCCAGTGGGCTGTCGATGTGTTGAACACGGTCACCTGGAATTCAACGACGAACGCCGTATCGGCCCCGAGTCTGGCGTGGCAGCTGACGCAGCCATTCATGGCTGACGGAGGTCGCCGCGTCGTGATGGAAAACCTGACCCAGTCTGAGCGGAATCTGTTGTACCAGATTCGCGATATGGCACGATTTCGGCAGACGCTGTTTGCCGTGATCGCCAGCAGCTACATGAGACTGCAGCGGCAACAGCAGATCATCATCAACCAGGAAAACAACATTCGGCTGCTAAAGGAGCAGATCGAAATCGCGGAAGAAAACGATCGGTTCAGACAGGTCACCGTTTCGGATCGCCTGCTGAGATTCCCTGAGGGTGCCGAGATTCCTGAAGAGTTACGTGCACATCTGCGCTTCGACCCGGCAGGATTCCTGATCTGGACCGGCGATCTGCCGGAGGAGCGTCAACAGCAATTACTGGCCATCTCTGACGACCACCTGTTTCAGGCCGCGGCCAGGGAGCTGATCCGATACAAGGATCCGGATGTAGTCAGCCAGGACGTGATTGAGCTGATCACCAGACTCAACACCTCGGAAAACAGTTTACAGAGTGCTCGCCTGGCACTGGCGGACCAGCTTGACGCATTCAAGATTGAGCTGGGACTTCCCCCCAATATCACGCTGACCGTCGACACCGCGTTTCTGGCTCCGTTTGAGTTGATCGCGCCTGCTCTTGTCTCGTTGGAATCTTCTCTGAAGGAATTCGCGAAGGAACACGGGCCGAGCCTTCTTCCTTCGCCAGAAGACCCCGGCGATATCGAGCGCGTTCCGCCCGAATTCAACGCATTGAAAGTCTATGTCGCCGAACTTCAGTCGCTCAAGAACCAGCTCCGGGTATCGGGTGTGGACCGTGTGAAGTCAGATTTCCAGCCAATCACAGATATCCTCGAGGCGACCAGCGATGGCAGAAATCTGCAGAATACGGGTGGACGCGGATTTGCTTCAGAAGAAGAAAGAGAACGCGTCCTGGAAGACGTTGCTCGTGATCTGAAACTGTTTCGCATCAACGAAAGTGATTTTGAATTATACGCCAGCGTTGTTGATCTTCTGAACGAGATTCTGCAGTACGACAGCCCGGACGAATTGCTGAAAGCGTTTGACATTGATGGTAACAAGTCGATCGGACCGTCAGAGCTGCCCATCGGATGGAGCGATTTGCCAATTATCGGTTCCGCTGAGCAAGTGGATATCACGATTGACGAGTTCTTCAGTGAAATTCGCGATGCGGCCATCTCGATTCGCGAAGAACTGTTGAAGATTTCTCAAGGACTTCAGGTACTCCAGGCAGGGCTGCGAGT
Organism: Fuerstiella sp.; assembly: GCA_039831575.1. Taxonomy (GTDB): domain Bacteria; phylum Planctomycetota; class Planctomycetia; order Planctomycetales; family Planctomycetaceae; genus Fuerstiella. Next base: position 17,908 of record JBDONA010000021.1, on the reverse strand, counting down.
GGAAGCGATCGTGATAAACCGTTTCACGTTACCAGGCAGTTTGGAAACGCCGGATATTGAAGAAGTCGTCCGGGTCGGGCTTGCGAACCGACGCGATCTCATGAATGCCCGGGCCGAAGTGATGGATTCCCGACGTGACGTGGAAATCGCAGCCAACAAGCTTCTGGCACTGATGGACCTCGATGTGAGGGGGGGAGCTGATCTGGACGGCGGTAATAGTGATATCACCACGTCGCTGAACTTCAAGACTCCTCTGGATCACGTGCTGCAGCGAAACACATATCGGGCAGCCTTGATTGCCTATCAGCGTGCCCGCCGTGACTACATGCTGGCGGAAGACCGGGTTAAACAGGAAATACGCAACAGTTGGCGACAGTTGATGGTTTCGGAGAAACAGCTGGGAATTGATCGTCAGTCAGTGCGGAACTCCGCCCGGCAGTATGACACAGTTGTGACCAATCCAACGCGAACCAGCAGCTTCAACTTATTGAACGCATTGAATTCGATTCTCAGTGCCGGCAATGGACTTGTTGGGGACTGGGTCACTTATGAAACAAATCGCCTTAACATCTACCGAGATATGGGTATCATGCAGATTGACACCGACGGAGTCTGGGAAGACGATTTCTATCTGCTTGATGGAACCAGTCATGAAATCCTGCCTGCACCGATTGAGCTGTTGCCGCAGCCACAATCGGAAATCTCCCTCCCCTGAATATCCCACCTTCTCTGCAGGAGATGCCCGAAGATGAATAAGAACAAGGCTACCGGCGATCATCCGCACTTGATTCGCGTCTCTCGCCTTGGTGGCGTACGAGCGATCGTGATTCCTGTTGTGGTGTTGGTTGTCGGTGTCGCGGCATGGAAAATTCCTGCGACCCACGACCTGATGGCGGGCTTTTGGTCGGCTGGTGGGGACGCAACACCCAGCAAATATATTCTCCACAAGGTGGACCTTGGCAGTTTTCGTATCACGATCACGGAGAACGGAACGGTCGATAGTTCTCAGAATTCGACCCTGACCAACAGCGTTGAAGGATCGACGACAATCATCTCAATCGTGCCGGAAGGCAGTCGCGTCAACGGGCCGATCGTGTCTGAAATTGATGGCGTCGTTGAGTACGTCAACATGGAGTCTGAGGCGGAACGAAGCATTCGCGTACGTTCAACAGACGGTGAAGAGAAGCTCTATGAGTTCAGCATGAGTACATTCACTGAGATTCTGGTGACAGACCGTCAGCAGGTAACCAAGGGGGAGTACCTCGCCGGCGACATGGTGTGCGAACTGGATTCCTCAAGTCTGGAAGAGGCAGAGAAACAACAGCAGATCACCGTCACGATGGCTGGTGCCGACCTTAAGAAAGCGGAGACAAACCTGAAGATTCAGGAAACCACCAACGAGAGTTTTCTGGCACAGGCAAAGCTTGCAGAAGAACTGGCGCAGCTGGACCTTGAATCATACATCTCTGAAGGTGGTCAGTATCAGCAGGATGTTGACACCATAGAAGGAAGAATAAAGCAGTCCGAAGAAGACCTGGCGATGTCACGCGAAGCGTACGAAAAGTCTCGTGACCAGGCGCGCCGCGGCTACACCAACCTCACTACTCTGGAAGCGAAGCGTCTTGAAGTCACAAAAACACTGATCGCGCTGGGGGTCAGCAAGAGAGACTTGACGCTGCTAAATCGATTCACAAAAAAAAGAAAGGTCAAGGAATTAGAGCAGTTGGCAGAAGATACCATTCGAGAAACCATTCGGGCCGCACTCGAAGGCGAGGCGGCGATGGCTCAGATGGAGGCGGACCACAATGCCCGCAAGCTGACGATGCAGGTGGAAGACGAAAAACTTGAGCGGCTGATCCGACAGATCAAGGCCTGCCGACTGATCGCCAGCCAACAGGGCGAAGTTGTGTACGCGGGGCAGACAAGCCGCCGCAGCGAACCCGTTGTGATCGAAGAAGGAGCCTCGGTACGGGAACGCCAGGGGATTATCAATCTGCCGGACCTGGACCAGATGAAGATTGATGCTCGTATTCATGAGTCAAGAATCAGTCGGGTCATGATGGGACAGCCGGTTGAGATCTCCATTGACGCCCTGCCCACGATCATGTTTCACGGCGTACTGGAAACGATTTCGTCCGTACCAGTTCCCGGTAGCTGGCCGAATACGGATCTGAAGGAATACGAGGCGGGAATTCGCATTACGGATGCGCAGGAACTGGTGCGGCAGCTGAAGCCCGGCATGACGGCCGAGATTCGAATCATCGTGGACGACCGAGAAGAAGATGTGCTGCAGGTTCCCGTGCAATCTGTTCTTTCGCTGGCCAGCAATTTCTATACGTTCGTTGCAAAAGGGAACGAGGTGGAACGCCGTGAACTGAAGGTGGGTGACGCCAACGACGAATACATGGAAGTTTTCGACGGTGTCGCTGAAGGCGAAACGGTGATCATGAATCCCAGAACGCATTTTTCGCGTGAGATCAACGAACTTGAGGTTCGTCTGCTGGGGGAAGAGGAAGACACACGACCTCGCACGGTCACTCCGGAACGGCCGGCCGCACCTGCTGGCGGCGGGGCCGCACGCGGTGGCAAAAGTAAAGGTGGCGGTGGGAAAGGTAAAGGAGGCGGTGGTGCCACAGCAGGCAAGGCTGCAGGAGGCGGAGGAATACCGGACCCAAAGGCCATGTTTGACCGGATGGACAAGAACAAGGACGGTGCCATCACCAAGGATGAAAGCGACATGCGGGGAAGCTTCGACAAGAACGATAAAGACGGAGACGGACGCATCACGCTGCAGGAACTGAAACAGGCCTTCGCGGCCCGTTAGTGCGTTGTCTGTAATGACATGAGGGGTGCGTGCCACTGGCGTCGCCATGGATTTGCGGAACTGCTTGGCAAGGCGGTGGCGACAACCTGAAGTGACAGCCGTCAATTCAGGGCTCTGGCGGCACATGGACGGATTTTGTTCGGGAGTGTACGCGGATAACGATCTAAAAAAAAACGGAATATTGATTCGCGCAACCGAGCGGTGGTCAGACGTGTCCACGCAATCGGCTATTTTCCTTAAGACCGGGGGCGACTCCGTCAACACGGAACTATTTCTTTCTCACTGCACTCTCTTCTGCTCTTCGTCCACCGACCCTGACCACAACGTTGCCCACCGGAACAGACATGGAATTTGCCGCACAGGTTATCGACATACAGAAGCACTACGATCTTGGTTCCGTCGTCGTCAAAGCATTGCGTGGAGTGTCAGTTGATTTTCCGCACGGGGATTTCGTGGCCATCATGGGTTCGTCGGGCAGTGGCAAAAGTACGCTGTTGAATCTGCTGGGGGCGCTGGACCGGCCAACACACGGCGAATACATAATCGGCGGACGTCCCGTTTCGACCATCTCCGACGACGACCTTTCCGCCATTCGCAACGAGATGATTGGCTTTATTTTCCAGTCGTACAACCTGATTCCGCAATACACGGTTATTGAGAACATTGAAGTGCCGCTGCACTATCGCAGAGGGTATCCATCCATTTCTGCACAAGACAGGCAGCACATCATGGAACTCGGCGACATGGTGGGCCTTGGTGATCGTATGGACCACCGTCCGTATCAGTTGTCAGGTGGACAGCAGCAACGAGTCGCGATCGCTCGAGCGCTCGTGAACAATCCTCAGATAATTCTGGCGGACGAACCGACTGGGAACCTGGATTCGTCGACCGAGGCCGAAATTATGGAAATACTGTGCAAACTGAATGCTGAGGGCCGCACGATCATTATGGTCACTCATGAAAAGTCGGTCGCAAAAAGGGCCAAACGACAGATTTTTATGAAGGACGGAATCGTGGCAGGTGAGGGGTTCTTCCCTGGTTAGGACTCCAATGAGTTTCCATACGAACGGTCCTGTTCATCAAGGCCGCTGAGTCGCCCGAGACCCGTCACAACGCAACCGCAATGTCCAACCTGATAAGAACAATTCAACTTGCAATGAAGAGTCTGATGCTGCACAAGTTGCGGGCAGGGCTCACGATGCTCGGTATGGTCCTGGGTGTATCTTCGGTGATCGCCATGCTGGCCATCGGGCGGGGAGCCAAGGAGCAGGCACAGAAGCAGGTTTTGAAACTCGGGGCCACGAACATCATCGTTCGCAGCGTCAAGCCTCCACCGGAAAGTGCTGTTAACAGTGGTGGCGCTTCTGTTTTGCGGTACGGTATCCTGCGAAAGGATTTCGACCTGCTGAGCAAGACGATCCCCACGATAACGCAGGCCATCCCCATTCGCGAGTTGACCAAGTCGGCGCGGCATCGGCAACACGACATTACAGCTCGAATCGTCGGCTGTACGGCCGATTATCTGGACATCAATCATTTGAACATGGCCCAGGGCCGGTTCATCACCGACGACGATCGAAAGCAAAAAAAGAATGTCGCCGTACTTGCGTCCGGCACGGCCGATGAATTGTTTCAGTATGAGAATCCCGTGGGTCAAGCTGTCCGTATTGGGGACAAATTCTACAGCGTCGTCGGAGTCACGATTCCTCGGCAGGCCAGTGCCGCCGTTGGCGGCAGTATGTCTGGACAGGTCTATAACCAGGATATTTACATTCCGCTGGAAACAATGCGTGTGCGGATGGGCGACCTGAACATTGACCGCACGGCCGGATCATTCAGTTCAGAATACTGGGAACTAAGTCAAATCACGTTGCGAGTGGATTCGCAGGATCGAGTTGTCGAGACAGCAAACGTCATTCGCGAAAGCATGAAACTGAACCATAAGAATGACGACGACTACGCCATCACAGTGCCGTTGGAGCTGCTGAAACAGGCAGAACAGATGGGGATCATTTTTAATGTGGTTCTGGGATCTATTGCGGCCATCAGTCTCCTGGTCGGGGGGATTGGCATCATGAACATCATGTTGGCGACTGTGACCGAGCGGACCCGAGAGATCGGGATTCGTCGGGCTCTGGGAGCGAAGCGACGTGACATCACCATTCAATTTCTTACGGAAACCATCGTGCTGTCCGGCACGGGCGGAATTATCGGAATTCTGCTGGGGCTGTCGACGAAATACGCCTTTGCGGGGATTCGCAGCTTCGTCGAGAGCTTCATTTTTGAAGGTGGCAAAGCCGGCAGTGATTTTGCGAAGATGTTTTCTGAGATGAGACCGGAGCCGGTTCCCTGGAGTCTGCCGCTGGCCTTCTTTATCTCAGTCGGCATTGGCATTATCTTTGGGATCTATCCGGCTCGTGCGGCGGCAAAACTGGATCCGATCGAGGCTCTCAGGCACGAATAGTCGAATACGTAGCCAAATTCGCTCTCAGGATTGGTCAGCTGTGTCGATGATCAGGGAATCCGGCCGACGTAAGCAGAAATCAGAATTGAACTTCCGTCGCTGAGTGGTTAGCCTTCCCCGTTCTTTGGTGCCCGGTACCGAATTCAAAACCATTGGACCCTCCACCTAAGCCAGTTCGGCGACGCAAGTCGTTAGTCAATGTTAAGTTAGAACAATGAGCACGCTAAAAAAAAACAAACGCCAGAAACGAGCCAAACTGGAAGCCCTGTATGGCGACACCAAGCCAGTACATGGAAACAGCGTCACTCAGCGCGGCAAGCCTAAGTATCTGGGTGGAAACGGGCGTCAGACGACCGGTGTGTCTCGCCGTTTGTTCAAGCGAAACATTAAGAAAATCCGCGTACTGGAGAATGGCCGGGCCGTCCGTCGACGTGTTCCCGTCAGTGCGATCCGAGCCGGATTGATTCAAAAGCCACAGGTGGTTGATCCATTTGCAGTTCCCGATATGAACTAAAGTGGCAGCAAGCCTGAATCCTGGGGCGTCTGAGTCACGTTTTGCTCAAAAATCCCACCATCGACCCATGAATTCATCTGACGGGCCATCAGTCCGCCTCCCACCGGAGGTGGACTTCATGAATGTTGATGAGACTGATTTCTCAACAATGTCACGTGCCGAGCAGATTCGACATCTTGAGGTGGAAGGGTACGTTGTTCTCCCGTCGATTCTGACTACCGACGTGATAGCGTCAGTGAAGTCTGAACTCGCAAACGTGGAGATGTCCCACACCAGTTACAGCACTCAACAAACCCGGTCGGTCGAACAGCCGCAGTGGAGCAGTCGAGCTGTGGCAGAATTAATTGGATATCCGCCGCTACTGGAATTTCTGCAGGATCTGATGGGGCCGGAAATCGTGTTTACACGCGGTTTCTTTCAGAGGTCGCTGACGGGGTGCCCCGGAATCTCGATGCACACAGACGGTCAGCCACACGGGTCAAACCTGTTTGGTTTTGAAGGCAGTTGTCCTCGTCTGGTGCGGGTTCTTTATTACCTGGATGAACTGACGATTAAGCGGGCTCCATTTCGCCTCATTCCCCGTTCACATTTGTCATTTCATGCCCAGGCCAGTCCGTATGTGCGGTACAAATCGCACCCGGAAGAAATCACACTGGTCGTGCCGGCAGGCTCGGCGGTTGTGATGCCATCGCTCGTGTTTCACGGCAGCCATCCGAACCTTGACGCCAGACCCCGCGAATTGCTGCAGATGGGGTACCGCCCGGCATGGGCGGGCCCGATTCAGCCGATTGAAGAGTGGGATGCGAATCTCATCGCGGCCGCCCCGGACATTGCGAAACCGTATCTTCGGAGCCTCAATACAACCGGACAGGCTTTTGAGCAGGAGCACAAACCCGCTGGCATGCGTTCCGAGGCGGCTGGGATTAATCCCAGCCGGTGGGAAACTCGGTGACGTCGAACATCGATCCGATGGCGATGACAGCAGTGCGCTTCGGGTGTTTCAGGAATTGTGATTTCCCTGCGGCAATGCGGCATGCAGTTCAGCAATCGCAGTGACAGAAACTTTAGCCGCCGGCAGAACACGTTTACTCTGCGTCGGATCGTCTCAGAACAAGCACGCTGCATTCCGCGTGGCGAATGACTCGTTCGGTGACGGAACCCAAAAATATGCGTTTGAATCCGTGGTAGCCGTGTGAGGGGACGATGATCAGGTCAGCGCCCTGGTCCTTCGCATAGTCTGCAATTTTCAGTCCCGGCGTGCCCAGTTGGACCGCAACAGTGGCCTCCGACGCACCGTGTTCGGCGGCAAGTTCCGTTAATTTTTTGGTGACCTTTTCACGTCGCGATTCGTCACTGATATCGCCCAGCAGTACGCCCGGCGAAACGCTGTCCAGCGGCAGCAGCACGTGTATGAGATGCAGCTTCGACGCGTCTCCCGCGATCCTGACGGCGTTCTGAATTGCGTGCGGCGATTCGCTTGAAAAATCAATCGGTACGACGATCTTCGAAGTGGAAAGGGGCATCAGAAGCTCCGGTGGAAGGAAGTGTTTGGAACCGACGCAGTCATTCGCCCAAATCGGCGGCACTTTTTTCTGTAATCTCAAACTCACCGTTCTTCAGTTTCTGCCAGTAGACATCCAGATCCTGACGGACCTTTCCTGACAGCAGCACGACGCCAATGATGTTGGGAATCGCCATTCCGAAGATCATCAGATCACCAAAGTCCAGCACGTTGGTCGCGGAAACAATCGATCCCATGAAGGTGAAGATCAGAAAAATGATGCGATAGGACATCGAAGCGTTGTCGCCGAAAAGGTAGGCCCAGCATCGTTCGCCGTAGTAGGACCAGGAAATCATGGTGGAAAATGCAAACAGTACGACGGCGACGGACAGAACGTAACGGAAGCCCGGGATCTGCTGATCCATCGCAACTGAGGTTAATGCTGCTCCATTCTTGGATTCAATCAGGCTGGCGAACTCCGGGTTCTGGATTGGGTCCCAGGCTCCCGTAATTACGATCACCAATGCCGTCATCGTGCAGATGATGACGGTGTCGATGAACGGTCCCAGCAGCGCGACCAGGCCTTCACGAACAGGGTGGTCTGTCTTGGCAGCGGCATGAGCGATCGCTGCGGACCCGACCCCCGCTTCGTTCGAAAACGCAGCACGTTGAAATCCGACGACAAGCACGCCAACAAGACCCCCGGAGACCGCCGTTCCGGTAAAGGCATCGTTGAGGATCAATTGCAGCGCGGCGGGAATCTGTCCGATGTTCTTCACCAGAATCACGATTGCGGCCAATACGTAGATGCCGCACATTGCCGGCACGATTTTTTCCGCTGCGGAAGCGATGCGTCGAATCCCTCCAATGATCACCATGCCGGTGACAATCGACATCAGCAGGCCGTAGATCCAACGGTAGTCCGCCGCGCCCGCCACTTCCGGAGCAGCCAGAAACGGCAACGTCTGCGCCACCGCACCTAGAGACATCTTGACCTGAAATGAATTGCCCCCCGCAAATGAACCGCCTACGCACAGAACAGCAAACATCACGCCCAGGACCTTCCCCAGTCCTCCAAGACCAAGTTCCGGCAATCCGCGAGACAGGTAGTACATCGCTCCGCCCATGATCCGTCCGTCAGGACGCTCTTCCCGATACTTCTGTCCCAACGTGCATTCCACGAACTTGGACGACATACCGATGAATCCTGCCAGAATCATCCACAGCGTTGCACCCGGGCCACCGATACAAATCGCAATTGCGACGCCGGCAATGTTGCCCAGTCCAACTGTTGCCGACAACGCCGCCGTCAATGCCTGAAAGTGTGTGACTTCTCCCTCATCATCGGGGTTGTCGTACTTACCCGCCGTCACCATGATCGCGTGACGGAAGCCGCGAATGTTGATGAACCCCATGCGGATCGTAAAGAATGATGCACCCAGCAGCAGCACCAGTACAGCAGCCGGAATTTCATCAGGTCCTCCAAGGGGTACCGGATAGAAAATAACGGCGGCGACGTAGCCGTTCAGAGTGCCGAAGAAACTGTCGACCGGCTCAAGGGCGTCGTTTATCTGCTGAACAACGCCACGTGCCGGCGGTGATTCTGCGGCTTCGATCGGCGGAGCCGTGATGCCTTCCGCATCCTGCCCTGAGGCGGACTGAAGGTTCAGTCCCGCCATGGAAAACAGCACCAATAGGCGCAAATGGCGGGATGAAACAACTCGTGTCAATTGCATATCGTCAAATCCCTGTCAAACGAAGGAACAATACCGAACGAACAAGCAGCCGAAGTCTGCCGCTGGAATGCTGCCTGGACGCGGTTCACGTGCGGTCCTACCGTGGTTTTTTCAATGCCCGGCATGACGGACCGGGAAGTCCGTCATCCATGGGTTTGGCACTTGCTGCACCACGTGGTGCAAAAAGTCTGCATCAAAGCTTCAGGTCAGACGGCAAAGGATAGCCAGTGGTCGCCCCTGAAGGAATCCAGACCGAAAAAGCACGTCATAAGTGACAGGCACGCGCCGCTGGACGAAGTCTGCGATAACGTCTACGATCGTGGAGTTGTGGAATTCTGAGTGGCTCAAGGAGGCGACGTCTGCCGTCGAAAGGAATCGTCGAAAGGAATCGATTATGTTGCATGCTGTGATCATGGCTGGCGGAAGCGGCACACGTTTCTGGCCTCAGAGTCGGGAAAAGATGCCGAAACAACTGCTTAAGCTGTCCGGCGATCGCACCATGATTCAACAGACGATCGATCGTTGCGACGGACTGATCGAACCGGATTATGCGTGGATCGTCACAAACGCCGTGCAGGCCGTCGAAACCTGCAATCAGTTACCTGAACTTCCATCGGAAAACGTTTTGGTTGAGCCGCGGGCTCGCAATACGGCTCCGTGTGTCGGACTTGCGGCCATACATGCATTGCATCGTGACCCGGACGCGACCATGCTCATCATGCCGGCCGACCATGTCATCCCGACGGTCAGCGACTTTCAGAACGCCGTCAAACAGGCAGCCGCTGTCGTGGAAGATAAGCCGGAACGACTGGTCATGTTCGGGATCACTCCAGCGTTTCCCGCCACGGGTTTTGGATACATTGAGCGAGGTGCTGTCCTGCCGGACGTTGGTGGAGCGTTCGAGGTGGTGGCGTTTCACGAGAAGCCACAGTTGCAGACGGCGGAAGAATATGTGGCGTCGGGCAAGTTTTATTGGAACTGCGGAATCTTTTGCTGGAAAGCTCAGACAATTCTGAACCAACTGCAGCAACACGAAAACGATTCCTATCAACGCCTGCAACGTATCGCCCGATCAATCGGTGAAGACGGATACAATCGAGTGCTGGACGAAGAGTTTCCTCAGATGAACAGCATCTCCATTGACTGTGCCGTTCTGGAACGCGCTACAGGCGCCACCGTTATTGAAGCGCCATTCTCATGGGACGACGTTGGCAGCTGGCTGGCTGTGCCTCGCCTGGCCGATCAGGACGATTCCGGGAACACGATCGAGGGAGCATTCGTGGGGGTCGACACGAATGACTGCATTGTGCGTACATCAGCGAATCACCTGGTCGCCACCCTTGGCGTCAGCGATTTGATCATTGTGCAGACCGAAGATGCGACTCTGGTTGCGCACAAACGGGACTCAGAGCGAATTAAGGAACTGTTGGGGAAACTCAAAGAACAGGGCCACTCAGACTATTTGTAGTCCAATCGAATGGACCGCGGCAGTTCAGTCTTTCTGATCCCGCGATGTTCGTTTCCTGTTCGAGCGAGAGTCTCTTCGAGATCGTCGGTGGGAGTCGTATTCGCTGGATTTCAGAAACTTGCCAGACGGTCTGAAATTGCTCCCGGGTGGCAGGTTCTTCGGAATGTAGCTGATAACGGTCCATAGAGAACGAGCGACGAAAGTAAACGCCGTCGCGATTGCCTGTTCACACCATCGAGCAAATCTCAAAAAGTTTTGCGTCACCGGCCCATTGATGTCGCCGTCGCGAACAGGCAGTACTCCGGGGCGTGACTCGGTGACGGACAGGTCGAATGGCCACAGCCGGCCGATCCAGGCCAGTGGACGACGGCAAGAGCTGAAACAGTGTGGACACTGAAATTGGCGAAACAGTACGAGCAACCACAAACTCTCGATGCGATTCAGTTCGGCATTGACCAAACGTTCCTTGCAGAAGTTGCAGTGGTAGGGAATCTCTTCGGACTTGTTGGACCGCGTTATACTCCGCAAGAAATACAGAACATTGCTCGGGTTCGTCATCAGCGAACAGCTGAAATCAGGCTGTTTCCGTAGGCCCGTTAGGCTCCTGTTGTTCCAACCCGGCGTCCAATGCTGCACCAGGTGTGGTGGCAAGACATTCGTCTTTCATATCCAATACGCATTGGGTGACGCCTTTTGCGGGCATGTGCGATCGTATCACCTGTGTGTTCATGTCGTACATTGACCTCATACCGCAGTTATCGAGCCAGTGGCGTACGAATTTAATCTAAGTCGTCCCGGGCCATATAGTCCTCATCATTGTTAGGGGCATGGGAGGCGCGGTTGGGTTTCATACTTCAGGGCGGCCCGCCAGGAAAAATTCCGCCGCTCTGTGCCTGAATGGACTTGAGCGGAGGAAATTCCATTTCCCAGACAGACTCAACCTGCAGGGGACCGTCTTCCGGCGGATGTTGTGGGCAATCAAATAAAGACGCCGCGGCTTCCTCCATCTGAGACGTTTCGGTTGGTGGCCCTGCAGATCGCACTCGCAGGATGCCCGGACACAGGATTTCCTGGCCCTTAACCTGGACGGGAACATGTGGCCAGGAAGACGACATGGTCAGTTGCTCATTCGAAGATTCGTGCAGGAGTACCGTGTCGCCGACCAGGGCCGGGCCGACCGACGGATGCCAGAACACAGGAACAGGTGCCGGCAACTGATACTCCGAATGCGGAGTCAATTGTCGTTCGCATTCGCTGTAGGCAATGACATCGGCCTGGTCTGCCAGTTGCCATTCGTTGGCCATGCCAAACTTTTCGTAGATGCGGTGTACCTTTTTCCACACCTTCCCCAGGATCTGTCCGTGGCGGGAAAAAAATATGCCGGTCGCCTGCAACATCATCGCCCGCTGAAAAAACCGCCAGAGTTCAGGCGGAACCTTTTCCAGACAGACCGTCCGAGTCACTCCGACGTGCAGTCCCCACCTGCGAGCCACACAGGAAATCACAGCAAAGTCTTCGATCGCCTGTTCGCCAAACGTCCAGTGCCGATACCGCTCGTTGCGGCCGTCTGCACAGACCTGGATTCTGACCGCGGCTACGGTGCGCTTTAACAGACGATGACTTACTTCTCCTGCAACTTCGGACTCAGTCACACCCCGGCGAAGATGATGGCCGGTTGCTTCCACGGCATGCACCGCAATTCGACTAAGCAATCGCATCCGGGTCACTTCAAGTTCGGTCAATGGCAGGCGAATGGTCCGGACTGCATCTGCTGCTGGCTGCACGCCGTTAATACCTCGGTCACTGATGACTTTGCGACCTCGACACAAATCACTGACCAGGTCGTCATGAGGTTGAAACCACTCTCGTTGCTTCAGCTGAAAGCCAAGACCAAACGCTTCACGTTCAAAAATCTGCGCCGAGTCAGTCGAGTTAGTTGCGAACAGTCTGGCCTCAGACGTGACAAACAGGCTGGTTGTGCAGTTTTCCGAGACACATCGAAGCCGGTCGACGCCCGCCGTAAACCATGCAATGTTCTCTGGATTCTGCAGCAGCAGCGCGTCGCTGCCGGACGCCTTCAGTAATTGGCGAACACGTTCATGTTTCAGCTCAACGTCCTGAAGTCGAGCTGCGTCCTGAACCAGCAATCGTTTAGGGCGCTGTTCTTCCCTGGAGTTGCCGCTCATGGAACTGATCCCGTCTCAATGAAACCGTTTGCTGAACAAATGTTATTTGTCGTTCTGATTACGCGTAAACCCTCGCTCCACAGCACGTCGCTGCCAGAGGATTCGCCTCCTTCTGTCACTTCCTTCGTGTCTTGAATCCGATTCGACGGACTGTGTGTCAGCAATATTAACGCGTTAACGCAGCAAATTCCGCGTCGAAATTGCCTGATCACATTCTTTTCGCTGCGGTGGCAAAGATGTTGACCCATTTGCGGTTGCGATCCTTGTGCAATTTCATTGCGAATGTACCTTTGACCGACTAAGCACGAAGTTGCGAACAGCCATTCATCGCCTGCCTGAACGTCCTGAACATGAATACAGAAGTTAACCGGGCTCCGCTGCCTCATCGCGTTCGAACGGGCATCCTGCTGTTATTGCTTGGTGGGATTCTGTGTGTGCCGGTGACGTTCGTGGCCGCCGACGTCCCGAAAAAACGGCCCAGTGTTATTCTGGTTTTCATTGACGATATGGGGTGGGCCGATTTTTCATGTTTTGGCAACAAGGAAGCCAGCACACCCCATATCGACCTACTCGCGAAGGAGGGAATTGCTTTCGAACAATTCTATGTCAACTCACCGATCTGTTCCCCGTCCCGCGTGGCGGTGTCGACAGGACATTACCCTCAGAGATGGCGGATCAGTTCCTATCTGAACAATCGCACCAGCAATGAACAACGGGGTATTGCCAACTGGCTGGACGTGAAAGCCCCCATGCTGGCGCGATCTCTGCAGCAGTCCGGGTATGCCACCGGGCACTTTGGTAAGTGGCACATGGGAGGGCAGCGAAACATTCACGATGCGCCTTTGATCACGGAATATGGATTTGATGAATCCATTACTAACTTTGAAGGACTGGGGGCCCGTGTCCTGCCGCTGAAGTATTCGCCCGGTCGAAAAACTCCGGTGCAGCACAACCTCGGTTCAGACACGCTGGGGCACGGCCCCGTGATCTGGCATGATCGAGCGTATGTGACAGAAAAGTTCACCGAAGCCGCCATTGCATTTGTGAAGTTTGCGGAGTCGCAGGACCAACCGTTCTACCTGAACCTGTGGCCCGACGACGTCCACACTCCCATGCATCCACCATTAGAGAAATGGGGCGATGGAGCCAGGCGAACGCTCTATCTTGCTGTACTGGAAACAATGGATCAGCAACTGGGAGTCATCTTCGACTACGTCAGAAACAACGCGAAGCTGCGAAACAACACGGTGGTCCTTGTCTGTTCTGATAATGGTCCTGAGGTCGGCTTTGGATCGGCCGCGCCACTGCGGGGGCACAAAGCGACACTTTATGAAGGGGGCGTCCGGTCGTCGCTGGTTGTCTGGGCTCCGGGACTGATGCCTGAGAACGTTCACGGAAGCCGCAATCGCGATTCCGTCTTCTCGGCCATCGATCTGGTTCCGTCGCTTCTGTCAATGACTGGAACCGCTGCTCCGGAAGGGGTGACATTCGACGGTGAAGACCTGGCCGACACATTGCTGGGAAAGTCGACCGCCGCAAGGCAGAAACCGCTGTTCTTTCGCCGACCGCCTGACCGCAAGAATTTTCGACACTACTCTGCACTTCCCGACCTGGCGGTACGCAGCGGCAACTGGAAACTCTACTGCGACTACGACGGAGGCAACGCGGAGCTCTACGATCTCGTCGCGGACGTGTCGGAACGAAATCACGTTACCACGCAGAATCCATCCATCGTCGCCCGCCTCACACAGCAATTGCTGAGTTGGCATGCATCAATGCCGTCGGACAATGGCCCGGCTCTGGGTAAGCGGCAGCCATAAGGCGTGCGGACGATCGATTTCCGTACTGCGAGTCCGGCACAAAATTGCTGTAGACCGATCCGGAAAACTCAATTCTGCCGAGCTGACTGAGCGTGAGGATGAGCGGCTTCGTAGGTTTCCCGCAGTCGGCGTGTGCTGATATGCGTGTAAATCTGCGTGGTCGTCAGGCTCTTGTGCCCCAGCAATTCCTGAACGCTGCGCAAATCCGCGCCGCCGTCCAGCAGGTGGGTGGCGAAGCTGTGCCGGAGAGTGTGTGGTGAGGTCTGTTGTGACAACCCGGCCGTGAGGATGTGCTTCTCAAGCATTCGTCCGATGCTTCGCGTCGTCAGGCGACGTCCGAAGCGATTTAAGAATAGCGCCGCCTGGTCAATCTCGTCAGCCTTCGTATCGGGCTTTCGAACTGTCAGCCAGCTCAATAGCGCCTTGGTGGCGTAGCTGCCGACCGGCGCAATTCGTTCCTTGCGTCCTTTTCCCAGAACTCGAATAATTCCTGATGATCGGTCGTAATCCTTCAGGTCCAGTCCGACGACCTCAGCGACTCGCAGGCCAGCGGAGTACACGGTCTCAAGGATTGCTCGGTCACGCCGGCCGTCGTCCTTCGTCGCCGACGGGGCCACTAGCAGCCGTCCCACTTCTTCGGTCGTCAGAAAGTGCGGCAGCTTTTTCCCGGCTCTCGGAGTCCTCAATGGCTTTGCGGGATTGGAATCGCAAAGTCCTTCCCGCTGACAGTAGCGGAAGAAACTTCGCAGACAGGCCAACCGTCGCGCCACCGTCGCTTGAGCATAACCGCACTCGTGAAGGTAAGCGACATAGCCTCGCAGCTGACTGACTTCAATTGCGGCGGGTCGCGGAACTGTGCCGAATTGCTCCAGAATGAACTCTGACAGGTGACTGAGGTCGTCCGTGTATGACTTGATCGTCAACTCAGAACAGTTGCGTTCAACCTTCAGATAGTTCAGAAACGAAGGAACGGCAGTTTGCATTCGGGGCGGCTCGGCAGGGAGAGTGAATCAGAAGGCGTGAGGGAAATCTTCCATCTGCTCTGCAAACTGTTGCTGTTCCAGCATCCGTCGAACTCGCTGAGCCAACATTGCAGCGTCGTACCAGGTGAACTCCAACTCAGGGTCACTGGCGTATTGGCTCAGCGTCGTCAGCATTGTTTCCACGCTGTCGTCATCGTACAGAAAGATAAAGCGGTGATCGTCACGGACGAGGGCCAGAACGTTCATTGACTTGGACATGGTGGCCTCCAGTGACGATGTTGCCTTGTTGCGATTAGCTTCCTCTGCTCTGGTGGATTATCGGACGTTGCGGAACGGTGCTGCCAGAAACCGGACCGCGCCGGCAAAACCGGCTCAGACGATACGCGTTGCTCACGTCCTATAGAGTAAGACGCAGACGTTGCGTCTCCGTAACATCAACGGCGTTAGCTGCCGGATGTTGTGGGTTCGTTTACGGCGACTGCCAGAACCCGGATGGATGTTCCCGTGCTGGTTGTGTGCTTCGAGGTGG
The DNA here is from genome assembly GCA_039831575.1 of Fuerstiella sp. Lineage (GTDB taxonomy): Bacteria > Planctomycetota > Planctomycetia > Planctomycetales > Planctomycetaceae > Fuerstiella. Next base: position 1,883 of record JBDONA010000021.1, on the reverse strand, counting down.
CAACTCGGAATTCCAGCTTGTGAGCGGACGGTTGCAGGTTCGTTGCCAGTACGACCGTGCGGGGATAGTGCAGCCCCTTGCTGTATCGGTGATACAGCTCGACCGTTTGCCAGTTGCCGTCGTCGATGCGAAATTCAACTTGACCGGCATCCGGGCCCGCCAGCACGTAGAGGCCGATTGCGGTGCCGTCGAAGCTGACTGTCGCGAGCGCTTCAGGGACTTCTGAATGCAGCAGCGAAATGCCCAGGAATCGTGCACGCTTGCCGCCCGCGATGGAATTCCAGTCGGGCAGACTGATTTTCCAACCGTTATCGTGGTGCACTCGATCAAGTGGCAACAACACTCCATTCGTCAAGGACGAACTCAACAACATCTTTCCCGGTGTTGGATGCGCTAGTGGCTGCAGTTGCGCGGCGTCCACTCCCTGCCAGCCGGTCGACAGTATCGACGTGGCCAGGTCCGCCGCCAGCTGGTTTCCTGACGGCCCGGGATGGGTGCCGCCGAATTGTTTCCATGTTAGTGATCCGGCGTTGATGCGCTGGCCCACTTCTTTGGATAGATACACCGATGGGACCTGGTAATGCCGAGCGACTCGTTCGTGCTGGTTGGCGCTCAGAATCACTTTGCCCTCATTGAGAGTGTTCAGCATGCCTTGATTCACAAAGTGAGTGATCACGACGTCGGCATTTGGATTATGCTGCCGCAGATGACGAATGATTCCTTCCATCCCGCGTACGCACGCATCAGCGGAGTGGGCTGCGTCCTGATCATCGTTGACTGCGAATTCCACGAACAACAGGTCAACCGGACCGTGCGCAAGGACGTCACGCTGCAGACGAAACGCGCCCGTGTTGGAACAGGTCGATGATATCCCTGCAGCCGTAAACGTGAAATCTGTGTCGGGAAAGCGCTGCTGCAGCCAGGCACAGATGCGTGGACGATAGCCTTCCATTTCGGTGATCGATCCACCGATGAAGGCGACGTGACCTTGTTTTTTGACCGAAAACTGTCGCAGGCTATTCGTAACGTTGCCGCGAAGACTGACGAAATCCTGATCAACGATCCGGACGGTGGCGTTGCCGTCCAGCCAGCCAAGGGATTGCAGAAACTTATCCAACTGCAACATCGTGCGTTGGTGCCATTGGTTCGAGCGATCACGACGGGCCGGATCATTACCGCGTGGAGCGTTAAAGAATCCGTGCTGTGCCTCCGGAAAACTTTTCAGTTCACATCGATTTCCCGCGGCCCGCATCCGCCTGCTGAATTCGCCAGCCGTCGCATACGGGACCGTCGTGTCGGCCATGCCATGAAAGATGATGGTCGGCGGCATGTTCGCCCGGACGTGATGAATCGGGGAGATCTGTACAGCGGGAACGCCGGTACGCGTGGCGATGTCGGCCACTTTTTCTGCCGGGATTCCGGCCAGGCCGAAACCACCAAGACGGCTCAGCATCACAGCCGGGTTGAACAACGCCAGCGCATTGGGCACTGATGAAATGGTTTTGTCTTCACGGTCGCTGTCAAGCCCCTGGATCAGAGCCGTACAGGAGGCGATGTGTCCGCCGGCAGATCCGCCACCCGCGCAGATGCGGTCGGGGTCGATGCCCAGTGTTGACGCATGCTGCCGCAGCCAGCGGACCGCAGACTTGGCATCTTCGACGCAGGCATCAGCCTTAACCGCGTGTCGAGTTGCCACTCGATAGTCGGCCGTCGCTGCAATGATACCCCGCGACGCCAGATAGCGACAATGCGTTTTGAACTGTGCCGGTGTGCCGGCTCTCCAGCCGCCACCAAAGAAAAACACGACGGCCGGGCGAGTATCTGTGCGAGGATCATGATCGGCGGGGTTAAACAACCACATCCGCAGACTGACGTCGTCGACC
>JBDONA010000766.1:0-23427 GCA_039831575.1 Fuerstiella sp. | reverse complement strand
GATGGTCTCCCCGTCGGTTGCACCCGACGTAAATTGAAAAGTTGCGAGGGGCAGATTCTGCCCCTCGGGAGACCTTCTTTCAACTTTCAACAATTATTGGGACGCTTCCTCATCAAACAACCTGACTTCAGCCAGCATTTCACGGTAATAATGTCGAGTGGTCCTGTTGTCGGCCAGGTGCGCCGGGAGCTTCAACTCATCCAGTTTCCACAAGGATGAATCACCAGCCTCCCAAGGGGCATGGGCATGGACTGAGCAGATGAAGAGACAGAACGGCTGTTGCTTTATTGTTTGCTGTCACGTGTCATAAATGCTTCCGCATCAATCCAACTATCCTGAGAGGGATTTCTGGTTGCGCATTTTGTCTCAAATCCCTTTACCATTTCAAATGGATATACAGACTTTGGTTTGAAGTGGGTCTTTCCTGCCAATCCAACGCGATAACCGAGTTCCTTCAAATAATGGCACAACACTCTTTGTTCCCACGTCTGTTGCCATATGGTTCCGCATACAACCATTGCGTTCCGGCTGAAGCCCGGTATACAACTCGGCTCTTGTGGGCGCGCATATGGCTTCTGAGACAAACATGTTGCTAAAGCGGATACCTTCGCTGGCCAGCTTGTCGATATTCGGGGAGGTATTCGGATTCAGCGATCCGTAGCACCCGAGGAAGGAGGCACTGATGTCATCGCCCAGTATGATCAGGAAGTTCGGTGGTTGATCCGTTTCAGCCATGGCAGTCGGTAGCGTGCCGCCGATCATTAGCAACACCACAGCCATTCTGAACGCGCGGGTAATCATTCTTCTCATAACGTACTGCTCATTTCCTGTTCCTTGTTTTTCCTGATCCGGGAATGGTGGCTCTCTTGTTCGGATTGGATTCGAGTGCCTTCTGCAGGCGTTTTGCGATCTCCGGATGTTGGTCGATGACGTTTCTGCTTTCGCCGATATCGTCCTTCAGGTTGTAGAGCGTCGGGCCGGTCGCTTTTCGGGCGGTCGCTTTGATCTTGAAGATCTCCCGGGAGTGGTATTTCCAGTTGCCGCTGCGCACGGCGGTCTGGTCATAGAAAAAATACCTGTGGGGTGAAACTGCGCCTTCTTTGGCGGTAAGCAGGGCGATGATGTTTTTCCCGTTGATTGGTTGGACGTTTGGCAATGCGGCGCCAGTGATGTGCGCGAATGTCGGCAACAGATCCATCGTTAGCGCGGCTTCAGAACAGATCGATCCTGCAGGAATCCTGCCCGGCCATTTCATCACACACGGCACGCGCTGGCCGCCTTCAAACGTGGTCATTTTTCCTTCGAAAAGCGGCGTGGCAGTTCCACCTCTGTCGCCCATGATCAACCACGGACCGTTGTCCGAGGTGACCACCACGATGGTATTCTCATCAATCTTCAGTTCCTTCAAATGACTGAGGATACGTCCGACGTTGTGATCAATCTCTTCGATAACGTCGCCGTAGAGACCTCGCTCGCTCTTGCCCTTGAAATCGGGTGATGCGAAGAGGGGGATATGCGGCATGGAGTTCGCCAGATAGAGGAAGAACGGCTTTTTCTGTTTCACACTCTCGGAGATAAAGGCGATACCCTGGTCGGCGTAACGCCTCGTGATGGTCGTCTGATTCGCGGGGAACTCAATGCAGGCCTCATCGAGCATCAGCGGAACTTTGTTCTTCATCGATCGTGGGCTCCCTTTGCGCAACGTGCCGGCGAAGGCCTTTTCTATCGTCTCAGGACTCTCGCCGTCGCGGAACAGGCAGTCGTCCGCGTACTTCATGCTTTGGGCGGGGAACATATCGTTGCTATACGGAATCCCATAGTAGGAATCGAACCCTTGATTGGTGGGTAGAAACTCCGGCTCGTCACCCAGATGCCATTTGCCGACGGCTTTGGTGTTGTAGCCGACTGTCTTGAGTACTTCAGCAATCGTCACGTGCTTCGGAGACAGGCCGACGTGGCCGCGGTTTGGGAAGAAGACACTTGGCACACCCACTCGATTCGGATAGCAACCGGTCAGCAACGCAGCACGCGAAGCTGAGCAGACTGGGGACGCCACAAGAAAATCCGTGAACTTCATCCCTTCGGCCGCCATCTGATCGATATGCGGGGTCTTGATGTCTGGCGACCCGTAGCATCCCAAATCCTGATATCCCTGATCATCGTTCAGAACAATGATGATGTTCGGTTTTTCAATCGCTTCAGCGGCCATTCCGCATTCCGCAAGCGCAATCGCCGCGATGATAATCGTTGCTGTCTTTCTCATTGGTAACTTCTTAGTCCCTCATTCGGGGTTCAATCATTGGGATCACTGATAGAGCGAATTTCGCTGACTCATGGCGGCGAAGGCAAGGGCGCTGCTGAACCGCCGCTGTCACGCAACCACTGCTGACCTGATTTCCGTGGCACATCCGGTGTTGCGGCATCGAATCATTCTGACCCCTTTCTTCTGCGCAGGTCGTGGAACACCGGAGTGCTGCGAGAGTCGTTTTCGTTATCGAATCGCTCGAGTCCGCTGCAGCAACCAGAGCAACTCATGTGTTTAATACGGTATGTTTACAAGCTTGTGGCTCAGCGTGATCGAAAACTTTTGCTTGTCAGAACTTCGGTCACGATCGTTCGCAGTCCGTAGTGATCAGCTTTCACACGGCCCAGAATGTCATCGATCTCGTAGTGATCGCTCCGTTCCATGTGTCGCCCGGTCGCGTAGGTAAGAAGCTTCTTAATCAGACTGCGTGTAAAAATATCGAGACGACTTTCCAGTATCACTTTCTTGAAGCTTGCGAAGTCCGTGAACGTTTCTCCAGAAGGCAATTTACCTGTCGGGTCGACCTTCGATGCGGCCCCTTTTCCCCTGGGCTTTGCGTAGTTGACTCGCCAGCGACCGATCGGATCAAACGATTCCAGTGCGTGGCCGAGCGGATCGATGTTTCGATGGCACACGTAACACGTTTTATCTGCGCTGTGTCTTGCCAGCTTCTCACGGATTGTGGTTGCTCCGCTCACGTCGGCGTCGATTGCCGGCACTTCGTCGGGCGGCGGGGGCGGCGTTGTGCCCAGTATGTTTTCCAGCACCCACACACCGCGTGTCACCGGTGATGTGTCAACGCCGTTAGCGCTGACCGTCAGCACGCCGGCCATGCCCAACAGACCGCCGCGTTGCTGGTTTTCAGCCAGGCTGACTCGTTGAAATCCGTCGGCCAACCGAAGCGTGTCCTGCGCGGGCAATCGATATAGCCTGGCCAGTTTCTTGTCAACAAAGGTGTAGTCAGCGTCCAGGAAATCCGTCACCGGTCCGTTGCTGTCGAGCAGGTGACGGAAAAACAGGCGCGCCTCCTGCTTCATCGACTCGGGTAGATTTTGAGCGTAGTACTCCCACGCGGCTTGTCGGGGCGGAGGAAGATCGCCGATGTCTCGCAGGTTCAGCCAGCTATCCAGAAAGCCATTTACGAATTCCCCGGAACGCTCATCGCTGAGCAGACGCTGAACCTGCCTGTTCAATTCGTCAGGTTCGGTCAGGCGACCGGACGCGGCAACAGTCGACAGCCTGTCGTCTGGCGGTGCTGCCCAAAGGGCGTAGGAAAGGCGGGAAGCAAGATCATACGGATGCAGCTCGCTTTGGTCCTCGGGAGTGATTTCACTGAGGTAAAGAAACGCCGGCGAGCACAGCATCATCTTCAACGTATCGAGTGCCGCCTGACGCGGTGTGGCTTGCTCGGAAACCCGCTGCTGATAGATCGCCGCGATCCGTTTGTTATCGGATTCATTCAACGGACGGCGGTAGGCTCTCCGCGCGAAGGCATACACTTGCGCGAGTGCGTGATTCTTCTGAAACCCCTCGCTCCCGAAAACGGCAAGTTCTTCCTTTCCGCCGCCGGGTTCCGGAACCGGGCCATGGACCTTGATTTCGCCGATCTTGATATGAGGCAGAGCTCCTTCGCGAAGAATGTGCGTACGGCGGACACCGCTCGCGGCCTTCTTGTCCTTGAACTCATCGTTGTACCGCTTGTTGACCTGGATGACCGATGCCCGGGATTCGTACGGACCGTTGGGAAAGATGAATCGTGGTGTTTGCCCGGTTTCAAGCCACACACGAAAACTCAGCCACTCCGGCTGTTCATCCGGCACAACGGCACTTCCCAGGATCGGTTCGATCGCCTGAGGGTAGTGGATATGTCCTTTGGCCGCGTCGCCGGGAACGACGGCCAGCTGAAAGGGTTCTGAAAAGTCGATACGAAAGATCTTCGGATCGTAGTGTGTGTCGCGGTGCATGGCCTGGGCGTGGACTTCAATGTCGTAAAGTCCTGAGACCGGTACTCCCTCCAGGAAATCTTCGATGTGTCCATAGCCGCCTTGCCGCGTATCCGTGTTGGGCTGTTCATAGAGACAAAGGTATTCAAAATTGAAGACGCTTCGGTGAGCGCCGGTCAGTTCTTCGTACTGCTGGAAATTGTCGGTGAAATGCCACGACGTCGGCTTCGTCACAGGTTTGCCAAGACGATTGTCCACCAGCCGCGTGGCTGCCTGAAAGTATTGATCCAGCAGGAATCCCGATGTCACCAGGGACTCGCCGATATTGTCCATATGATGGCTGGTCTGATCCTTCGGAAAATCCGCCGTCAGCCCCAGCGTGTCGACGCGGCGGTCAAAGAGAGTGGCCAGCGTGTTTTCATATTCGCGATTGGAGAGTCGACGCATGACGGTGCGCGCCCCGGAGCTTTCGAATCGGCTACGGGCTTCCTGGATGCTGTCTCGCAGAGCACCGACCAGATTCAACCGCTGTTCGTCAGTCGGTTGCTCCGCATCTTCGGGCGGCATTTTCCTTAGCGTGACCTGATCGATGATTTCGTCGGCGGTGATCAGGTGCTGCTCGGATGTGATCGGCAGTGCAAACGATTCAAACTCACGCTCGCCATCAGCCGTGTCAGCGTCATGGCACTGCAGACAGTATTTACCAAGGAAGTTGACAATCACCGCACCGTGTTGGGACTCAGTTTGAGCCGCGAGCGCAGAGGACCGCACTGCAATGCAGATCGCGATGACTAAAGCGGCGCGAAATGATCCCGGACGAGCGGACCTGAAGATATGCATGCTCATGTTCAGGAGAACGTACCGGTACTGGTCCCGAATGCTTCCTTCTGGACACCCATCCGGTGAGCGATGTCAAGGTACAGGTTGCATAATGGAACCTTGCCAGGACCGCTCGACGTGGCCGTCCTGAATTCGCCACCGCCGTAGCCACCGCCAGCCAGAATGATCGGCAGGTCTGTGTTGGTATGGGAGTTGGCGCTGCCCATGCCGCTACCGAAAAGCACGGCCGTCGAATCAAGCAGCGTTTGCTCACCATCCTGCATTCCCGCCAGGCGAGTCAGAAACTTTCCGAAGTGTTCCAGTTGATACTTCTCCAGAGTGATCAGATGCGCGATGACCTCTTCATCGTTGCCATGATGGGATAGCCCGTGATAAGCCTTCTCGATCCCAAGATGCTGGGGCAAAAAGCTGCCGCCGATTTCCAGAGTTGCGATTCGTGTTGAGTCGGTCTGTAGCGCGAGCGCGATCAGCTCGTAGAGCATGGGAAGATCGTTGACCGTGTTTTGGTCAGCTGGCTTGTCGAAAGGTTGCTTCGGCCTGGGCTGATCTGCCCACCGTCTGCGGAATTCCAGCCGTCTTTCGACGTCGCGAATCGAGCTGAAGTACTCATCAAGTTTCGCTTTGTCTTCACTGTTCACTCGTTTCGAGAGTGAGCCCGCTTCCTCCCGGATCGAATCGAGAATGGAGGCCTGCAGCGAGTTCGCCTTCACCTTCTGAGCCCGCTGCTCTTTCGAATCGGTCGCGAAGAGTCTGTCAAACAATTCGGCCGGGCCGGTGATCGGCGGGACGCGGACGCCCGACCTGGTCCACGAGAGTTGGCAGCCGCCATGGATACCGCCTTCCGATCCGACTGTCAGCGATGGAAATCGTGTTTGGCTACCAATTTCATCGGCGATGAACTGGTCAATGGTGACGTTGCCATCCGCTCGATTCTTCGACTCGTGATGCAGCAAACCCGACAGAAACGTATGCACGGCGAAATGCCCGCCACGGAGTCCATGGTCAAGTCCGCGATAGATTGTGAACTGATCGCGGTTGGCGGCAAGAGGCTTGAGCAGCGTCGTCTCTTCAAAAGCTTTCCCCGTCGTTGCGGGGAAGAATTGCTTCTGCTGAAAACCGAGCAGGTTGCCGACCGCGACGAACCTGCGAGCACCAACACCCGCACCGCGCGACTCCGCAACGACCGAGTTTCCGCCGACGGACTGGGCCATCAGCGATGGCAGCCCGGGCAGAGCAAGAGACCCGGCGACGGACCGGATGACGAAACGGCGACGATCGGTTGTTTTGTTCATCGCCGTATCCTAGCCGAAACGGGTTCGCAGAAAAACGTTTTCCGGACAAGATACAGAGCGGCTAAGGTTTTAGAAGTACGCCGGACGTCCTCGCCTGCCGGACCCACCTATCCCGCAGATCGCCCAATCGTGAAGTCAAGCAGCACGCTCGGTCGGTCGGGCTGTTTTTCGTCGGGGAAAGACGGGAAACCGAACGATCATTCCGTTTTGATGACCGGAGCTCTCGTCGCCTCATCCGCCATTCCCGGGGGCAATTCCATGATGCGGATGTTTCTCATGTGCACTTCGCGGCCTTCGGATTCAAGGCAGATGTAACCCTTCTTCCACGATGCGTCGCGGATGCTGTTTACAAAGCGGCCATTGATGGCGAGTTTGACCGTACCGTCAACAGCGACAATCGTGTACTTATTCCACTGGCCGACGCCCTTACAACGATGCTCCAGCGACTTGCTGCGTGAACCTCGCGGATTCGCTGGCACGGCCGTCATACCACCGGCTCCAAACAGCTCACCGTGAACATATGCGACGGGCGGATACGATCCGTCCTTTTTCCGGTGCTGACGAACCCAATCCAGTTCCAGCATCTGCACTTCCATTCCTCGGGGAAGCCGATTCCCTTCAGGTTTGGCATCGCTCCACAGGAACACTCCCGAGTTGCCGCCGGGCTCCATGTGCCGCCACTCGATCTCCAGCACAAAGTTTTCGTATTGCCGATCCGTTCGCATCACCCCGATCGGCAGTCCGGTGCAGACAATCATTCCGTCTTTGGCCGACCACGTATCGGAATCCGTGTTGACGTTCACCCAGCCGTCCAGGTTCTTCCCATTGAAGAGACTTCGGAAGGTCGGTTCCGGCAGAATCGCAAGGTCCGTTGCTGTGGAAGCGACATTCGGCGGCGAGTCGTCCTGGGCAGGAACTGATGCGCCGACAAGTCCAACAACAAGAACAATTCGTGGAAGCATGGTGTGGCCTCTCTGGAGCGGAAGGAGATCCGTTGCCGAATCCTGGTATTGTTCGGTAAATCGTGGATCAGAATCAAACGACCCGTGAACAGCGTCGTGAGCACAAGATACGACTCGTTTGTTGGACGACTGAATTCCGGCATCGCATGATAACGCTGCCGACGCGTTTTGCACCGTCGGGCAGTTTGCAAGTGACCGAAGCTGGTTAATTGGCCGGGTGTCGAAAAACGGTGGTTTTTTACTCGACAAAAAAACGGTTGAGTCTTCGCCAATAACGGCACGCTGCGGGATTACAAGCAGTCGACCTACGAGGGAGGGCTTCGGGTGCCGTTCATGGTCAGCTGGCCGGCGGTGCTGGACCAGGGGAAGCAGGTCGATGAAGCGGTCATCTCGCTGGACTTTTTTCCCACCATCTGTGAGGCGGCCGACCTGCCGCTGCCGGAAGGAAAATCGCTCGGCCGCGGTGACCAGTACCAGCTCTTTGATCTGTCCAGGGATCCTGGTGAGCAGATAGACCTGGCCGGGATGTTCCCGGAGAAGCTGGCGGAGCTAAAAGCCGAATTCAAAAACTGGCGCGATCCACTTCCAGGACACTACGTCAGCAGAAATCAGCTCAACGATAAGGCACGCCTGCCACGTCGGCTCCGGCGGGTAACTGATCGTTTTGATGTTTTCCGGTAACGGAAAATGATTGGCCGAAAGCGATGTGAAGTTTCGTAGGTCAGGACCTGTCCTGACGATGATGGGTGCGCCAGGGCAAGTCCTGACCTACGTAGCTTCAGCCGAAGAAGCCGAGAAGGAAAAAATCGAGGACGAGAAGACGAGCAGGAAGTACGAGGACGAAAGAAAGAACACGAATATCATACTCGGCTCACTAAATCGACAAGCCGCTTACGCGTCGCGGCTTACTTTGCCAGCAGGTATTGCGTGATTGCAGATTCACTGAATTCGAGCTCAATGCTCATTGACTGTGCGCTTTGTCTGTTAGGAAATCGACCAATTTCTGACAATGGAAGTAGCCCTGCCAAAAGTTGTGACCTTGCCCATCGACTTTGATCACTTCGATCAATCCGCCGACGTTTCTTGACTGGTAAACTTGCTCGAGAGCGGCGGAGTTTTCCGCCAGCGGCACGACCTTGTCATCCTTGCCGTGAATGATCAGCACCGGGATCCTGGCATCGGCCAACACGCCGGCACGTTTGATCGGGTTCAGCTTGTGCTGCTGGTCGGCGAGGACCTGTTCGCTTACACCGTAAGCTGGCGCAGCGCGGCGCAGGCCCGGGTAGGTTGTGTAGTCGTAGCAGGGATAGATTCCACCGATGCCTGCTACGCGATCGGGATGTTCAATCGCCCAGCTGCTGACCCAGAGACCACCTCGACTGCGCCCCAACAGCGCGGGTTTCCTGGCGTATCCATCCTGCACCATTTTCTGGTACAGGGCCTCGAAATGAGGAAACGCATGAGGGCTGCCATAGGCTTCGCCCACATCAATTCCCGCCACGGCAATGCCCGCATCGAGGAACTGCTGATGCATCCAACTTTCCGCCTGGTCGGGGTAAGCGTTCAGCGTCGCACCGTAGAAAATCCATGGCTTTTTGCCGCCAGCATCCGAGGTCTCTGCTGGTTCCATCAAGAACGCATGCCGTCCGTTCACGAGAAATGATTTTCCACCAAGCAAAACTTGCCTGCGTTTGGGCTTCCCCGCCGCTTGCTTATCCTTGATGTCGATTGAGTAATTCGCCGAGTCTGTGGCTTTCTGCCGCACAGCCGCCGGAAGATCTCGCGATGCAAGTTCGGTGAATTCATCGACATGCCGTTTCCACTCCGTGACAAGTTCCTGCAACTTGTCTGCTTGTGGTACGGCCAGGTCGTGCGATTCCTGGCGGTCCACTGCCAGATGGTAGAGTTCCCACGGTTCATCGACGGGAGCGACAGCTTTCCAGTCGCCCCTGCGAATGGCTTTATTGCCGTCGTGAAACCACCAGATCGTTTTGTGCTCAGCCGCGTCGTCCTGGGCAAACACTGGCACAAGGCTCTCTCCAGGCGCGGGCGGCGCGCCAGCCAACGTTTTGGCGCCAGCGAGTTCGAGCAGCGTCGCGGCGATGTCGATGACATGCCCGGGACTGTTGCGGATTTCTCCACGCGCAGTGATGCCGGATGGCCACGCCACGAGCAACGGCGTCGATGTGCCTCCTTCGTGTGTCCACGTTTTGTGGCGACGAAACGGCGTGTTGCACGTCGTCGACCAGCCAGGGCCGAGGCACAGATAAGTGTCGGCGGCACCTGGTGGCACGCCCCGGTCGTGCCCGTCATCGCGGACCATGATCTCAGCACTCGCACCGTTGTCGGAAAGGAAGAACACGATGGTGTTCTGCCACTGTCCCATGTTTCTGATTTGATCAAAAACGCGACCGATTTCGACATCCACGCGGTGAATCATCGCAGCGTGTATTGCCATCTTGGTAGCCTGAAAATTCCTCTGGGCCTCGCTGAGACTCTTCCAGGGAACTGGCTTGTTGACTTCTTCTTCACCCAGGATCTTCAGTGCTTCGGGAAAGTGATAGGGCGGCCCAAGTTCGCGTTCGACCCGCGACGGTTGGCTGACGGCCGTCGCATCAAGCAGGCCTATCTGTTGCATGCGTCGCCAACGTTTCGCGCGAATGACATCCCATCCTGCCGTGTACGTGTCCTGGTAGACGGCGATATCTTCGGGCAACGCGTGCAGTGGGAAATGCGGTGCGGAAAAGGCGAGGTAGTGGAAAAAGGGCGCGTCGGCATGCTGCCGTGCGTGCTCGCCCAGTACTTCAATGGCATGATTCGCCAGCGCCGTGGTTGCGTAATAGTCAGTGCCTTTTTCGACCGGCGGCAGTTTAACGTCATCTTTCCAGTGCGTGGTCGGATTAAAAAAACGGCCTTGATCTTTCAAATAATACGAATGGTCGAAACCTTCCGCGATCGGCATGCCATCGATATGCCATTTGCCGGTGTGGTACGACCGGTACCCAGCAGGTTTCAGCAGCTCCGGAAGCAAAACCGCCCAGTCTGGCCGAGTGCCTTGACCGCCTCCCCGAATGCCTGGCAAGGCATCGCGCCGAACTTGCTGCGAATAGTAACCGGTCATCAATGCAGCACGCGTCGGCCAGCATCGCGCAGTGTTATAGAACTGACTGAATCGTAACCCGTCCGCCGCAATCGAATCCAGGTTAGGCGTCGTAATTTCTCCGCCATAACAGCCGAGGTCCGAGAACCCCAGATCGTCTGCCATGATCAAGAGGATGTTGGGCCTGGGCGCATCCGCGAAGGCTGTTGCGTTCACAACAAAGGCCGCGGCAATGACCAGCCAAGGGTTGTTCAATATACGTTTCATGTTGACTCGGTGTGACTGATAGTAATTTTGATTTCAGCACTGAAACTCACTCTATATTGGACAATCGGTAATTCAAAGGATGCAGGTGTGCAAAGGCGGGCATTGGTGGGTGAACCCTGGACGTGACAGATCGCAGAACACGGCTGAATTTCGCAACTGGTACGCATCATCCCCATGCCGATGTGCGTCGGGGATGATTAGAAGTTTCGTAGGTCAGGACCCGTCCTGACGATGATGGGCGCGCTACACAGCAGGTTAGTTTTTGTCGTAGCGGAAGCCGCCAAGGCTTTCGACCTGTCTCTGCCGAAATTCTTGGCGAATTCCACTACAGAACGACCGCGTGATTTTGAAAACTGCTGTACAACAGGTCCTGGCCTACGGAGCTGCCCCGGGGATCGCCCTTTCGCAAACATCAGAAGACAGGCCAGTGCGACGTGGGAGATTCATGATTCCGGTCCGGTCAACATGTTACGTAAGGATTCCAGGTCGTCCTTGCTGGGCAGGATCCGGTTGTTGAGCGTACGTTGGACGATCCAGTTGAAAACGATGAACATGCCGATCGCCAATGGCCAGAGCCAGATGGGTTTGCCGTCGAACGTGTAGACCATATGGATGACGGTGGTGGAGATCATGGGGGTGACGTACCACCAGATGAAATTGCGTTGCTGTTTGGCGTGGTGACCGATTGCCTGGAGGGCTTGATTCAGGTTGCCCAGCAGTGAGAAGTCGGACTGGGGTTCGTTGCGCAGGCGGTCACGTCGGGCCCGGTAGATATAGCCGGTGGCGACCAGCAGGATGATCGCTTCTGGCACCTGATAGAGTTCGTCATTGAAGATCCCGTCCTGAAGAACCATCAGCGACAGGGTCAACATGCTGATGAACATCGACCACTCGACGATGTTGACCATCAACATGATCTCGGATTGACTCTTGATGACCCGCTTGTGCAGGATCTTTTCGTCGATGGCGTAGATATGGCGCTCGTTCTGTGCGTCCCATACTTTTTGCAAGTCTTCAAATTCCATGGTTGTCCTTTGCGATTTGTGTGAGGTGTTGTTTGATACGGTGAATCTTGACGCCCACGTTGCTCTCGGAGATGCCGAGGATATCGGCCATTTCCAGGTAGCTGAATCCGTCAAGCAGCAGGAGTGTGAGTGAGCGGTCGATCTCGTTGAGCCTGGCAACCTGGTCGTAAAGCCAGTCGAGTCGCGGATCTTGAGCTTGATTCGCTTGAATGAGCGTGTGCTCGTCCCCGGCGAGATGTTCTTTCCGGCTGTGCTTCCTTTCACGTTTAGACCAGGCGATCGCAGCGTAGAGTGCTACGCGATAGATCCAGGTTGGTGCTGAGGAATCACCACGATACTTTGGGATGGAGTTGTAGAGTTGGATAGAGATTTCCTGGAAGAGGTCGTCGCGGTCTGTGGCGTTAAAGGCATAGGCACGGACAAGCTTAAAGAGCAATCCCCGGTGTTGATGGGTCCACTCTGTGAATATCTGTTTTTGCGTGGCTGCTTTGATCTTTGGGGCCATGTGTCGTACCGCGTGAATCTCAATAATGTTGAACGCATCTACGGCAATAGTGTGATCTGAACGTGCAATTCTTACACAAACATTTCATCTTTTTGAGGGGGATGATTGTTTGTTTCTCCTGACGACGACGTAACACAGCTGATCGCCACGGTGTTGGGAAGTGCCGATCAAACCAATTAACGTCCCTCAGATGACACGTGTCGGTATACGGCTGAATTTCCGGAACGATTTCGCCTCGTTCAGTCCGTGTTGACGAAGGTGTCCGAACCCAGCTGACCGATGCATCGTCAGCGACGTGCCATCAAACGACTGTCGGAAACAGGATCGTCTTACGAGGTGTCCCTAGTAACGTATGAATCGATGAGAGAACTGCGTACCGATTTCATAGACGAAGTGCTCAGTCGGCGTGTTTGACCTTGAGAGCCGAACGGATACATGTCATCTCAGTGTCGATAACTCGGACAGGAGGCTCAACAATGTCGCGACAAACAGCAGTGTTGCCGATCATACCCGCACTTCGGGCTGTCTGGATTAGACGACAGCATTTTCTAATCGGCGTAGACGATACTGGCTCGTGGGGGTAGCGAAACTGCTATCGAAAAGCGTTCTTCGCGGCCACATGTCAGCGTAAACTGCTCTAATCTGACTGTGCTGAAGCTGCGCGTGAGAAAATTTTCACGTCATCTACGACGGCGTTTTTCGGCACTGACAATCGAAGCGTTCGCTTCGTGGGGTGCGCGATGCCTGCGGACGAAAAAGAACCGACTTGCTTACCGTCAATGGAAACACTCAGCGTGTCGCCGTTGACATTGAGAACCAGGGCATGCCATTTCCCGGGCTCCACGCGATTCGGAAACTTCCTGGCCTTTGTCTTCAACTCGGCTTTCAGTGAGGAAGTCAGTTTGTTGGCTAGCCGCAATTCGCGAGTTTTCAAATTCATGTTGCCCGTTTTGAGATCCTGCAATTGCACGTCCTTCGTGCTGATTTTCGCAACGAACAGGTGTCCCGCGTGTACCTCCCTGAAGTTCAAGTCCGCGAAATTCAGGCCAAGGCTGTCCGTCTTCTCTTCCAGCATGAACTTGAGCTCGACGGAGCCATCTCGAAATTCAGCGGGATGAGTCACCGATACCGCATGGTCCGCGGCCTTGTGCAAATAGATGTACATCGCGCCGTCTTTGAGGTCGACTTGCTTGTTGCCAGCTGCGCGTTTCCTGCTGTTCGAGCCCCAGCCCTTGCTGAGTTCTTCTTTCGCTTCCTGAGATTCGTTGCGGTTGAAATCGTCTTCGAAAATCAAGGTGCCCCGTTCATCCGCACGAAGAGCGGAAGACATGACCATGAGCAAAAGTACGAGAGTGCTGGCGGCAAAGAATCGTTTTGTCATTGCCGGGTACCTGTTTTCAATCGGTCTGCATCGTTCACGAAGGATGGCAGGAGCGCCATACGATGAACAGCTTGCTCGCTTCGGGCTGAGTGCTGGATGCGGGACGTTACTTCGCGTAGGCAGTCGTCGGCTGGCCCTCTTCGCTTAGATTGCCAGTACTCCACAGAAGGCCGCGGACAACTAAATCCAGGTAGCGGGGGTCGCCCACCGTAACATTGTTGTGCCCCAGAGTGGTGCTGAAGATCTTTGTCTTGTTGGGGCCATATTCGTTCGTCCACACGACGATCGCATTGGCTTCGCGAGGCTTGGCGTTCGGGTTTTGCTTCAATTCTCGTTTGCGTGGTTGTTGTCGTTGCGTGCCGCTGGCGAGGGCTCTGGTACCGCCGAACACTCGCACATTGTTGTAGAGTTCCTCGTTGACCGTGGTCCAGTTTTTGAATCCCTTCGTAACCGGGTGATCTGCGTCGGTATACCTGACGTCGATCGGAGATTGGGGGCCATGGCCAGTCGACTGAACGCCAATCATCTCGTACCAACTGGCGTTGTCCGCGCCCAGTTCGACCGGCTCACGAAAGTTGCCCCACCGATAGCTGTGCATCGCACAGTGCAGATTCACAGCAGGCACTCCGTTCTTATGTGCCGCAAGAATGCGACCCACATAGATTTTGTCCGTCACCGCGGCAGAGCACTCGTCATGCAAAACAACGTCATATCCTTCGGCCCATTTGTCCGATTCATAGATCTTGAACCGCGTATCCGTTGAAGTGCTCGGGTTAAACACAACCGTAACCACAGCGTTGATGCGTTCTTCAATACCAGCCTTCAGCAGTCTTGATTGTGTGGCGTAATCATGGCAACAGCCACCGGCGACCAGCAGGACTTTTAGTGGGGCCTGCTTTGTCGCGTCCTCGACGGCGCCCGCTCCGGGAGTCACCATCAGGGCTGCAAGAACGAGAGGAAGTATAAAGTTGTATTTCATGGTGGTCGTCGCTCACAAAAAGTTTACCCGCGAAGCATTCGCAGATTTCAGGTCGTTTACAGCGAGTTTTGCTGACTCATGGCCGCGGTTCACGTGTTTTGATAGCAGAACGGCCGCCCCCACGAGCCAGAACTCGTTCCGTCATTTCGTAAACTGTTGTAGTTAGTGCGCAGAGTTCATGATAGCTGCCGCATCACGCCTCGGACACGTCGTGCGACTGCCGGATCGATAATTCGCACAGGCCATTTCCGGTGGTTGGTATATCCCGCAATAACAAGCCGCTCCTATTTCTTCGCTGGTCGAACCTTACCGGAAACCGGCTTGCCCATCTCGCCCCGCCAGGCGTCATAGAGAGCTGTCATGTTTTTCACACGCTCGGGTTTGCTCAAAGAGATGTCCCGCGTCTCGCCAATGTCATTCTTAAGGTCGAACAGGACCAGCCCGTCCGGATAAACATATTCCTCGGCCGGATGTGCGACATTCGCCTCATCCAACCGATAATTCGGATGTGTCCAGCCTGGCGAATTAATCAGTTTCCAATCGCCCTGCCGGATGCTCCAGGTCATTTTTCCGTCAGCAAAGCAGAGATATTCGTGTCCTGAATCCGCAGCATGATCCTGGAGACTCGGGACAAGACTCCTGCCATCGAGGTTCTCCGGCGACACGCCTCCCGCCAATTCGACGACCGTTGGGAAAACATCCATTCCAGATGCCAGTCCATGACGCTTCTGTCCCTGCGGCAGATGCCCAGGCCACGAAACGATGATTGGAATTCGGACGCCGCCTTCACCGAACATGTATTTGTATCCGCGCAGTGGGGCGTTGTTCGAGTAAGTGTTGATGGTGCCGCCGTTGTCTGACAGGAACACGACGATGGTGTTGTTGCGTTGGCCTGTATCTTTCAGCGATTGCAGAATTCGGCCAACGCCATCATCGAGGGCGATGAGGTTTGCGAGATAGCGTTTTCGTCCCAGCGGATCGACTTCACCCAGGTGGCCCCACTTCCTGTGCCAATCGTTCCAGCTGATTTGCCGAGGATCCCAGAAGGGAAACTCCCACTTGTCGGCACTCCGATTCCACCCTGGCTGTTCGTAGCCAGCTTTCTTTGCGTAGTCGGGATCCGTGACATAGGTTGGCATGTGAACCGCGTTGTACTCCAACTGAACAAAGAACGGTGTTTCGGTGTCCTTGCCCGCAACGATCGTCTTCAACGCTTCATCCGTAAAGATCTCGGTCGTGAATCCATCCTCGTAGGAGGCGGCCTGGCCTTTGTCTCGTTCGAGTGGACCTACATTGAGAATCCCAAGTGGCTTTCCGTCGGCGCGCTCCTGATAGGCTGCGAGGTCTTTCTCACTCAGGCGGATGTAATCCCAGGTATGGTGGATGAAGCCCACGAATTCATCGAAACCGTGGTCGAGAGGATGCTGGGCCGGGCCACCGTTTAGATGAGTCTTGCCGATCTTCTTCGTCGAGTAACCCAGCTTCCTGAGTACCTGTGGCAACGTCACTTCTTCGTTTGGAAGTCCGCCCTGTCCATACCAGTAGTTCCCCCATCGCTGCTGGTAACGCCCCGTGATTAAGCCACACCGCGACGGGCTGCAGATCGGACTGGTGGAGTAGGCATTGCTGAAATAGGTGCCTTCGCTGGCCAACTGATCCAGCGCCGGAGTGTTGACGTCCCTGGGCGACTGAGGCAGGAAGCTCATGTCCGCATAGCCCAAATCATCCGCCACGATGACGATGATATTCGGCCTGGTCTCAGCCCGGAGACTTGTTGCCAGGAGGGCCACAGCCAGCAGGGAATAATGGATCTGCATGTTCATGAATGCGTCTGCTTTGTTTGACTGAAACTGACAGTAATTTTTACTTCAGCACTAAAACTCACTCTATATGGAACCATCGCTGATTCAAGGGCCGCAACGTCCCCATGCCGATGTGCGTCAGTGATGATTAGAAGCTGGCCAGGTGTCGCAACCAACGCTCCTCAGATGGCACACATCGGAAAACGGTCGTAATACAGGACGTTCCGCAAACGAACGCAGCGGTGGAGCTGCGGTGGGGTTTCATGGCGGTTGCTCCGGATCGTGTGGGAAGCGTTGGTTGTCCTGTTCTTCAGCCAGTGGGATGGGTTCGCGAAGCGACAGCCACAAGGAACGTCGAGAAATCGATAGGAGTCCTGCGCCGCAGGACACCTATGCTGCCTTACAGCGAATTCCGCTGACTCATGGCTGCGGTTCACGTATCTTGATTGCAGAATGGCTGCCTCCTGAGCCAGAACCGGTTCTGTCATTTCGTAAGCCACCTTAGGCCAGGATGGGCTTCACGGGCGTGCCGTGCACATCGGTGAGGCGGAAGTCGCGGCCCTGGAAGCGGAAGGTCAGCCGCTCGTGGTCGAAGCCGAGTGTCTGGAGGATGGTCGCGTGCAGGTCGTGGACGTGGACGGGGTCCCTGGCGATGTTGTAGCTGAAGTCGTCCGATTCGCCATAAGTCATGCCGGGTTTGATGCCGGCGCCGGCCATGAAGATCGAGAAGCTGCGGGGATGGTGGTCGCGGCCGTAGTCGCTGTTGGTCAGCGTGCCCTGACTGTAGACGGTGCGCCCGAACTCGCCACCCCAGACGACCAGCGTGTCGTCGAACATGCCGCGTTGTTTCAGATCGTTGATGAGCGCGGCCGTGGGCTGGTCGGTGTCGTAGCCCTGGCCGACGATCTGCTTCGGCAGGTTCTTGTGCTGGTCCCAGCCCATGTGGAACAGCTGGACGAAACGCACACCGCGCTCGGCAAGCCGTCGGGCCAGCAGGCAGTTGTGTGCGAACGTGCCTTTCCTGCGTGACTCGGGGCCGTAGGCATCAAATGTGGCGGCGGTCTCATCGGACATGTCGGTCAGCTGCGGGACGGAGGCCTGCATGCGGAAGGCCAACTCGTACTGGGCGATGCGTGTGGCGATCTCGGGGTCGCCGAAGTCGCGCAGTTTGGACTGATTGATGGCCGCCAGGTCATCGAGCATGCGGCGGCGGAGGGCGCGGTCGACGCCGGGCGGGTCCTTGAGAAAGAGGACGGGGTCGCCAACGCCGCGAAACTTCACACCCTGGTGCGTGGTCGGCAGGAAACCGCTGCCCCACAGGCGGTCGTAGAGCGGCTGGCCACCGGGACGCCCGGTACCCTGGGAGGTCATGACGACAAACGCCGGCAGGTCCTCGTTCATCGAGCCGAGCCCATACGACAGCCACGAGCCGATGCTCGGTCGACCGGCGATCTGCGAGCCGGTCTGGAAGAAGGTGATGGCCGGGTCGTGGTTGATGGCCTCGGTGTGCATGCTCTTGATGATGCACAGGTCGTCGGCCACAGATGCGATGTGCGGCAGCACCTCGCTGATCCACTGCCCACTCTGGCCGTGCCGGGCGAACTTGAAGGTGGTCGGTGCCACGGGGAAACGCTTCTGCCCCGACGTCATGCCGGTCAGACGCTGGCCCTTGCGGATAGAATCGGGCAGGTCCTCATCAAAGTGGGATCGAAGATCGGGCTTGTGATCGAACAGGTCCAGCTGCGACGGCGCACCGGACTGGAAGAGGTAGATGACACGCTTCGCCTTGGGCGCGAAGTGGCTAAGGCCCAGCGGGTCGCCCCCGGAAGCGGTGGTTGAGGCGGCGCTCAGGTCGTTACCGAGCAGGCTGGCGAGCCCGGCGGCGCCGATGCCGGTCGCCGTCCGACCAAAGAAGTGCCGGCGCGTTATGTGTGCAGCGGCCTGCGCGACCGGCTCGTTATTGAGTGGCGGATTCGGTTGCATCGTGGGCGCTTTCATTCCTTAGTGACGGCTTCGTCGAGGTTGAGGATGACGCTGGCGACCATGGTGTGGGCAGCAAGTTGGACGGGATCCAGGTCAGGGTCGGGCCTGGACTGCCCGAAGGAGATCAGTTCCTCTGCGGCGCCGAGGTTAGCGAGGAAGGCGGCTTCGTAGTCCTGGTAACCGCGTGTGAGGATGTTGCGGACCTCGGCGCTGAGCGGGCGGGCAAGGACGAGCCGGTAGCCGAAGTTGAGCCGGCCATCGATCTTCTCCCCACCCTCGTTGATCATGCGCTGGGCGAGCACACGTGCGGTCTCGACGAAGGTTGGGTCGTTGAGCAGGTTCATCGCCTGCAGCGGCGTGTTGGTGCGTGCGACACTGACGGTGCAGACCTCGCGGCCGGCGTTGTCGAAGTTCATCATCGACGGCGGCGGGACGGTGCGTCGCCAGAAAGTGTAGAGGCTGCGGCGGTACAGGTCGTCACCTTTGGCCACGACGTACTTGTAGCCCTTGGCGCTCACCTCTTCCCACAACCCCTCCGGCTGATAGGGCATGACACTCGGCCCGCCGATGGTCGTGACCAGCAGACCCGATGCGGCCAGCGCCTGATCACGCAGCGCCTGCCCGTTCAGCCGGAAACGTGGTCCACGTGCCAGCAGCCGGTTCTCCGGGTCACGTTGCAGCAGGTCGGCGTCAACAGCCGAACGCTGACGGTATGTCGCGCTGGTAACGATCAGCTTCTGCAGCGCCTTGATGTCCCACCCTGTGTCGCGGAACTCGGACGCCAGCCAGTCCAGCAGGGCCGGGTGCGTTGGCGGTGTGCCCTGGGCACCGAAGTCGCCGGGCGTCCTGACCAGCCCGCTGCCGAAATACATCTGCCAATAACGGTTCACCGCCACCCGCGGCGTCAGCGGGTTGTCGTCACTGACGATCCATTCGGCCAGCCCCAGCCGGTTGTTGGGCAGGCCGTCGGCCATGGCGGGCAGGGCGGTAGGGGTGGTCGGCGCGAGCGTCCTGGACTTGTCGGGGTTGTTGTAGGCACCGCGCACCAGCACGTATGTGTCACGTGGCTTTGGCATCTCCTCCATGATCGAGACCTCGGTGACGTTCTGGGTGGCGTAACGCGCGAGCTTCGCTTCCTGGCTGGTGACCTGCTTGAGCAGCTTCTGGTAGGCGGGGTCGCGGTCGCGGTAATACGTGGCTTCGATGTAGTCACGCTGCGGCTTGGTGTGTTTGCGCTGGAGCAGGATCACGTCGAGGCTGGTCAGTTCGTGCAGGGCCTTTCGTTGCGGCTCGCTAAGGTCAGCCCGGAAGACGATCAGCTCGTCCAGATAGGAGTTGCGCAGTTCGTGATCACGGATGTTCGTTCGCATCGTGTCTTCGGTCAGGGCGCCAAAGAGCAGGTCTTCATACAGGAAGAAGTTGGCGGAGAGGTTGTCGCGTACGATCTCGGTGGGCTGCGTCTTCCCGTCGACGGTGATCGTGACGCCGGCGGCGGTCAGCGAGCCACTGTGGCTGACGGTGATGTGGTTGTAGATGTTGGGCTTGATCAGGGCAGCGGTCGTGACGACCTCGATGCCGTCGCCCGTGGTGACATCCTTATAAAGCCGGAAGGCGACGCGGTAGGGGGAGTTCGACTCGGCGGTGGCGATGAGGTTGATCTGGTAGCCCTGGTGCTTCTTGTCCGGTGTGACGGCGGCAAGGATGGGGCCCTCGACGTTGCCGATGTCTTTGCCGGGCTTGACCCAGAAGCTCCAGGCCATCGGGGCATTGACGGCGATGCCGGGTGTGGCGAAAGGGGTGGAGAGCTTGGCGTCGAGCTTGAAGTAGCCGCCTGTAGTGACGTAGGCCGCGCCGCTCTGCCTGCCCGTGGGCACGATGCGGGCGGCCTTGCCACGTTTGACCAGCTGGCCTGGTGCACGCTTGAGCACGAGGCTGGCGACCGTGTTGCGCCGGTTTTCATCAAAGGTGTAATGCGACGCGGGGTTGGGGATGCGAACGCCCGCGTGCACTTTCCTGAGCCGGGCGGACTCCGCCTTCACCCAGGCAGTGACTTCACGGGCCGCCGTCTTGACGTGCGTTTTCTTCTGGGCGAGCAGTGTGTCCAACTCGCTCTTCAAAGTCTCGTGCTCTACCTTCGAACCCGTCGTATAGACAGACATGTTCGGCACCGGGGCGAGCTGCCCGTCTTTGCCCTTCTCCGGCACATTGTGGAAGAAGGCAAACAGGCTGTAGTAGTCCGTCTGCAGCAGCGGGTCGTACTTGTGATCGTGACAACGCACACACCCCATCGTCAGCCCCAGCCAGACGGTGCTGGTCGTCTCGACGCGGTCGGCCACGTATTCCACGAGATACTCTTCGGGGATGATTCCGCCCTCGTTGTTGATGCGGTGATTACGGTTGAAGGCAGTGGCCAGACGCTGCTGATCCGTCGCCCCCGGAAGCAAGTCGCCGGCCAACTGCTGAATCGTGAACTGATCAAACGGCATATTGGCGTTGTACGCCTGGATCACCCAGTCCCGCCACGGCCACTGGCTGCGCTTGAAGTCGCTCTGATAACCGGCCGAGTCGGCGTAGCGTGCCGCGTCCATCCAGGACAACGCCATCCGCTCGCCGTAATGCTCGGACGCCAGCAGTTGATCGACCAGGCGTTCATAGGCGCCCGGCTGGTCATCGCTGACGAACGTGTCGACCTGTGCTATCGTCGGCGGCAGGCCCGTCAGGTCCAGCGACAACCGGCGGATCAGTGTGTGACGGTCGGCCTCTTCCGAGGGCGACAAGCCCGCAGCCTCAAGTCGGGCGAGGACGAACTGATCGATCGGGTTGTGTGCCCATTCGGCGTGCTTCCGCTTGGTGGACGCTGGCGGATGGGACCGATGGACCGGGGCAAACGACCAGTGTCCCTCCCACTTGGCGCCCTGCTGAATCCACGTGCCGAGGGTCGCAATCTGCTTCTTCGTCAGCTCGTGCCCGGAATCTTTCGGAGGCATCCGGTCATCTTGATCCTCGGTGATCAGGCGTTGATACAACTCGCTCTGTTCGGCATCTCCCGGCACGATTGTCCGGACATTACCCAGGCTGGCGAAGAGCCCCTCACGCGTATCGAGCCGCAAGTCCGCCTGGCGCTCTGCCTCGTCAGGCCCGTGACAGAAAAAGCAATTGTTAGAGAGGATCGGCCGCACATCCCGGCCGAAACTCACATCGGTTTGCGCCGACGCAACCGGGGCGGCGCTGAGGCACACGACGCTCGCAAGGAGGGCGCCAGCGAGGATGGACGTCATGTTAGTGCGGGTTAACAAAATGCTGTTCCCAGATAGTTCCATCCAGTCTCGCCCCGGGAAACCGCCCCCCGACCATCTGTCATTTTACACGAGATCGGCTCTGCAACCCGCATGCAACTGAACGTAGTTTTGATTTCAGCACCAGAAAACACTCTATAGGGAACAATTGCTAATTCAAATGATGCAGGTGATGATCACAATTCACGCGTCGATCGCGTAGTTCGTACGCAACGTCCCCACGCCAATGTTCATCGGTGATGATGAGAAACTGGCCGGGAATGTGTCGTAATTAACCTTCCTCAGACGACACGTGTCGGAATACGGCTGATTTTGTGAAACGAAGTCAGCTTGTTCGGTCGGTGTTGATGAATCTGTTCGCCCTCAGCCAACCACTGCATCGTCAGCGACGTGCCATCAAACGTCTGTCAGAAAACGATCGTTCCTTAGCTCTGCCAGACGCCTCCAGGGTGACGACTACTTCGCAGATTTCAGCTTTGCCAGTTCAAGTTGCCACATCTTTGCCGATGGGGTGTCCCCCTAACTGCAGATTGACCAACGACAGGTTTTCAAGGACGTGAGTCAGCCGGCTTTGCCGAACGATTCCCGGGATCTGTTCGCGGTGCGTGGACAGGCCGTCCCAGGCAACCAAAAACTGTGTGCGCGCCTCGTCCTGTTTTTGCAGCCCGAGAAGAGCGTCGCCGAGTTGGGCGTGCGCAAGGAATAATCGCCAATCTCCCCCGCCGAGTGCTTTGCGAATGGCAATTTCTCGGTCCGCGTAGTCCCTGGCCTGATCAAAGTTTCGCCGGGCCAACGCGACCGTGGTCAGAACCGACAGCGTAACTGCGTTTGAACCCTGCCGCAGAGCTTCGTCGATATCGGAGGTCAGGACCGCTGATTCGGTATCAGCGGACGACACGTCGCGGTCAACCGCTGTGTCGTCAGTGCTGAGAAAACGCAGCAGCTGATCTTCCGCTTCTTTAAGCATCGCAAGTTTGCCTGCCTCATTGGCTAAGGCTGCACTTGCAGCGATTGTGGGACTCAGAGGCTTGACGAGTTCGAGCGTTTGAGCGAGTCCGCGCGACAGATTCGGCGTGATGTTCGACCATGTATCTTCTGATTCGGGTTTTGGCTGGGATGGAGCCCTCACGACAACTTCCGCCTGACGACGGATCAGGTTGATGAGGACTTCACGGAAGACTTCAACCGCCATTGAACCTTCCATACTTTCAAGTCTTGCCTTCTGCACGGAAACTCGCGATTGTTGCTCCATGCGTTTCGATCGCTTGAGAGCAATTTCCACGTCAGCGATTGCCTGAAGCAATTCCTCTTCTGCAGTTGCCGCTTTCAGCGCCAGCCAGACGCTGATCCCGGTCGTGAGGATCATCATTGCCACAAACGACATCGCAACCATGACCGCTTCCGGGTGCCGACGCAGCAATTTGCTGAACTTGTACGAGGCCGACGGAGGTCGGGCCTCGATTGGTTCGTCTTTCAGGAATCGCTTGACATCGTCAGCAAGATCACCGCAAGTACCGTACCGCCGTGACCGGTCTTTCTCCAGTGCCTTCATGACGATCCAGTCCAGATCACCGCGAAGGATCTGGCTCAGCCGCCGGGGATCAAGTCGTCGCTGTTTCGAAATGCCTAGCTGGACAGCGCCATGTTTGGCGGTTTGATTCTATGAAGGCGGTGGTTTTGGCGGTACGGATTTGATTTTTTTGGGATCGATACCGAGTTCCGCCAGTCGTTTTCGTCTTGTCTTCCG
>JBDONA010000369.1:0-5328 GCA_039831575.1 Fuerstiella sp. | reverse complement strand
CGGCCGATTAGAGTCGGCCCGTCCATGCGAGTGACCATGCGGAACGCTTCGTCGATTCCTTCGGAGGGTATCCCTGGATTCAGCTGAGCCAGTGCGGCCTGCAGGCGGCCCACCAGCAGTACGTCAGAAAACGATTCCCGTTCCGCCGCTGAACCTTCCGGTGCGATGTCCGGACCATGAGCGGTCTGGTAACCGAGGTCGGTAAACCACTCTAGGGCGGCCAGTTCGATGGTGGATTCGTCAAGGGAGCTCATCGGGCAACTGTTCCCGCTGGCACTGAGTCTAACTGTTCTGCGATCCAATCGAGCATGCTCAGAATACTGTCCATGTCAGCATCGGTTTGCTGGCTGCCAATCTGGATAAACGGCAGTCCTTCCATCCCGCCGCGCAGATCAAAGCCGGGGATCTGTTCCAATCGCGTCTGCAACTGTTGGCTTACATCAGGGTCGTCAAATGGAGCGATGTCCTTGAGGAACCGCATCTGAAACACCATCCGTCCGCGATGCTTGAATGAAAATGGGTAGGCCGCCCGAATCCGAGACGGAAACGTGGCGATAAAACTGCCGTCGCGGCTTCCCTCCCAGTATGAGTGACTGAATCCCTTCTTTTCCGTCCACGCGATGAGCCGCATCAAGTGCGTCACACAGGTCGCATCAGCGGACTGCCGACACCGTTCCACAAACTCTTCCTTCGACACGTGTTGCCGACCGGAAGACGGCGAACTGCGTCTGGCCTGTACCATCGCAGACTGGCCCACCACTGTTGGTACCAACGTCTTCAGGTCGCCATTTACGTACTGCTTGATCTCAACGCCCAGAACTTCGGCACGTTCCATCTGTCCATTCAGGAACTCGATGATCTGCTTCAGTTCTTTTGGTATAACGTCGGCGACAAACACCATCCGGATACGACCGGCCTGCAGATTGGTCTCCACTCGTTGCCAGAACTCCGCTGCAGTCTCCTGATCTTCCAGGAAGTCATCCAGTTCTGTGCCACCGGAAGCACCGCCCACCTGAGCACGCTGGTCGAAACGTGCTTGGATCTGTTCGATTGACCAATAAGAAACGGCATTGGCCGCGTAGTCCATCATCTGCCCAACAACTTCACGACGCAGACGGGTATCGCTGCTGCGTTTGACCTCCACCAGTGTGGGGATGGCGTCCTGATCGATGAACAGGTGATCCAGGGACCAGCGGTTTCCAGATTCCTGTTCATCCGGCACACCAAACTCACGATCGATCAGCAGCCATCGGCGTGGTGCTGTGGAGTTCATCTGGTCACCGGCCAGCAGGCTGGGGTGATCTGCCAGCAGTCGCTGCAACAGTGCCTCAGAGTCGTAGGGGGCTTCCTGCATGGGCACCAGCTGTTCGTCAGCGTCGAGAAGGTAAATCTGTCCTGTCATTCGTCTGTCTCGTCTTCTTCTGGAATGTAGTCAGACGGGTCGAGCGTCTTCGCCGCTTGTGAAAAGGTACTGTGCATTCGTTGCAGCTTGTCGTAAATCCATTCTTGCTGACGTGGCCAATCGTCGCGGTCATTCGGGTCCGCGTCGACTAATCGGATTCGCACATGTTTTTGCTTTTGGTTAAGGCGTTCAGGCCATTCCAGGGGCTGACCAAACTCCGCGTCGTAGGTTTCCCTGTCCTGTTCCAATAATCGGAAATAAGCGGAAGCATGCGGGCGTCCAGTGATTAGCAATACAGAGATTCCTCCGTCTCTGACGCGGATGTACGCAGACAGCCAGATTCCGGATTTGCCGAGCGAGAAATTCATGAAGGCCTTTGGGTGTGCCTTTGTTGGATTGACCAGACCGCCACGTGACTCGATGAGTTCACGCAGTGCACTCCAGTATTCCAACTGTGTCCGTCGAGTCTCAGAAAGCGTCCCGTCAGCCGCGCTTCTGGCGGCAGAGGAAACAGACTTAGTCCAGTCGTTTGGCTTGCTGACAACATTGAATTTCGGCGCGGCGGCGGACTTGCCGATCTGCCACAATTCCACTTCGAGTCCGAAGAAACTGAATTCGTCTGATGTAATTTCATTCAGCCAATCCAAAGCCGCCCTGTGCTCATCTCTGATTCGAGTCGCGACCCAGACAATTGTGGCTGCATCCAGACCTGCGGCGTAGGTCATCAGCTGGCCCAGGTGCGTGTGGTCTGTTTTTTCCAACTGATTTTCTATGAGCACCCATGTCTGACTGGCTGTGTCTTTGCACAGAATGTCTGCACGGAATGGCCCGACTGCTTTTTCCTGAGCCTCGACCTCCAACTCGATGCCAATCGTTTCGCCGAGCAGTGAGATGTTCGCTTCGTCGGCGAGCCAGGGAGTGAAATCACCCGATTCTGACTCCCAGGTTTCGCGGACATCGACGCGCTGTAAACGGCCGAGTGACACGTTCTTTTCACTCATCATTCACCCCTGCTTCCTGAATTTCTTTGAGCGTTCGGCCGTCTGGTCCGGACCACTCGATGCGGCCATTGGCGCTGCGGGCCATCATGACGGCGGCAGCCTGGGATGGGCTGCTGAATGTGTAATCCTGTGCCAGACGGTATGAATCGCCATCACGTTCAAATACACCGGACTGCAGCAGAGTCTCACGGAGGGCCGTGATGCTGTCAGGGCAGGTATTGGCCCCAGTGACACGTGACATGCTGCCAGCGAGCACCACAAGGCCGTCGGCCGCCTCGTAACCCGTTGCCTTAGCTCCGCTGCCGGAAAGTTCCAGCATCTGACGATCGGGCCGCGAGTGCGATTCTGGCGTCCGGAATACGTTCACGCCGACAATCGGCAGACACATCAGGATTTCATCCAGAAACCGTTCTGCATCGGCCTCATCCATTTCTGAAAGCGATGGCAGCACTGGGGTATTGGAATTATCCAGCGTACAGCGTTTGGCGTCCTGCGCCAGCCTGATCAGTCGAGCTTCAAGGTGTGATATGGAGGCTTTATTCAGATGGTCATCTTTGCTGACAAAGAACACCGCCTGCTGCCAGAAATCTTTCTTGCCGTAGTGGGACTCCATGCGAGGACGAACAGGATCTCCCTGGCCAATGTAGACGACGGGCAGGCTGCCGGACTCCGCCGGTCCCAGCAGAACGTAGACGCCGGTGGAATTGAACTCATCCCGTGATTTGGATTCACGGAATACGGCCCTGGGGCAGACGACACCGCGTCCGCTCCAGTTGGATTTTTCCACAATGCGCAGACCATCGGTAGAACCGTCAGGCAGGAAGATGCGAATGGAGAAGGGGCGTGATGTATGTTCCATCAATCTTGTCCGATCCTTAAACGCCAAGTAAATCCTGCTTTGGCAGGGATGGGAGCTGCGCCTCTATCTACCACGATCTTATAGACGAAGATTCGACCAATCATGCCAGGGCTTCCTCGGTGGCGGTGAGGACGGGCAACTTGTCCGGTAACAGCGGCCCCCTTTACGATTGCGGTTAACCTCATCGTGATCTCCAGAAATCACCGGATGAATAGATTGGCCTATTCGAATGTTCGTCACGAAAAAATGGGGCTGCGGGGCAACGAAGGAATGAATCCGCCGTGGGGTCATCTGCGAATCTGCGGAATTCATTGAGCTGAAGGGCAGAATCTGCTTCGTCCATTGACTTGAACTGCAGCTCGTCGAACACATTGCTGTCATCGTTCAGAAAGTAGACGGTCACGCCATTTTCCACAGGTTCAATCAGCGCCCAGTTCTGTTGCAGAAAGTCGATCACTTTGAACCAGTAATCGCTACTACCAATGGGAATTTCGTTCGTCATGCCAGGGCTTCCTCGGTAGCGGTGAGGGCGGCGGGGACGGGCAACTCACCGGGAAGCAGCATGTCGCGAAGAACGCGGGGTGATTTCAGTTTCATCTGCGTCGCCCCTGATGGCCTTCGCTGATGTACGTCTCAATGAACTCTGCCGCCTGTTGTGCATGTGTCACACCACATCGCTCGACGGCACGTGCAAACTCGCGGCCAAACCTGGGCCACTGGTCATGAATCCCCTTAACGGTGCCGAAGCTGTGAAACCGCTCAAATAGAAAATGTGCTATGTCAGCCCATGTCAGCTGTTTGAGAGCACGGTAGCGGCGTGTGAGTTCGTGATTCGTGCGTTCACCGACTGCCACATACTGCACGCGAAAGTCATCGTTATACCAATGCAGCGTGTCATACAGTTTCTTGGTGATCTCTGGAATCATCTCCTCCTTGACAAATCCAATACGTCGGACCACCTTCTCCATTCCTTCACGCTTGGGATCGGTCCACGGCCCGTTCACGTGACATTTGCCCGTTTTGACTTCGGCAATCACGATCAGCGTCTGTCCTGGATACGTCACTTCACTGACCCAACGATCGTCTACCATAGTGATGTCGCGAATCGACACGTGAGAATATGGGAACCGAACGCCCAGGAGGTCGGCGTCCGTAACAGCCCGGCCCTGCTGGTCGGAATGCAGCACATACTCGGGAATGTGCAGGAACCCGTTAAGGCGAAAATACCAAGTGGCCACTTCCTGGGCCCGTTTTCCCTGCTGCTCTGATATGCGGTCCCGTGATGATGCAGGGGTCATGCCAGGGCCTCCTCGGTGGCGGTGAGGGCGGCGGGGACGGGCAACTCGCCGGAGAGCAGCTTGGGAAGCAGCGTGTCGCGAAGGGTGCTCAGTTTGAGGTTCTGAGTAATCGTTGCCTCGAATCGTTGAGCAACAGAATTTGCTGATTCGGTAAACTGATCAACGAGATCCCGCGGAGGCACCACAAGTAGCGGCTTCTGAAGTGAGTCTTTCGGCAGCATGTTGATGGTCGTTCCATTCGAAAAACCGGCGATCCACTTATGCCACCGTGGCCAGTTAATGAGATGGACTAAATCGTGCGGAGACAACGGGGATTGATCGAGCAGCCGAACGCGATAAATGTGATGGCTGAAAATACCTTCGTTGCCGAAACGTTCAGGAACGATAGCGGCATGTCCGATCAGCAAATGATCGAACCCCTGTTCAGTGTTCGTCACGATCAGATCACCCGGCACGACACGGTGCTTGTCTTTGTACTTGCCGGTATAGAACTTAATTCCCGTATGCTTGTAACCGCCGCCCTCAAGAATTGAATTGAGGTTGTGCATTGGCATGCCAGAATCGGAAAGTCCAGCCCCCTTGTAGCTGAGCCCACGTTCAACCGTTACATGGTCGTCAAATCGTTCGAGCTTCCACCCTTCCGGAATCTTGCCGAGTTCGGAGTCCTGGAAGGTGGAGGGGAACAGGTCGAGGAGGGCTGGGGGAAGAGTGACGGGGGACGGGGACGCGGCGGAGGGTTCACTCGTCACCGGGCGGCCTTCACTCTTC
>JBDONA010000995.1:0-5329 GCA_039831575.1 Fuerstiella sp. | reverse complement strand
TTGAGAGCCGGTTCGACATGCTGACCTCTCCCAGCACCTCTCGTGCTGAAATCGATCAACATACCCAACCCCTCTGTGGCCGCTTTTAACCCGCACATCACTGGCAGCTTTTAACTGCGAACTGACAAGCAAGGATGAGAGGGATGAATATCGGTAACGTTCAACTTACCGAGGGAAATTCAGAGTTGGGGCCGTTGTTGTGATGGGGGGCAGGAAACGACGCCGGTCTGTTTCCGGTCGGACTCAATGTCTGAATACGGCACTTTATGACTGCAAAAACGTCCAGCCGCACGAAATGCACTTTACTGTTCCGGCGGGAATCGCTGCGCCGCATTCCATGCATTCGATTTGTTCGTCAGCATTTCCGCCCGCATTGAGGAAACATTCGCCCCCAGCAATCCAACTTTGATTCCGTTCTCCTTCAATACATTCGTTGCCTTGCCGTTGACAACAAAGAGAACGAAGAAACCAATTAACGGAACGAAGGAAAGAACTCCCAGAATGATTCCGAATCCCGTACCATAGACCTTAATCGCAAGCATAAAGACGAACACAGCACCGACGAGGACAACGACGAGGACAACGATTAGCACGCCGAAACGGACAAGCAGTGGAGCTTCCGGCGGCAGGGCGAATAGCCCGAATGTCGCGACGAATTGGATCAGGATGCACACCAGGATTCCCTTTTGGCATTTTGCGACGCTGAGAAGATCGTCGCGAGTGCCACTCAGGACTCCGACAGCAACCGGCATCGACTGCGGGGCTTGATAGGGGTTTTCAGTCATGAATAACCGCGAATGTGATTGGTGGCTTCGTGCCAGATAACGAATAGCGATCAATGCGACGGCAGGGTTGCCGACGAAACATCATTAGACCACCACCCAAAGAGGGCAGTCAAGCAATTTGACGACAAACGCCTGACTGGCGGAAGTTGAGCAAGGTGGAAAGGGATGGGTACAGGTGATGGCGGTCCCAGAGCCGACATCTGAGCGCTACACAATCTCACCGCCAGCCACTCCCCGCCAAGCGCCACACTTTCTCGCCGCCGTATACAATGCTGATCACTCGTTTGCTGGCTGAAACTTGAACCGGGGCGAAACGATATCGAACGTTGCCGCTTTGGCGAACTCAGCACTGGCATTGTGTTTCATGAGTACGACCCGATCGTCCTGAACAACGAGAAAGTGCCCCGGAAGGTTCACTGCTTCAAATGAAGTGGCAGATGAACGGTAGAAGCTTTTCTGGACCCTGAACGATGCATTTTGTCGAGCCCCGTCACTGTCTATGACTCTTGCAAGAACCAAAGCGTGATCCCCATGGGCCAAATACATGGATGGAACGTTGAAGGAACGAAATGAGACCACTGACGGAAGCTTCCCTTTATTGACGGCACCGCCAACTATTCCATAGACGGCACCGTCACTTATTAAACCGATTCTCATCTCAAACGTAGCATTCAGTTTTGAACCCAAAGGAGCGACTTTTTCCATCACACCTTTGTAGTTTGCGTGCAACAAATACTTGTTTCGGTAAGCGGTCGACCGAATAGAGACCCACTTCGCCGTCAGTCCGCGATCACGGATCTTGTATTGAATGCCCTTGATCTCACTCAGCTGTCCGTCTTTCGCAAATTTAGCGATTGCGACACCGTATGCGTCTAAGAGCCGTTCCTTCGCCCGTGAAATCTGCCAGCCGTATTGTGCGTACTCGTCACCGAAATTGTTTTCCATTAAAAGGCCATCGCTTGCAAACAGTTCAAGTCGCGACGTAATTCCCGTTGCCTTATCAAACTTTCCATCCATCGTTGCCGCAACAATCGCCTCTTGATAGTGAACTGTTAATTCCTGTTTTGCGGCAACGATTGTGGTCCGAAATGCCTCCTCTGCCGCCTCGATTTCCTCATAGATGTCCGCAATCGCGGAATGGCCAAGACACAGTGCTAAAGCAAGCATGTGAATCATCATCATTTACCTTCGCGGAGAACGTAAAACTGAAGTAAGTACAACGGACAAACCGTTAGTAGTACAAATCAGCGTTGTTGCCATGTCAAGCCTGCACGCGACCTGAGATCTGCAATAAAACAGGATCTCCGAAGCCCATATGTGCCATCGCGTCTCATGTACCGTAATGCGCCAGCACGACATCGGAGCGGACCAATTCGCCACCCTTCCGGTCGATCAATGCCAGTTGAAAGCGACCGTCTTCCGGAAAATGTAATAGTTTCACGCAACCAGCGATTGCACCGTCCGACAATAGGAGCGTGACGGGTGTGGCCGATTATCCTATGACAACACCGGTCGTTTCCTCATAAATCGTTTGTGCTGGCGTTCGTGATCGTTCCTTCGCCGCGTGCAGGGTTAAACCTGTGTCAGCCCAACAGAAAAGTTAACCATGCCGATAACCTATGCCCCCGCAAGAGTCAACTATGGGTTTGATGCGGCAGCGATGCCGAAGTGGCAGATGGTGCCGGTTGGCGGCGAGCGTGTCCTGAACGTGAGCGGGGTTGGTGGTCGGCAGATTCGAGTACGGGACACGTCAATCCTGTCAGCAACATTCACTGGGAAGAGCGGAAAGGGAAGTCTCAAACTAAAAGGATTGAAGGCGGGTAAGACGTTTGTTGAGTGGGTACCGGATGCCGCCGGATTCACAGGCCCGCTGCAGGACAAGAATCTCCTTGAGGTAAGCGTCAAGGCGGAGAAGAAAATCCGAACCGCATTTCACTACGTCAAGGATAATGCGGGACACAAGACCGCACGCAAAAAGGGCGATCTTGGTAAGCTGATACAGAATATCAACGCGATTTTGACTCCGCAATCCAACGTCAAGATCGAAAAGAAAAGTGCGGGCGATGTGACTGTGCCACAGGATCTTGGTGCCGTTGTTCGATTCGTTGGATCGAGCCTGCGCGCTGCACCGCACAACGTTCCAGCCACGGAACACGAATGGGATGATGTGACAAAATTCGCTGACTCGTCGGCTGATTTCAATATGTTTTTTGTCTGGAAATACGAGCAGGATGCCACACCAAACGTCAACAACACGCGCGCTGGCACACTCGCGTCGGAAAAGAACTGTCTCGTTGATGATGTGATCTCCAACTCGGCTGAAACCCTGGCGCACGAAACGATTCATCTGCTCGGAATTAATGCCCACAGTACGGATTCAACGCACCTCATTGGCACCGGAAGAACCGACAGAAAGATTACGCGTGGCCAAGCGAACCAAATCAATCCTTCAGGAACATAACATGGTATGTAGGATGCTACGAAGCGTGCGTTACATCCTGTCAGTCGCCATGTTGACGTTCGGAGATCATTCAATGGCGCAACCTGCCAACATTCCTGTACTGGTCGATGCCGCGCTGGCTGACAATCCGGCGCCCGGTTCGAGTGCTGCGGTCATCGCAGCGGGCGACGACGCAATCCCCGTTCTTGCGGCCCGACTGAAGTTGGCTGATCATCCCTCCAGACGCGCAGATATTATCGGGCTCCTGCGTGCAATAAATTCGCCCGCGGTCGTGCCGCCTCTGCTGCCCCTTATGAGCGACGATGACTTCGACACTCGCGAACGGTCAGCACAAGCTGTCTTTTCCGTGGTGAGTGCCCATGGTGTTCCCAAGACACGCGTATTTGCCGAAGCGGTCCTTGCCGGCCTCGACGACAAGCCGAGCGCTGCGACGTTGCTGCTTGCGGGTTTCGTACCTCAGGCACGAGACGCGCTGATTCGAAATGCCGATGCACGACACCTAGTGAAACTCGGGAATGACGGACCGGCCGTCTCCGCCGGAATCGCTGCGCAATTGTCGCTGTCGCTGCTGGGGAATGCTGATGCCCGACGAAGGCTTGAATCGGCAATGCCAACAGCGTCGCCGGATCATCTGAAGTTTTGTCTCGACGCGATGGCTGTAATTGACGCCCCAACCCTGCTCCATGCTCTGGCCGATGCAACCCTCAGCAACGACACGCCCATTGGCGATGGGCTGCCTTCGGGTGCGACACCGGCGCGTAGGTTGTCCGACCACGCTGTCGAGACTTTTGTGCGGAGATTGAATCTGGACGGCGGCTTCAAAATCGACCACACGAGACAATACACGGAAGACGAGACTCGTGCGGTAGCGATTCAGATCGAGCGTGCTCTGCCTCGCTCTTGACTCCGCTGCCGATCGAGAATCACCCAGCAGTGCTCTTCACTCAACCGGTTTCATTTCCCGGCAGCGTGTTCGATCTGCGTCGGCAGAACTTCTGAGAACGGGGAGCCGACGAGCGAAGCCTTGGCTTCGAATCTGGGGCTGAAAGTGACGTAGGTCAGGTGCCGTAAGGATCCGCGAAAGTTTTGCTGTTTCCTATTATGTGCAAATTGGCGAGCGGCATGCGTCAGCTTGCCGGTACGATCGCGATTGGTGAGACCCATCTGTGTGATGAAATATCGAGACTTCCATCACCTGTGAGGCTTCAGGAGTCGTTCTTCCGGCGAAATCCCGGAGTTTCCCGGCCGAGCTTTGTCGGGCCATTGCTGCTCAAATCGGGAAAAATGCCTCATCGAGAGCCAGCAGATCGTCGCTCGTTCGTTGGGTGTCGCTGTCGCAGCATTCAGATCAAAACGTTGCAGCACGCCAACTGGCTGATGTCACACTTCCGTCCGGCAAAACGAAGTGTCTAACAATCTGAGTCACGAAACTTCCAACTGCCGTCAGACTTCGCAATCGAAATGATGACAAATCCACCTTAAAGAGATGTATAGCTTAGAGCGAACGCGGCGAGTCACGATTCCAGTCCAAAGCGCGCTCATGCCGGCGCAGAGCATCACCAGATCCACCACAAAGACGTGTGACGCTTGCGGTTGTCGTTGGTTGTTACCTGGCTGGGATGGTGGTGGTGCGTAGCGATTGGGCGGTGGTGTTACTCTGCCGGCTGGACGCCGCTGTGCTTCCATTCACGCGGAAATTGATCGCGTTTTCCGTTCCTTGATCTTTAAGGATAATTACCGGGTGTAGCTACACCCGTTTAGGGTCAAAATCAGCCGAATGTGATCGATGTTCCGTTCCTCTTCGCCAATGAAAACTCTGTATTCGCTGTTTTTATGGACCAGTGAAATGGGATTCTAAAGCATGTGCCGAGTCAATTTATCATCAATTTCGACTGCTGTCAGGGAATCCGAACAAATCGACGTTGACGCAGCCAGCCACGGGTGCATCCGATCGTTGGAGTGGCCACGCCGCCCTGAGTTGGCTCTTCTCCCCCGCGTTCTTCGTTGTCCTGCGAATCGGTCTGCCAGCGGGGGAGAGGCTGGGTGAGGGGGCCAGGCCGTGCACTTCCCCCTCACCCCAGGG
>JBDONA010000222.1:0-5339 GCA_039831575.1 Fuerstiella sp. | reverse complement strand
TGCCGAGTCTGCCTTCCTGCACCAGGTTTTTGGCAAATTCAAAGTTGCCAATCGTGCGTCGTTGAGTCCCCGCCTGATAAACGCGGTTGTACTTGCGATACGCGTCGGCCAGGGCACGGCTTTGGGCGATCGTCAGCGAACACGGTTTTTCGCAATAGACGTCCTTGCCAGCTTTGGCAGCCAGAATGGAGGCCATCGTATGCCAGCGATCACCGGTTGCGATCAGCAGTGTATCGATGTCGTCCCGTGCAAGAATGTCATACATGTCCTGATACAGGACGCAGTCTTTGTTTTCGTACGTGCCATCGACCAGCGTCTTGACGGCCTCGCGTCGTGACTTCTGCAGATCAGCAATCGCGACAAACTGCACGTCGGGGTTGGCCAGAAAGCATTTCAGGTCGGTGGTTCCGCGCGGTCCGATGCCCAGTCCGCCCAGAACAATCCGTTCGCTGGGAGCCACAGCGCCGCCGCGGCCCAGAGCTGATGCCGGCACGACCATGGGAGCCGCGAACGCCGTGCTGGCGGCGACCGCCGAAGTCTTCAGGAAATTACGTCGGTTGCTGGCCTTCATAGTGTGCTCTCCAAAAAAGTGGACGCAAAACAATTATTAATTGGATGATTATGTAGGTCAGGACCTGTCCTGACAATCCTGGGCGCGCCAGGATAGGTCCTGACCTACGGAATTGGTAAGATCGCGGATGTTTTGATTCTGGGGGAAGATGTCAAACTTTCGACGCAATTTGCTTCCTGGTGCAACGTTTTACTTCACAGTCGTGACCTATGATCGCCGTCCGATTCTTACGACAGACCTAGGCCGGAAATGTTTGCGAGAGGCAATCGCAAACGTCAAACACCAATCGCCATTCCGGCTTTTCTCGGTTTGCCTGTTACCCGATCACCTTCATTGTGTCTGGATCATGCCTCAAGGCGATGCCGATTACCCGACTCGATGGAAACGAATCA
Organism: Fuerstiella sp.; assembly: GCA_039831575.1. Lineage (GTDB taxonomy): Bacteria > Planctomycetota > Planctomycetia > Planctomycetales > Planctomycetaceae > Fuerstiella. The sequence continues at coordinate 4,376 of JBDONA010000222.1, read as the reverse complement.
AACATGAGTTCTCTGCACGATGGCTTGCTGGTGGCGGCACCGAAGCGGAAGTCACACCCGGGCAGAAGCGTGAAGGTCGTCGTGGAATCTGGCAACGACGGTACTGGGAACACACTGTCCGCGATGAAGAAGACTTCGAGCGATGCGTTGATTACATTCATTGGAACCCAAGGAAGCACGAACTGGTTCGACGGGTAAGCGACTGGCCCTATTCGAGTTTTCATCGCTTCGTGACCGAAGGACAATATGAGGCGCATTGGGGAGGCACCGCACCAGCATCCATCGCAAACAAGAAAGACATCTGGGGAGAACCAAAGTAGGTCAGGACCTGTCCTGACGCGTCGGTTATGAGAAAAGTGTTGTCAGGACAGGTCCTGACCTACGAAACAAAACTGATCGGCAGAATTGTCGAGTCCTTGCGATCTGAAGATAGGAAACCTCTATGAAATCTGCTCGATCTACGCTGCTGATTGCCGTGTTGCTGACAGCCACGACGGCCGTGTTTGCCGGTGCTGGTGAACAACCCAATATCATCATCCTGTTTGCGGATGACCTCGGTTATGGAGAACTCAGCTGCCAGGGCAATCCCGAAATTCCCACGCCTCATATCGATTCGATCGCGAAGAACGGCGTCCGTTTCACTGACGGCTATGTCGCTGGTCCCAATTGCAGTCCCTCTCGGGCGGGAATGCTGACCGGGCGAATTCCCACACGGTTCGGTTATGAATTCAATCCCACCGGACCGCTCAATGAACAACCGGGTTTCGGCCTGCCGGTGAAGGAAGTCACGATTGCCGAAACCTTACAGAACTCCGGATACACGACCGGGCTGATCGGCAAGTGGCATCAAGGTGGCACAGCGGATTATCACCCCTTTCGGCATGGCTTTGATGAGTTTTTCGGGTTCCTGCATGAAGGTCACTACTTCGTGCCGCCTCCTTACAAAGGTGTCACCACTATGCTGCGTCGCAAGACGCTCCCCAGTGGATTCACGGGCCGCTGGGTCGGCAACAAGGGACTCATCTATACCGATCACATGGGCGGCAACGAGCCGGACTACGATGCCGACAATCCCATCACTCGCGGCGGTCAGCCCGTGATCGAAACCGAATATCTGACCGATGCGCTCACGCGCGAAGCGGTCGACTTCATCGATCGTCACGATGACAAGCCCTTCTTTCTGTATCTGGCCTACAACGCGGTTCACAGCCCACTGCAGGGAGCCGATGCCTACATGAAGAAATTCTCGCACATCGAAGACATCCATCGGCGCATCTTTGCGGCGATGCTGAGTAACCTGGATGACAGTGTCGGGGCGGTCATGAAGCAATTGCGGGATTCGGGACTGGAAGAGAATACGATCGTCTTTTTCCTGAGCGACAATGGAGGTCCGACGCGCGAACTCACGTCTTCCAACCTGCCCCTTCGCGGAGGCAAAAGCATGATGTATGAGGGCGGCCTGCGCATCCCTTTCATGATGCAGTGGAAAGGCACGATTCCGCCCGGCCAGGTCTACCACAAACCGGTCAGTTCGTTCGACATCTATGCCACCGCCGCAGCGAACAGTGAAGGCGTCACCGCACCGAAGCAGGTCGAGGGCGTCGATCTGATTCCCTTCCTTACCGGGAAAGACGCGGGCACTCCGCACGAAACGCTCTTTTGGCGGCAGGGCGGCAAGGCCGGCCTGCGTCACGGCGACTGGAAAGCGGTTCGCATGGGAGGTCGGAAGGCGACCGGAAGAGCGAAATGGGAACTCTACGACCTTTCGAAGGATCTGTCCGAAGAAACGAATCTGGCGACTTCAAACCCCGAGCGCATGGCCGAATTGGTGGCCATCTGGGAGAAGAGGAACGGTGAAATGAGTGAGCCCTTGTTTTAAATCGTAGGCCAGGACCTGTTGACCTACGGAAACCAAATCGCATGAATGAAACGTGAATGAAGAAACAACAAGTAGCAGTTACGTGGATGTTCGTCCTTGTGGCGGGAATGATGTTGACGACGGCGAAAAACGTAATTGCCGCCGATCAGCAGCCCGCCGTCAAACCCAATATCGTTCTGTTTCTGGTGGACGACATGGGTTGGATGGACAGCACGCCGTACGGTTCGCAGTACTACGAAACTCCGAACATGAAACGGCTGGAACGACAGTCGATGAAATTCACCGATGCGTATGCCGTGCCGTTATGCTCACCGACACGCGCTTCAATTTTGAGTGGTCAGTATTCGTCTCGTCATCGTGTGACCTCCGCCGGCGGCCATCAGCCGGCAGCCCCTGCCGATGCCTTTGTGTATCCCGCAAAGGCGAAAGCCAACGAACGATTCATATATGCCAGAAGCAGGAACTATCTCGATCTCGATCTTGTCACCTTCTCGGAACTGTTGCGAGATGCGGGTTATCGGACGGGGCATTTCGGGAAATGGCACCTGGGCTTGAGCCAGGAACACTGGCCTGAACAGCACGGATTTGAAGTCGCCTTCCACGCCGAACCAAGTCCCGGCCCGAGGAGTTATTTCTCGCCTTATGGCGTCCACAGCAGTGGTGAACCCGGTAAGCAATGGGTCGGCACGATCACCGACGGTCCGGACGGCGAATACATCACCGACCGTCTGACGGATGAAGCCCTTCGGTTCGTGGAAGAACATCAAGACGAACCGTTCTATCTCAACTTCTGGCACTTCGCTGTTCACGGACCATGGGGACACAAGGAAGAACTGACGAAGCAGTTCGCCGACAAAACAGATCCTCGCGGCCATCAGCATAACCCGATCATGGCTTCGATGCTCAAGAGCGTGGATGAAAGTCTCGGCCGCGTCATGGACAGATTTGATGAACTCGGGCTGACCGACAACACGTTGTTCATCTTCTATTCAGACAATGGCGGCAACACGCACAGCAACGTGCCTGGTGGTCGAGGAATGAACGTCAAACAAGGCCACCCGAAATGGGACTTCGTACAGGACTGGAAAAAATGGGCTGGAGATCAGCCGCCGACAAACAACGCGCCGCTGCGTGAAGGGAAAGGAAGAATTTACGAGGGGGGACAACGCGTTCCTTTGATGGTGCGCTGGCCAGGGCAGATTGAACCAGGTTCCATCAGCGATTCCGTCGTCGGTCCGATTGATCTGTATCCAACGATTCTGGAAGCCGCCGGCCTGGAAAAGCCCGCTGGACACATCGTGGATGGTGAGTCGATCATTCCCATCCTGAAACAAACCGGCGCCCTGAAACGTCAGGCCTGGTTCACCTGGTTTCCGCACTTGATTCCTGCCGTGTCTGTTCGACAGGGTGATTGGAAGTTGATACGACGGTTCGAGCCGCATCCCAAATATCCGGAAGTCCGCGAGCTCTACAACCTCAAAGAAGACATCGGCGAAACCCGCAATCTGGCCAGTATGATGCCGGACCGAGTGGGCGAGCTGGATGCACTAATCGACCAGTTCGTGCAGGACACGGGCGCGCTGTATCCGAAGCCTAACCCCGATTTTAACGCCGACGTCTCAACGACGTCAGCATCCGCAGACCTCACCGCAGGCCTCGTTTCCCGAAATTGTAAGCTGGCTAGGACGGACGGCGCAATTCGCGTCGTTGGAGAAGGACGCCAGCCTTTCCTGGGAACAGGCCAGGTGAAACTCAATGGCCCGCTGACATTGAAGCTTCGCGTTCGCAGCACGGCGGGTGGAACAGGGCGAGTTCACTGGAGAAAACCGGGGCAGGAGACGTTCCCGGAGTCCGCACAGGTCATCACATACAATCTGCCCAAAGGAACGACGTGGCAGGACGTCACAGTTCACTTGCCCATTGAAGGCAAAGCCGGCGTCATCCGGTTGTTTCTGCCCGCCGAAAAAACGGCCGTGGAAGTGCGTTCGATCCAATTTCTGGACAAACGCGGCCGGGAAAAAACATGGGACTTTGCAGGAGCGACTCCGTAGGGACGACTCGTGTTAAGACTGAGCCGTATGAGACGGGGCAATGTGCGAGGCCCTGCTGTCTACCCGTCGCGGCGTGTCGAAAGCTTTTTGCGTGTCGCTGTTGTCCCATTTGCGGACGACCGGTTCCCGGTGCCAACGCAGGATCGAATCCGGCGTGAACAGCGTGCCGAATTCACCCGGCAACTTGCGACCACCAACTTTGCACTTCGCGCCAAGACGTCTTTGATCGCCGTTTTCGATACAAGGACGCGGTGCAAGCAAGTGTGTTTCACGCACGCACGAGACCCCCTCGCTGGCGCTTATAGCATATCCGGATGTTCGGCTTTGTGCAGTTTGTCGGGCGGCGACCGTTCCCTGCAGCCGAGCCGTCCCGACAAGCTGGATTCACAAAGCCGGCGAAACGAGAATTCCGGATCGCAGTAACCCGATGATGAAAACACTCGCAT
>JBDONA010000909.1:0-23500 GCA_039831575.1 Fuerstiella sp. | reverse complement strand
AAGGCCTGCTGGTCGCCGTGGAAACATACCCACACGTTTACCCGCACTGCTGGCGAACGGGCGACGAACTGGTCTTCCGGCTGGTCGACGAGTGGTTCATCAACATGGATTGGCGAGACGAGATCAAAGACGTGACGCGCCAAATTCGCTGGCTGCCGGACAGCATCGACGGGCAAAATCGTGAAGTCGAATGGCTGTCCAACATGAGCGACTGGATGATCTCCAAGAAAAGATTCTGGGGACTCGCCCTGCCTGTCTGGGTGGACGAAGAAACCGGCGACTTTGAAGTCATGGGGTCACTTCACGAACGACCGGACGATGGCGGCGGAAGCCTGGAAGAACGCGTCCGAAAAGACGCCGCTGCATTCCGAGCCGATGGCCATGAAGAAAATGCAAAGACCGTCGAAGACGGCTGGAATGAATTTGAAGGCCATACGCCACACCGGCCGTGGATTGACAAAGTCAAAATCCGCAATCCAAAAACCGGTAACGTGATGACTCGCATCGAAGACGTGGGCAATCCATGGCTGGACGCGGGTATCGTTCCGTTCAGCACTTTGAACTTCAACGAACGCTACAGTACTGACGAACTGAACTGGGCCGACTGGTATCCGGTTGACCTGGTCACGGAGTGTTTTCCCGGCCAGTTCCGCAACTGGTTCTATTCCATGCTGTCGCTGTCCACGATGATGCGTTTCGATCCGGACGGCAAACGCACGGCGGAAGAAAAGAAACCGTTCCGCACACTGCTGGGACATCGTCTTGTGCAGAACGAACAGGGTAAGCCGATGCACAAATCAGACGGCTCAGCGATCTGGTTCGAAGAAGCGGCTGAACAACTCGGCGTTGATACCATGCGGTGGATGTACCTGGCTCAGAATCCCGCAACCGACCTGCGATTCGGCACCCGACATGCGGATAAGCCAGTCACTTTGAATACGCCGGAAGGCCCGATCTCCGAAACCAAAGAAGGCGTGCCCACGGCAACGGTCACCAGTGGTCCGGCCGATGAAACTCGTCGTCAGATTCTGATCCCGCTGTGGAACTGCTATAAATTCTTCATCGACTATGCCATTGCGGATGGGTTCGAAGCGTCTGATGCACTGCGTCAGCGGGTCACCCAAAACAGCCATCAATTGGCTGGCGATGGCTATACATCGATCGCAGACCGTCCGGAGATCGACCGTTGGGTGCTATCCAAGTTGCAGTCGCTGGTCGAATCGGCTCGCCGGGAATTCTCGGACTACAATGTCGCCGGATTCTGTGAGGCCGCCGCTCAGTTCATCGACGATCTGAGCAACTGGTACATCCGCCGTAACCGCCGCCGCTTCTGGCGCAGCAAAGACGCCAGTGATACCGACAAGACCGCCGCCTACGAAACACTCTATGAAGTGCTGGTCACGCTCTGCCAACTGCTGGCTCCGTGCATCCCGTTCCTGAGCGAACGCATGTACCACAACCTCGTTCTTGGCGCCGACATTTCCAGCACTGGCCCCCTTGCCACCTTGCCAGCCCTGCCCGACAGCGTACACCTGTGCGACTACCCCACCGCCGATGAATCTCTATTGGACGAAGCGTTGAACAAGCGCATGGCAGCCGCTCAGCTGGTGGTAAAACTGGGACATAAACTGCGAGAAGAAAACACGCTGCGAGTGCGTCAGCCATTGGCCGAACTTCAATTCGCTGCTGCCGACACCGCGACCGCTGCAGCTATTGCTCAACTGACGGACGTCATCAGCGAAGAGCTGAACATCGAACGCGTCACCCAGCAGGACAACCTCGACGGCCTGGTCGGATACAGCTACAAGCCAAATCTGAAGACACTGGGTCCAAAGTACGGCAAGCTGCTGGGCGTGTTGCGAACCAAACTCCCGGAACTCGGTGACGCGGTGCTCGGCCCGCTACGTCGCGGCGAAGACGTATCCATTGACATCGACGGCAACAGCATCAACCTGACTCCGGCAGATGTGCTCATCAGCACAGAACAGGCAGAGGACTGGGTGTGCAGAGATGAATCCGGAATCCAGATCGCGATTAGCACCGTGCTGACCGAGACCCTGATTCGCAAAGGCATGTCCCGAGACTTCGTGCGCCACGTGCAGCAACTTCGCAAAGACGCCGACTTGAATATTCAGGACCGCATTCGCATTGAATACCACTCCGAGGACAACGTTGTCCAGGCCATGGTCGCCGAATGGGGCGACTACATCTGTGGAGAAACGCTGGCGGATGGAATTGAGTTTTCTGAAACACAGCCACTTGAGATGGAAGCCGGTTCCGTAGGTCGCAGCAAAGCTCAGATCTGGCTGAGCACCATTACGTAAACGGAAGCTTAGAGATTCTCTCATTGCCCACCGGGCCGCGTTCGGTCACCACGCCAATCGCGCTGACAGAGCGCACCATACAAGCTCAAACGCCAGCGAGTGGGTCCGCAATTCGCTCCTCGGAGGGCAGAGGGGGCACGATCCATCCTGACAATGCTGGTACCAGTTTGTAGGTCAGGACCTGTCCTGACGATATTGGGGGGGGCACCAGGACAGGTTCCGGCCTACCGGGGTGCGGGAACGTCACGGTCATTCCCTACAGTTCGACCGTCTTTATGTCAGGATTCGCACGAGGAAATCCGAGGAGGAGAAAACGAGTACGAGACGCGAGGACGACCTTTGTGGTCGTGCACTCGTCCTCGTACTTCCTGCTCGTCCTTTCGTCCTCGGAGCACCTGATGGCACTGTTTTCGTCAACGCAGATTTCCTGGAGTGAACCATGGTTCTTCTTAATTCTTATTCGCACGGCATCCCTGCAACGACGATCGACATCAATGTTCAGTGGCCTGGAAGACGACCTCGTCACGGTGGAATTGTTTTCACGTGACAAGTGGACATCCATGGCCATCACAGAGAACGACTTCGGTTTTCTGCAAATCGATCGGCAGCAACGACGGCTGAGATTTGAAGGCAACAGGAATCGCTGGACCCTGCCCTTCGGTGCCCTGACAGCGTGCCGCATCGAAGAGAGCATCGTCGGCAGCGAAGGCAATGAAAACGCGGAAAGGCGTTATTACGTCGTGCTGGCCGCTCGGCAGGAAGAAGACGAGGAGTGGGAATACGGTTTCATCTACACTCGGACAGAAATCGGTGGTGACAGCTTCGAACGCCGACACGACCGGGCAAAACTGCTGTTCACGCAACTGGCCGACGCAATCGGAAATTGATTTCCCGGAAGCCTGTAGGGTACAGCCGGGAATGCGGAATCTACTGTCAAAATCACGTTTTCTGAACGAATGATTCCAGCGTGCCGATACCTGTGGTAGACTTTTGTATACTGATTCCCCAGCCAAACACCCCGCCTCACGTCCCCTGCCTCACGCCTCACGCCAGACGGAGATCCCACCATGCTTTCGATTACTGGCCGTCCACTGAAGGGACGTGCGAGCAAACTCTGTGATGGCCTGTCGCGCCGAGACATCCTTCGCGCTGGTGCCCTTTCTGTTGGCGGATTGACGTTGCCGCAATTGCTGCGGGCCGAACAGGCGGCTGGGATTCGTGATTCGAAGAAAGCGGTCATCATGATCTACATGTGCGGTGCTCCCGGGCATCAGGACATGTATGACCTGAAGATGGATGCTCCGGCAGAAATTCGTGGATCGTTCAGGCCGATTCCCACCAACGTGCCGGGTATCGAAATCTGTGAACACATGCCTCGCCTGGCCGGCATCATGGACAAGTGCGTGCCGCTGCGAAGCATGTATGGCTCGCCCAGTGGTGCTCACGATTCGTTCATTTGCTACACCGGTCGCAAGGTGCCCAATCAACCGGCGGGCGGCTGGCCATCTGTCGGCAGTGTTGCCTCAAAAGTCCTGGGGGCTCGCAACGAAGCCGTGCCACCGTTTGTCGGTCTGTCGCCGGATGCCGGACATCCGCCGTACGGTTCGCCCGGCCATCCCGGATTTCTGGGCGTCGCTCATTCCGCGTTCCGACCATCGGGGCCTGCGCAGAGCGACATGAAGCTGCAGGGCATCGACACATCGCGGCTGGACAATCGCAAAGCACTGCTGACCAGCGTGGATAGTCTGCGTCGTAATATAGATGCCAGCGGAACGTTGGCAGGCATGGACACGCTGACTCAGCAGGCCTTCGACATTCTCACGTCGACATCTCTGGCCGACGCCCTGGACATCTCGAGCGAACCTGCCGCAGTCCGTGAACGGTACGGCAAGGGCGACCCCAAACGCTACGGCGACGGAGCCCCGCGGAATCTGGAACACTTTTTGATGGCCCGCCGGTTGGTAGAAGCCGGTTGCCGAGTCGTCACGTTGAACTTCGGTCGCTGGGATTTCCACAGCAACAATTTTAGCGGCATGAAAGACACTCACCTGCCTCAGTTCGATCAAGGCCTGTCCGCGTTAATCGAAGATCTGCACAATCGAGGCATGGCGAGCGACGTGGCCGTTGTGGCATGGGGCGAATTCGGTCGCACGCCTCGCATCAACAAGGATGCCGGTCGAGACCACTGGCCCCAGGTCGGCGGCGGACTGTTGGCTGGCGGCGGTTTCCGCACGGGTCAGGTCATCGGAGCGACCGATCGTCTGGGTGGAGAAATCGCCGAGCGTCCTGTCCATTTCTCCGAAGTCATCGCGACACTGTACCGTCACCTTGGGATTGATCCCGATGCGTTAAAGCTCAACGATCTCACCGGTCGACCTCAGTACCTGCTTGAGAAAACACATCCCATGCCGGAACTGGCATAGTACACGTTCGGTCCACCGAGCAATCTCAAATCGATTTTGCGACCTTGCACGGATAGAATGCGTGCCGTTCAGAAGTTTGCGACATCATTCTACGCGGCACGGTCGAAAGCATCAGGCTTCCACCAATAGTCGGGAAGAATGAGTTCCTGCTGGCCAGCAACATTTGGCACATCCTGCGAATTCGGCAACTGCAGAACTGGCGATTTGGTGACAGTCCTGTCTTTCCGCAGCAGCGTGATCTCCGCGACCCGCGGCACGTCAATGCCTGCCATTCGTGTCAGACCGCCAGCGTTGTTGGCGTGCAAATGGGCGACGTCAAATTGCTCAAGAACTTTGCTTAGCGCAGCATCCACGAACTTAAAAAACAGTCGATTGTCGAGGTGATTCAACTTGTGAAGCTCCAGCACGATGATCCGAAATCGCGACAGCGTTTCGGATGAGGTCGCCATGAGGGTCTCGTACTCGGCCCCTTCAATGTCCATCTGTAGAATCAAATCTCCGGAGTCCGCTTCCGGGCACTTGTCCGCGACCCACCCGTCAAGCGTCATAACGTGTTCAGCATTTGCTGCGCCGACAAACTTCTTAACAAAGTCACATTCAGGCAAAGACGCAGGCGGACCGGAAACAGAATAATCGGCCAGAAACGATCGGATCCCAAGTCCATGAAGGACCTGTTCAAACACGGCCGTATCCGAGACGCCAGGGGAGAAGCAGTAGTTGATGTTCTCCAGATCGTCCGGGATCAAGTACCCGCCATCGCATGACGTACCAATCCGGCGAAGTGGAATTCCCAGGTCGTATGGCACAAGACGACTCACAAAATCACGAATGAGCCCAGGCGATGTTTGCGGACTCATGTAGATTCCAAGAAGAGATGAGAGCTGAGCACCAACTCTCTTGAATCGGTTTTTAAGAACGTTGTTCACTGTATTCTTTCCTCTCCCGCTTGACGTTCAATTCCGGTAGACACAAGCCATCGTTTTGTGGTCAGGATCGTGGTCGCAGCCGAAGTATCAGAGTTAACGATCCGCCGCAAATCGATCGAGGAATCGTCTCACGGTGGAACCAAATGCGACCGACGTCAGATATTGGAGATCCGCAATCAGGCAGCTTTGGGAACGGCATAGCTGGTCATGCAGCCGCCTAAGACATTCAAATCGGATTCTGTCAGCTCTGGATAAACCCCAAAGTAGACGCCGTTGCTGTGTAGAAAGTCGGCTCCGGGCAGGTCGTACATTCGCTGAACATAACGGGCGTAGAACGGCTGCCGCTGCATGTTGCCGGCGATGATCGGACGAATCTCAACACCTGCACCCGCAAACTGAAAAACGTAACGTTCGCGAATGGCTTCGTTTTTACAGATCACTGGAAACGCAAAGCTGGACAGCACGGAAATATGTGAATGATCAAGTTGGATCAGGTCCGGGTTGGCACCAGCGATCAAATCCAGGCGAGCGTGAATCGCGGACCGCGCCTGAATTGTCGAATCAAGAAACTGCAGCTGCATGTTGCCAAGAAATCCAGTGATCTCTGTGGGTCTTAGATTGAACCCGAGGTCGTAGAACGCGTATTTGGCCTCAAATTCACCCCTCACACCGTAGTCCGATCGCCACTTCAGCTGCTGGCTGGCCTTCAGGTTACGATCCCAGCCATTGGCACGAACGATGCGCAGCATCTCAGCCAGTTCTTCATCATCCGTACACACCATGCCACCTTCCACGGTCGACATATGGTGAGCCACGTAAAACGAAAAGGTTGCGGCGACACCGAAGCTGCCCGCCTTTCCCGCTGGCAATTCCGTTCCCAGAGATTCGCAGTTGTCTTCAATTAGCAGGATGTCGCGTTCTTCGCAGATGCTCCGGATTCCTTCCATGTCGCCGCAGAACCCCAGCACGTTTGTCAGAAAGAAGCACTTCAGGTCAGTCGTGCGCAATCTTTCCAGCAGGTTTTCTGACATGCAGTTCAGCGTTTGCGGATCACAGTCCACCGGGATCGGCTGCATATTAAGCTGCAAAATGGGCATCACGTTGGTGGCCCATGTTAACGCTGAGAACCCAATGAGATCTTCGTCGCTCAGGCGTCCGAGATTCTTCAGCGCCTGCAACAGCGCAAGATTAGCACTGCCGCCACTGTTAAACAGCACGGCATCTTTGCGTCCCTGGTGCTCAGCAAACGAGGCTTCAAACCGGAAGCACTCGCTGTCCATGCTAAGCCGCGGCGTTTCCAGAATGAACTTCGCCAGTTCCCGTCGTGTTTCCAGTTCTCTGTGAAACGTGTGTTTCATGAGTGGAATCATTGACTTCATCCTTTAAGTCATTGACAGCGCATTTAATTCCATTGTACTCAGCGATCATCCCGCGAATTCCGTCTGCGAGGGCGATTCCTGCACGGTAACCCAGTTGTGTGAGTTTAGTCACGTCCATGCACTTACGAGGCATTCCGTCCGGCTTCAACGTATCCCATTCGATGCGTCCCTGAAACCCGGATATGTCTGAGATCAAATGAGCCAGCTCTCTGATGGAAACATCGGTGCCCGTGCCAATGTTAATGATCTCGTCAGATTTCCAGTTTCCCATGACAAACAGCACGGCTTCGGCCAGATCATCAACGTGCATGAATTCACGCCGCGCGGTGCCACTGCCCCACAACGTGACCGATTCCGCGTTGTCGTCACGAGCATCGACAAAACGACGTACCAAGGCGCTTAGCACGTGTGATTTCTGAAGGTCGAAGCTGTCGTTCGGGCCATACAGATTGCACGGCATGGCACAGACGACATTCAGACCATACTGCCGCTGATAGGCCTGAGCCATCTTCAAGCCGGCGATCTTCGCAATCGCGTAGCCTTCATTTGTCGGCTCCACCGGCCCGGTCAGAAGATACTCTTCCTTCATTGGCTGGGGACAGAGTCGAGGGTAGATGCACGAACTGCCGAGGAACGAAAGCTGCTTCACCCCGAATCTGGACGAACTGTCAATCAGGTTGTTCTGAATCTGCAGGTTCTCCAGCAGGAAGTCCGCTGGAGAATCCAGGTTCGCCTGAATTCCCCCGACGCGAGCGGCCGCAATAATCACGACGTCGGGGCGTTCCACCTCCATGAATCGATAGACCGGTTCCGACTTTCGGAGATCCAGTTCTGCGCGACTACGAAGCAGCAGGTTGTCATGCCCTGCCCGTTGCAATGCACGTACGATGGCAGAACCAACCAATCCGCGGTGGCCGGCAACGAAGATTTTCCCATCCATAAGTTTCGCCCTGATGGCCCTGTACAACGCATAAAATCAGAGTGTCACGTGACCACGACCGGGCACGGACCTGCATCAGGGGAGTTGACCAAAAACGAAAAACGCTCGCAAGATCAACATTTTCAGCGGCTCCGAGGCAAAAAAACGCCGTGCGAGACTGAGGTGGAAAACAACAGAAACCATCACCGACCGGAAACGTTAAACCGTTGGAATCCCATACCGCGGCGGCATTCATGGCAACGACAGCAACGACTTCCGCATTCTTCACAAACTGTTCTACATTCTGAACCACGACTCTGGAACAATGTCATGTTCCTCGTCTTTCCTGCCCGCAAACCACGGCTGGGGCGCCACCACTGTCTTCTGCGGCGATGGATTAAGCCACGCCCCCCACCAGGAAAACGAACTATTGGCAATCACATGATGCCTGCAGGCGCTCATCAGCCGCAGGTCTGCCGAAGGATCTGCGACCGGATTGTGCGAAACAAACCGCATCGGGAAGGGCAACTTCAGATTCTCTCGAGTCCATTCCGGGTCGTCCGAAAACACGAAGAACGTTGGCGGTGTCTCTGTCTTGTCCGCAATGTGCCGAGCTGCGTCCAGGTAGTATTCCTGTGAACAAGTGCCGTGCACTTTCATCGTCTTCGCGTTTGACACATAGTCGCCACGCCGAATGTGCAATGACACAGCCATCTCAGACGCTATCTCATCCAGCACATTCTGGTTGACGTCATCCGCCGGTTCAGGCCGAGTCAGCTCGTCCCTAAGTTGTGGAGCGATGTGGCGAAAATACTTCTCTGACTGCCAGTATCCCTGCAGGTAGGTATTGTCGTTCAGTGACTCAAAACCCGGGTCATACTCCAGACCGTGCTCACGAAAGTACGTCAGCCGTCCACGGTTACGCAGGGTCCACCAGGAACTTGCGAAGGCGCCGCGTTTTTCCGGTGGCAAAGTCGCTCCATCCAGGTTGGTCTCGTCTGCCTCAGACATGATCGTGCCGAAGCGGTCGATCAGGTAAGAATGCAGATCGTAGGTGCGAAATGATCGTGAATCGGCCAGCAGGTTGGTCTGGTGCTTTAGCGCGAGCGCACGAGCGGTCGCGTACTGAAACATCTGATTCCCCAGTCCGCCGTAAAATCTGCAAATGATCACGAAATCACCGTGTCCGGAACGAGCGGGTTGTACGCTCTGCCGCTGCGTCAAGTTTTGGCGTTCAGGTTAGAGCAGTTTTCTTATGCTCGTGAACTGACTCTGGCTCGTGGGCCTGCCGTTTTCTCGGGCGGGAACGGGTCTTTCGCGGCCACGAGTCAGCATAGTTCGCTGTAAGTGGCCGTGACGGAAGCCCCGGTCTCTCTCAAATTGATAAATGCCAGCCGGGTTAGTAGCGAATCTTTTTTGCGCTCGGCAGTTCGAAGTAGTCTTCCAGCGACGGCAGTGAACATGGCTCTCTGCTGACCACCAGACAATAGGGTCTGCCTTCGTGGTGCCGGACGTGGAAGTGCACGTCTTTCCAGCCAATATGACCGCCTTCATGCAATCGTTTGACGTCATCGATAAACGGATGGCAGCCATAATTCTCCATCAACACGACGTATTTCTCAGCCAGGTTGAACATATTCGCCAAGGCGTTCAGGTGACTGACGGCCGTCTTGATGTGCATGATGACGGCCTGGCTGTAGACCAATTCGGCTTTGGGCCACTGCGACGAGAAAGGCATCGTAATGTCCTGCAACATCGTCTGCTCCGCAATTTCCGGGTTGCGTTGCTTCAGAAAACTGAGCTGCTCCGTTGATCGATCACCGCCTTTGACAATCACGTCCGGATACAGCAGTTGCAGGTTCCGCACATGGTCGCCACCACCGCAGCCAACTTCGAAAACACTGCGGACACCAAGCTTTCCGACGATCTCATAAATGCAATGATGATTCGGGTGGACAACCGCATCGCCCACCTTCAGCTCTGCTGCGTCTCGATCGTAGAAGACTCGATCGTCAACGCGCAGATCCCGATCCACATCCATTCGACTCTGCTGAGGGCCATACTTGTCCTTCGTGTATGTATCCCAGTTGAAGTCGTCGTCGTAGTGTTTGCGTCGTCCCTGGCCGAAAATCACTCCCAGCCGGCGTGTAAGTTCAAGTGAAATAGCAAATCCCCTTATTCATGGAAATTGAATTAGACAGCCTCTATGCGGCGCTCGCCCGACGAGACCAATTCTCCCATACGAATTCGTAGCACCAGGTTTCGTTATGAGACGGTTCCAATTGCCGACGCAATTCGTTTCGTTGTTTCACAGCGTCTTCGACAAAGTTGTGAAATTGCACCTGGATATTGCCGACCTGACGAATGAGCTTGGTTTCGATCAGGCGACGTAAGAGCGGATATTCACCGCCTTCGATGTTGATTTTGATGAGGTCAACGTGTTCCAGACCCAGTTCCTGCCAGACCGAAAGGACGTCGTTAATCTGTGCTGTCACCGATCCATTGGTGTCATGGTTCCGAAAGAAACTTGAAGCGTCATCAGAAGTACTGAGAAACAGCTGTTCGTCACACGCGCCCAGCCCGTAAGGAAGCACGGAGACACGTGGATCGCTGGCAAATCGCCGGGTGCACTGTTCGTTAAAGACCGGCATTGGCTCGAACAGGAATACTCGACAGCCAAATCGGTCGATCATCGCCTGCGCAAAATCGCCTTGATAGCCTCCAACGTCCAGAACAACGCTGTTTTCATTCAGCGAATAATCATGTCTTAACGTCGAGTCACCCCGGTCGCGTTTCCACTGCTTGACGGAAACCAGGAACGGATCCTTCAGGATTGACCGTTTGTAGAACTTTGTGACTGGTTTGGTCAGCCATTCGGGTAATGTCTTAGGCATCCATGCCTCCTTCCTCATTGGAAATCCTGGCGATCTGCTGCTACCGATTCCCAACAGCAGAAAGACGAGCAATTCGCCAACGGTACCAGGCACGGTTCACTTCTCGTGACAGCTTCTGAATCGTTAGTTTCCGTGACTTATTTACGCCGATCGTACTACCACCCAAATCTGCCGTCATATCTGAAATACCGGAGGGTTCGATGGCCAGAAGCCGTACTCCGGTAATCCAATGCATTTGTAAGAAGGAATCCACCGGTCGATCAAATTTCTCGGTAACTGCCAACAGCTTTTCTGCCGCCGGTCGCGAAACCCATTGTCCGGATGTCCGTAGTGGAGTTACCTGAGGACAAACGACACGGCAACGTTCACCGCTGACAAATTCCGTTGCATTTGAGGACAATGGCCTGACCGGCAGCTGGATAAAGGCTCCCGGCGGGCAATTCTTCGCGGCAAAATCAACGACATCGCCAAACTCATCCTGATCAATACAAACGTCGTCTTCCAGAACCAGTGCGGCATCTAGTTTTCGTTCAACAATCTGCTTCCACGCATTACGGTGGCTCAGAAAGCAGCCAACTTCGCCGCTCCGCAGTTCGAATGGATAATTCGGCTGATGTTGCCCCTGGCGATACACCTCCGCGACCTCGTCGGGCGACATCGCACTGCCATCGACTGCTGGCAGGATTTCCCCTGCCAGTGGCAGTTGTGGCAACAGTGTTGCCGCATGAGCAAATCGCTCCGTGGCTCGTTCCAGACTTATCACGAACGCCCGATAGTTCACGTTTCCCCACCAATGCTGGTCATGGTTGTTCTGTCAACCGCAGTTAGTTTTCGATTCGTTGGACCGTTGATAACGGCCAGTTACAGGATTGGGATAACAGCTGAGCCCATTTGCGCCAATATCCAATTCGATGGACACGGACGCAGGATGACGCCGGAATGGCTTTGGACCTGACATCAACAAATCACCGCACCGTTGTTATGCAGCCTCCTGCCAAATGCGGTTATAGACATCAATAATCCGGTCGGCTTCTGACTTGGCCGAGAAGCGTTCCTGTACCTGCTGACATCCTGCTGCTCCCAGTGCCGATAGTCGGTCAGGCGCGGACATGGCAAGCTGTAGAGCAGTCACCAGTGCTGCCAGGTCATCGCAGGGAAACAGATCGCCGTTCTGTCCGGGGATGATCGCGTCCGGATAACAACCAGTCCGACTGGCCACCACCGGTACTCCGCTTGCCATCGCCTCCAACGGCACCAGACCAAACCCTTCGTATCTTGCTGGAGCAACGCACAAGCACATCGCGGCATGAAACCGCGGCATCCGCTCGTAATCGATCTCTCCCATCCACAGAATTCGGTCCTCCAGTCCCGCTGCTGCGATTTTCTGTTTCAATCCTCGCTGAAACGACTCGAATTCAAGCGACGCTCGTCCGGCAATACAGGCCGTGAATTCGGGAAACCGTGGCAATAGCTGAATCATCGCGTCCACGAACAGGTCTGTACCCTTTTCCGGTCGAATGCGGCCACAGATCCCGATGCCATAAGTACCGGGAATCATGAATTCCTTCATCGCCGAGGTCTTATCTGCACAAGGACGAAATCGATCACAATCAACACCGTGAGGAATGGTGGCAACAACGTTGTCGACAAATCCAGCCGCATCATCGCTGGTCGCGATAATCGCATCCATCGCTGCCAACAGCTTTCGTGGAAACCATGAGTGCCTGCGCAGGGCACAGGACGTCATCACCAGCTTCAGTCGACAGCGAAAAAGGTGCTTAAAAATCAGTCCCCACAGCATTTCGTTGTTCCGCCGGACATGCCAGATTCGAAATGGCTTTCCTTGGGGTGGTCGCACACACATCCTGAACGCCTGCCAAAGCCCAATTGACTTGACCGCAGCATGTGGATGCTGCGACACGAGAGCCAGCGGCTCTTCGGATGCGATGTATGGAATCAATGTCCGCACGGTCGCACCAACACCCGTGATCCGGCGGTGCAGGTCTGTCACGACAAGATTAAGATCTTCGCGATCCGACATTTCAGCCTCAAGAAAGTCCTGCACGAGGATTGTGGAGAAATTCAGAACGACAGTTACGCTGCACGCACGCTCGAAACAAATTGTGGCAATTCACGTGAAGACGAGAATCCACCCTCAACGTCCTGAAGGCAGCGGGCAGCTCTGCCAAAGAAGTCCAGATACTGCATGGCCAGGATTCGATTTTGTTCCAGGAACGTCTGACGTGCTGCATAGTCTTCCGCGGAAAATTGCTGAACAGCTTGCTGCACTTCCTCCGATGTAGCACAACAAATCATGCCCCGAGTGTCGAAGAAGTGTTCAATGTCCGGTGCTCCCCAGTAAATGGGCACGCTGCGACATAGAAAGCTATCGATCAGTTTTTCTGTAAAGTAGCCAGGCTCACGGGAATTCTCGATCACGACCGATGCAATGTACGGCCCATGGCCGTCCGATTTGTCGACCAATGGCTGATACCCTCGGCCCAGGGCCTCAAGATCCGGGGCGTTCTGAGCGGCCCACAGAACGATATTGTGTCTTAGGCGTTGGCCCGACGTGTCCCTTTTATTAGACGCGATCAGTGAAATTCGTTTTGTTTTTTCAATAACCGGCTGTTCCACCGCATCCAGCATCGATCCGCCGTGTGCTACGAAACGGGCATTCGACAAGCGACAAAGCAACCCTGTGTTGTGAGTCAACACGTATCGAAACCTACCCGCCAGCAGTCCGACGGCAGTGTAGAGCCGTTTTTGGATGGCAGGCGGCTCTGCCATCAGTATTGAGACCTGACAACGCAGATCATTTCTGCGCATGGTCAACGTTCTGGAACTGGCAACCACGAGGACATGATCCTGCGGTCCCAAATCACACAGACGCCGCCCATCAGGGCGGTCCTTCAGTGGCCACTCCACATCATCGCATGACAACGAAGCCAATCGAAGAAAGTGCCTGTCAGGTTGGCCATACGGAAGAAATGCAACGGACATTCACAGTCTCCCACCCTCTGAGGGTGTGGGGATCACGGCGCATTCCTGCACCCAAATCACGGCCTGCTGAAGAACACAGCAGGTGAATTCATGGTCGAAGTCTAATGCTGCAAAAGAACCGTCACAAGATCGTGTCGACGGTGTAATTCGCAAAGCGGTTTCCGCGCCCGTAAACGCAGATATCCAGAGAATCTGCTCCTGAGAATTACTCACGGGACGCAAATCCGAGCAAAATGCGATCGAATCCGCACTGACGTATGGTTGCAGGTCGTTACCTGGCATCGTTCCTGCAGAACATGCTGGCAGGTCAGAATCTAATCGATATTGCCACTTTGGCCGTCCTCCGATAGCCTCGACCCCGACAGTCGCCTTTCTGACGCGGTATCGTCGCAACCGGATTCGAACTGCCCCTCGGACCAGATTTTTCCGCTCTCGTTGGTCGCTGCAAGAACACGTGCGAAACGGAGTGATGTCTTTGAAAAAGTCTCTAAGCGACGGAAGACTCATGCGTACCAGGTTCGTGCCGTTACCCGGCCTGTACCTGATTTTGCTGACAATGTGCAGCGTGGAGCTATTACTGAGTGACAGCGGCATCCCCGCTGACCTGAAGTTTGCAGCCAGTGAATTTGCATTCACAACTCCACCGGAAACGGTGCCGACGTATACAAATTCATTTGTCCAGCCGGTGGGCGAGGCGCCATCAGTCCACGCGGGCACGATCACGCAGCTGAATGACGGCCAGCTGCTGGCGGCATGGTTTGGCGGCGCTCGTGAAGGAGCCAAAGATGTCGACATCTACTGTTCAAGACGTCTGAATCAGTCTCAGGAATGGACACCTCCGACCATCATCGCTTCACGAGAACAAACGACGCGGGACCTCAGGAGATACATCAAGAAACTGGGAAACCCGATCCTGTTCGCAGATACCAAGGGGCGTGTCTGGCTTTTCTACGTGACCGTTTCCGTCGGAGGATGGTCCGGCAGCAGCATCACCGTGAGATATTCCGACGACAACGGAAAGTCGTGGTCCACCGCAAATCGACTTGTGACATCTCCGTTTCTGAATGTCAGTACGCTGGTTAAGGGAAGCCCGGTGCAATGTGAATCGGGGCACTTACTGTTGCCTGTGTACCACGAATTCGTCAGAAAATTCGGTGAAGTACTGACAATCGACAGCAACGGACAGGTCGTCAACAAGACCCGACTGACAGCCCACGGCGGGGCCATCCAGCCGTGGCTCGTTCCTCTTGACCCACAGCGTTCGAAGGCATTCTACCGAAACTCGGGAGGGACTTCGCATGCGACGCTGAGCAATGAGCTACCCAACGTCTTTGCCGCAGAATGTGAAGCTGTCGAGGCCACGAATATTCCAAACCCGGACTCGGCCGTCGCCGTCATACGGAGACACAACGGCGGTTTCCTGATGGCATGCAATCCGACAAATGTTGGCAGGCACCAGCTCAGCCTGGCCGTGTCGACAGACGGTCAGAATTGGAAACTGATTCATGACATCGAACACGGGGACCCGCCCGACGAGTTTTCGTACCCCTATCTGATCAAAGGAAACCTGGACGACTATCATCTGATTTACACGTGGAAGCGAACAAAAATGCGACACGTTGTGTTTAACGAGCAGTGGCTGGGAGATCAGCTGTGAGTATCAGACTCTGGATCTGGTCGCACCTGTCCTTCATTCTGCTGGTAGCAGCCGTTCTTTGCCCATTGAGCCGCAGGCAACGCAGTGTGCCCACGCGAATTCTATGCTGTTGTGCCATTGCCGGACTGGCAATACTTCCGTTCCAGCAGCTGGATCTGTCGGGATTGGTGCTGGGGCATATTGGCGTACTGAGTGCATCAACAATGATATTGCTGCTGCAGAACCTTTCCTTTCAGCTGATACCGGCAAAACGACTGAGCCAGGCAGAAGACCGGACGTTAAATGGGGTCTGGTTCCTGATTGGCGGCGTGATTTACGCGTCGACATTCGGAATCGTCGAGCAGGATTTCTACGCCCTGGGTTACCAGACTCAGATGTCCTGGATTGTTCTGGCGGTGTCCGGAATGGCAGCCCTGCTACGACACTGGCTACTGGCATTGTGCCTTGTGACGGCAGTACTCGCCCACCAATGGCGACTTTGTGAATCTGCGAATCTGTGGGACTGTATGATCGACCCGTGGCTGTTCTTCGCGTCCACGTTCCAGTTGCTTCGCTGGGCAATTCGTGGAAGACCTTTACACGAAACGACTGCCACTCATACGCAACAAATCGTCTGACAATCCGCCCGTAACATCCTTCGAAGCGGCACTCACAAGACAGGTCCGACCGTGGAATTATCGATATTGTGCGGTTTCGCGGTTTCTGTCAGATTTCATGATCTTCAAGTACTGCATCTGCGGCAGAAAATGCTCGTGTTTTCACCGGGACACTGTGATTCCTGGTCCACTGAGGTGATTTGCCGCTTCGTTTCCACCGTGGTTCCTGCAACACAAGTTCATTATGGGCATTCTCCTACGTATCGGCGGCACGCTCTGGCCGTATCGCAAGCGGATCTTTCTGTCAGTCATCTGTGCGGTGCTGGTCTCTGCGCTGTGGTCTCTGAATCTGTCCATCACGTACCCCATCGTCCGCGTCCTGTTCGAAAACGACAGCCTGCACACCTATGTGGACACAGAGATTGTCGGCATCGAGGCGGAAATAGAAAGATTCTCCGACATACTGAGAGAAGCCGACCAGTCCGACACTTCGCACCGTGCCAACATACAGCGCAAGCTGAACGACGCTTCACAGCAATTGGTCTTCAAACAGTGGCTCAGAACTGCGGTGCTTCCATGGATCCCATCGAACAAATTCAACACGATTCTGGCAATACTCTCACTGGTGATCATGGCCACGGTCATGAAAGGTGCGTTCCAGTACGCGCAAGAGCTTCTTGTCGGCAGCGTGGTCTACGCGTCTTCGAATGACATACGGCGCGACAGTTTCGAACACGTCATGGACCTGGATTATCAATCCGTTCAGTCACTGGGAAGCGCTCAACTGACCTCACGCCTGACAAACGATGTCAACATCCTCAGTGAGGGCCTGCGTTTGAGTGGGTCGCTGCTGGTCCGGGAACCGTTGAAGGCGATTTGCTGCATCATGGCTGCGATGCTGTTCAACTGGCGGTTGACGTGTATTTCCATGCTGGTACTTCCGCTGATCGGACTTGTCTTTTATCGCGCAGGACGGATCCTGCGACGTGTTGCCACCAGTACCATGGAAACAATGGGCAATATCTATCACTGCATATCTGAAACGTTCGACTCCACGCGAGTAGTCATCGCGTTCAATGGGCAGCCTCATCATCGTGAGCAGTTGGTGTCCGCTAACAAGGACTATTACGACACATCCATGAAACTGATCCGTGTCGGTGCACTGATGAGACCGGCCACGGAACTCCTGGCGATCATTGGCTTTATTGGCATCCTTGTTCCTGGTGCCTACCTGGTCCTGAACAACACCGACAAGATCGCCGGAATCAAACTGGCGTCCGGCCCGCTGGGCATCGCCGAATTGACAACGCTATACGTGCTGATGGCCGGAATCCTGGATCCCGTCCGCAAGTTATCGGGTGTCTTTCCCGTCATGAAACGTGCGTCTGCAGCAGCGGAACGTATTTTCGCCGTCACGGACCAGTTGACGCACGTCCCCGAAACAGAGACACCGATGCCGGCCGTGACGCATGCGAAACACATTCTGTTTGACAATATCTCGTTTCGGTACGAAAGCAGTGAAGAGACGTTTCTGGACCAGCCTCCGACGCTGCAGGACGTAAGTCTCAAAGTAAACTTTGGAGAAGTCGTCGCTGTTGTCGGCGGAAACGGCTCCGGCAAGTCCACGATGATCAGTCTGCTGCCGCGGCTGCTCGATCCGGCGATAGGTACGGTGAGAATCGACGGAGTTGACATAAGAGATCTGGCGCTCAAAGACCTGCGAAAGCAGATTGGTCTGGTCACTCAGGACACCATGCTGTTCGACGACACAATCTACAACAACGTGCTGTACGGCAATCCACAGGCAACGGCAACGGAAATTGAGTCGGCAATCAAACAGGCACACGCCGCTGACTTCATTTCGCTGCTGCCGCAGGGGCTCAGCACACGCGTCGGCGCAAAAGGCCAAAAGCTGTCCGGCGGACAAAAGCAACGCATCTCTCTGGCCCGGGCCATCGTGCGAAATCCATCAATCCTGATTCTGGACGAAGCGACTTCTGCCATCGACGCGGAAAGCGAAGCCGTCATTTATGAAGTGCTGCGAGAGTTCTCCCAGGGTCGTACGGTATTCATCATTTCCCATGTGATCAGTCAACAGTTTGTGGACCTGATTGACCGAGTCGTTGTGCTGGAGGCCGGGAAGATCGTCGCCAATGGGACTCACACTGAACTCATGGTGAACAGCCCCGAATACAGCAGACTTGTACAGTCGGACGTCGTCAGCAAAGCCGGGTAGGGCAATAGGAATGCACGTCGAGCAGTGAAAGCGGATCAGGAAACGAGTGCCGCGTAGTCATGCATCGCCCCGCAATCAGGACATTCCGCGCGAACGCAATCCACCGCCAAATCCTGGCAGACGACGCCAACCCGGACTCCACGGCTGACATCCGCAGACCGGCGGGATCGCGCCATTGTCATTCGGATCGATTTGGCAGCCGGATTCCGCAAGACGAAACCGGCAGTTCCATTGTGCGGTGTCTCACGTCGCTCGAAGCTCTTTTCGGAGCGCTTGCAGAAGCCGCACTGATCCGTTCGTGGTTAGCTGGGCCCTCTCTCGATTTCACTTTCGGGCTGCCTCTTCAAATTCAGCGATCTGCACCGTACACTGTTTAGCGACCAACGGGTGCTGCCAATCGATGCCCCAGCGGCAGCTCGAATGGGTCGTCAAAGACGTTTGAAGTGCGGATTGACCGAATGTCGCAACTGACTTTTCAGCGTGGAGTTCTGCCGCTCACGGTTTTGGCCGCGACGATGCTCAGCTGCACCGCCGACGAACGGGGCGATTTGTTTGAGCGCATGGTCCGCCCAATTCTGGTCGAACAGTGCTCCACATGTCACGGCGACAAGAAACAGAGCGGCGAACTGCGAGTCGATTCGCTGAAAGCTCTGCTGCAGGGCGGAGATTCGGGCCCGGCGATTGTGCCAGGAAAATCCCGCCAAAGCCTGCTCATGAAAGCCGTTGGGCGAAGCGAAGATCTGGCAATGCCGCCCGACAAACCGCTGACAAGGCAACAGGTCGACGCATTGCGACAATGGATCGATGGCGGAGCAGTATGGCCCAGGAACGCTGGTCAGCTGAAATCGATGACGGATCGTTCCGGGAAAGACCATTGGGCGTTTCAGCCGGTTCGCAAACCGAAAGTGCCCCGCCACGAAGGTGACTGGGGCAACACGTCGGTTGACGCATTCATCCTGCAAGCATTAAAGACGAACGGTCTCAGCCCCGCGCCAAGAGCAGATCGGCGGACGCTGCTGCGGCGTGCCAGCTACGCCGCCATTGGACTGCCGCCGTCACCGGAAGCCGTGACGAAATTTGCGAACGATCAACGACCGGACGCGTGGCGACGTGCGGTCGACGGCCTGCTGAGTTCTCAGCGCTATGGCGAACACCAGGCACGGCACTGGCTGGATGTCGCGCGATACGCAGATACGAAGGGTTATGTCTACGCTCGCGAGGAACGCTTCTGGGTACACGCATGGACATACCGTGACTGGGTCATCAACGCTCTGAATGCCGACATGCCGTATGACCGGTTTCTATTGCTGCAACTGGCCGCTGACCAGGTCGAAGACCGCGCAGAAGGTGATCTGGCGGCCATGGGGTTTCTGACTTTGGGCCGTCGTTTTCTGGGATTGAAGCACGACATCATCGACGACCGCATTGACGTTGTCTGCCGAGGCACCATGGGACTGACCGTCAGCTGCGCGCGATGCCATGACCACAAGTACGATCCGATTCCGACGGCTGACTACTATTCGCTGTACGGTGTCTTCGACAGCTGCGCCGAAGAATTAGTGCCGCTGAACCATGATCCGATTGACGACAAAGAGTTCGCCGATGAACTGGCCAAACGAGTGGAGACTCTGGTAACGACACGGCAGAAACGATGCGCCGAAACATCAACGCGAATTCGGAAACGCGTCGGCGATTATCTTCTCGCTCAAACGGAACTGCACAAGTATCCGCCGGCCGGTTTCGATCAGATCATTGCGGTGGATGATCTGCATCCAAGGATCGTGTCACAGTGGCAAACCTGGCTGTACAACGCGCGGCAGCGCAACGACCCGGTGTTTCGCGCATGGCATGAATTTGAACGACTTTCGGCAGAGTCCTTTTCCGAGACCGCCATATCGGTCACCCGGCAATTGGCAAAACTGCCCGACCAACAGCTCAACCCATTGGTCGCTGCTGCGTTTTCGACGGTTCCCGAATCATTTCTCGAAGTTGTCGACCGATATGCAGACCTGTTGTCGAAGGTTGACGACAAGTGGATCGCGTTAGCGCAAACAACAGTTGATCGGAAGCAGTCGTTGCCACGATCACTGGAGAACCCGGACGAGGAACAGCTGCGACAGGTGCTGTACGGGGTGGGGGCTCCGTGCGTCATCCCTGAGGAACATATTGCAAATACCGAAACACTGTTCAACTCCGGGAACGTCACCGAGCTGTGGAAACAACAGGGCGAAGTCGACCGCTGGATCATTCAGGCGAAGTACGACGTCCCCTACGCCATGACACTTGTCGATCGCCCTGCCCCGTCAGAGCCGCGAATCTTTCGTCGAGGCAACCCGACCAGTCTGGGCGCACCTGTGCCACGGAAATTCCTTTCTCGGTTGTCGCCGGGTTCCGGGATGCCGTTTACGGTAGGCAGCGGCCGACGTGAACTGGCCGACGCCATCATCGATCCCGACAATCCCCTGACCGCCCGAGTCATCGTCAACCGAGTGTGGGCTCACGTATTTGGTCGAGGTCTGGTCAGTACGCCCAGTGATTTCGGTCTGCGTGCGGAACGTCCGTCACATCCTCAACTGCTGGACTGGCTGACGTCGTGGTTTGTGGAAAATGACTGGAGTCTGAAGAAACTGCATCGACTTCTTCTGACCTCCGCCGTCTTCCAGCAGGCTGCACGTGGTTTGGACGAAGATGCAGTTCATGCCGCTCAACAGATCGATCCGGATAACAGACTGTTGTGGCACCAAACACCACGTCGCCTGACCTTTGAAGAGTCCAGGGATTCGTTGTTGCAGGCATCCGGCCAGTTGCAGACAACGATGGGAGGCAAATCGTTCGATCTGTTCAAAAAAAGCGGACAGGTTCCACGACGAACAGTGTATGGCACAATCGACCGACAGTTTCTGCCCGGCACGCTGCGAATGTTTGATTTTGCCAATCCGGATCTGCACATCGCTCAGCGGTCCGAAACAACAGTTCCGCAGCAGGCGTTGTTTTTCATGAATCATGAAATGGTGCTTGAACAGGCACGTGTGCTGGCGAAGAAGTCGGCACAGTTCGAAGACTCGACGACACGCGTGCGTCACCTGGTCCACCGCATTCTGCAGCGTGATCCTACCACTTTTGAGATCGATGATGCCCTGCAGCTGATATCTTCCGCGGACGAAACAGCCGACGAGCGGGTGCCACCAACGGTCGCCGACTGGAGTTATGGTTACGGCGAAGTCAACGAAGCCGAACATCGGCTGGCTGATTTCAAGCCAGCCCCGTACTTCACGGGCACGGCGTGGCAGGGTGGTACGAAATGGCCGGATGCGAAGCTTGGCTGGGTCAACCTCACCGCAGAAGGAGGTCACCCGGGAAATACTCGCCAGCACGCCTGCGTCCGCCGCTGGACGGCTCCACGCGACATGGCCGTGAACATCACATCGAAGCTGACCCACGAACCCGCTGCAGGAGACGGAATTCGGGCATTCGTGCTGGCTTCCGGTCATCGCGAGCTGCACGCTGTAAAAGCTCACCAGACGACACTTGAGTTAAACACCGATGCCGTGGCAGTGAAAGCCGGCGACGTCATCGACTTTGTTGTGGACATCGACAAAGTGCTGAACAACGATCAGTTCCTCTGGCAGATCTCAATTGCCGATAACGACGGGACTGACCCGGAATATTCGCATTGGCATGCCCACGCCGATTTCGCACGCAACACTGTGGAAAAGCTTTCCGCATGGGAACAGCTGGCACACGTTTTGTTGTGTACGAACGAATTCATGTTTGTAGACTAGTTGGACAGCGCCACCTGTTTCGTTTGTTCACTGTTTTTCGTAACCGGAAGCGTAAGCGAGGCGATCGACGCAACTCGTCTCTTCGCTTACGCTTCCGGTTAAAATGAAGAAGAATCTGGCGCTGTCCAACTAAGACAACGCCCCTGCCCTACCGCAACTGCGTACCGCTGGTTCCCGCCTGCTTAAAACCATGCTTCAACGACCGATCAACAAATCAATTCACTTTCCAACGAGCACCGAAGTATCGCGACGGTCGGTGCTGCAACGTTCGGCGTTGGGTGTGGGATCGCTGGGACTGCTGAATCTTCTGCAGCAGGATCAGACGAATGCCGCCGAAACACAGGCGTTGGCAACGTCACTCAGCTCACGACCTACGCATTTTGCTCCGCGAGCCAAACGAGTCATTCACTTCTTCCTGAACGGTGGCCCGTCTCACGTCGACACGTTTGATCCGAAACCAATGCTGAAACGTTTCTCCGGACGGACGGTCTCTGACAATCCGGCCACCGAACGTAAGACGGGGGCAGCGCTGCCATCTCCATTTCGCTTCCGCAAATACGGACAGTCGGGAATCGAAGTCAGCGAACTGTTTCAGCGGACCGCAGCGCACATCGATGACATCGCCGTCATTCGGTCGATGTACGCAGAGGTGCCGAATCATGAGCCTTCCCTGATGCTGATGAACTGCGGAGATTCCGTGCAGACTCGTCCCAGCTTTGGAGCGTGGACGCTGTACGGACTGGGAACAGAGAATCAAAATCTGCCGGGGTTCGTGGCGATGTGCCCCGGAGGCCTGCCGATCAAGGACACAGAAAACTGGCAGGCGGGTTTTCTGCCAGGTTCATTTCAGGGCACGTACGTTGATTCGCAGCACAAAGAACTGAACCGGCTGATTGAGAACATCGAACACCCTCACATTTCACGACGGGCTCAGCGCAGACAGCTGGACCTGCTGGCAAAATGGAACGCGCGCCACCAAGCTGAACGCTTCGACGACCGGCTGGACGCTCGGATTCAGTCGTACGAGCTGGCGTTCCGCATGCAACAGGATGCCGCCGAAGCATTCGACGTTTCCCGGGAACCAAAGCACGTCCAGGAAATGTACGGCACAGGTATTCACGGTCGCCAGACTCTAATTGCCCGACGTCTGTTGGACCGCGGAGTGCGTTTCGTGCAGCTGTGGCACGGAGCCGGTCAACCGTGGGACAATCACAGCAACATCCAGACAGAGCATCGCAAACTTGCCGGTCAGATCGACCAGCCGATCGCCGCACTGTTGACGGACCTGAAGCAAAGCGGAATGCTGGAAGACACGCTGGTGCTGTGGGGTGGCGAATTCGGACGCACGCCGACGGTAGAGC
>JBDONA010000728.1:0-23579 GCA_039831575.1 Fuerstiella sp. | reverse complement strand
AAACGTCTTATCACGCGCAGGGTCGTCTCTTTTCCGTCGCCATGTCAAGATCCATAAAACCAAACCACATCACGACTTAAACACACAACACAAAAAGACTTGGCGCTGTCCAGTTAGTTGTCTGGGAGCCACGCTCTATCATCTCCTGACGGGCCGACC
The DNA here is from genome assembly GCA_039831575.1 of Fuerstiella sp. Classification (GTDB taxonomy): domain Bacteria; phylum Planctomycetota; class Planctomycetia; order Planctomycetales; family Planctomycetaceae; genus Fuerstiella. Next base: position 23,420 of record JBDONA010000728.1, on the reverse strand, counting down.
GCCACTGCAGGGGGACAGCCCATTGGACACCCTTCGCCAGGTAACCGACGAACGGCCGACATCACCACGTGGACTCAAGGAACAGATTCCCCGAGACCTGGAGAACATCTGTTTGAAGTGCCTGGAAAAGGAACCCGCCGCGCGCTACGCAACGGCTCGAGAACTGGCCGACGACCTGCGTCGTTTTCTGCACGGTGAACCCGTCCATGCCCGCCCAATCCGGTTGCTTGCTCGTGCAGTGCGCTGGTCACGGCAGCATCCCTGGCGAGTGCTGGTGACGCTCTTCGTGCTGGGCGTTCTGGCGTGGGGTGTGGATGGCTACCGTGAAGCAGCACATCTGGACTACCTTGACGACCTCGAGATTCCCTACGTTGTCGAACCGAGGAACGGCCGGTTAACAACAACATTGGGTGACAACGTCACAATCATTTATGAAGGAGTTGAAGACGTCGATCTCATGGGCAGTTGCTCCGGTTCTTTTTTTGGACGTGGCAGGCTGAACGCGAATGTGGTGATGAAGGGCAGAGCGGTCAGTGGCGAAGGGACAAACGGTCTGCCGGGAATCAGCAGGCTGACGGTCAACGGGCACAGCGTTCAACTATTCGACCACGGTCGAAAGCTGTTAATTGACTCCCCCGGAAGTGGTGGAAGTACCTATAACCCTGGATAATTGCACCAACATCTAAGTTTACCGTGGCGTCCGACGGCAGCCACAGTCTACGGCGGCAGGCACTGCCGTAAGAAACTTCGCCCCCCCCCGTACATTGTTCGACCGGGGGACTCAGCGTGACCCGGGTGGTGACGTACAGACTGTCGCTGGCAGTTTGATCAAGGTCCTGAACAAGCCCTGACACCCGGCCACTTACGGAAGATAGCCCCGCAGCCAGCCTCTTGATCCCTGCGGTGGAATGGTGTCAGCAATGTCGCTGCCATCTGCGAGCGTGAAGGAAATCGCCAGTGGAAATTTCCCCAGCGGCGCGCCACGCGTGTATCTTCCTTCGCCATAAAAGCTGCCGCTGGCAACCATGTCCCATTGGACAACTTTCCCGTTTTCCGTTTGCAGTTCTCCCAACAGGTCAACGGAATAGCTGCGATCTCCGGAAGCAGTGCTCAGTTCGGCGTGGCCTCGCACAATCGTGCCGTCGAGTTCGAAATTCGTATTCACAACTTCGTTCTCACGCCACATCGGCGGTTCGCCTCGTGTATTGTCAACCAGATGAAATCTGGCGATCCGCTGTGCCAGTGACTTTGGAAAACGGCCCGCCGCAATCGCGGAATGTTCAGACCGCGACACCCACAGATTGTCGCGCGACAACGCGACCTGAAAGATCTTCTGCATCGCGTCATCCGTTTCCTCGTATCCGCTCAACACTTTTGCCTGGACGCGGACAATCAAACCACCCGTCGGAGATGTCAACGTGTATCGTGGGTCCTCACGTTCGACGGCAAGTTGCTCGGTAGCCACTGGACGGAACTGCAGCATGGCCCGCCGCATCATTTCTTTCACCTTTTCCGGTGAACGGTTATTCGTATAACCCAGAAACGTTCCGTCGGCCGACGCCATGTACAGTCCCTGTGTCGTCCCGTTCTCGAAGTCATGCCGCGGTCCCTGACTGGCGATCCGACGGTAAAAGTCACCCTCAGAATCCTTCTGTCGGCGCTGAAACCACTGGTCAATGGCCACCGGCACGGCCCGGGATTTCAGGAAATTGACAATTTCTTTGTCAGCAAATGTCGACTCACGGTCGATCACTCCATTGTTTCAGGTGCAGCCCAGCGGATGTCCGTCCATGGCCCAGATAAACAACGGCTTCTTTTCTTTGGCGGCAACCTGTTGAGCATCCAGCACGGAGGTTTTCCACGGCACGGTCCGCCACAGAGCATCTTTGGCAGGCTGCAGCTCGGCGTGAAGTTGGCGGAATTCCTCTTCCGTTAAGTCCGCGGCGGGAACAGCAGCCAGACCGGACAATGCGAACAGCGCCGCGGCACAAAACAGCGTGCGAGACATGAACTGTCCTTCCATGATTGCTTTTGAGGTGTCAGATTTCGCCAATGCGCTCCGGTCGCAGCCAGGCACATCACGAGGCCGGTACAACGAGTGACATGTTACCAGAAACGGACAAAAGCGTGTCGATCACGTGGGTGAATCCTGTGATCCGGCGATGACATAGTGACCATTACCAATTCGTTACTGGCGGAAAAACCTGCATTTTGTCAATCGTCTTTAGACACAGACTGCCATGATACTCACGTTTCGCCTCCGTATCAGGTAATCTGCCAGGATATTCACTGCCTGAACGAATCACCGTGTACGAACCGACTGAAAGACTTTTCTCCGCATGAATTCCGGCTCCGAATCAACCAGCTTCCAGGACATCGCTGCCGCAACCCGGCGTCTGTACGATGTGGTGCAGGGACTTCAGATCAAAGCGGAGTTTCTGCAGCCAATTGCCCTGAATGGTCAGGAGTGGTACGAACTGCTCCGGCAAAAGCTGGTCCCGCAACTTGGCGAAGACCCGTGGCTGGTGGCGGCCGTCGTCGGTGGCACGAACATCGGAAAGAGCGTCACGTTCAATCACCTTGCGGGCACCCGGGCCAGCGCAACCAGCCCGCTGGCGTCAGGCACAAAACATCCCGTGTGTCTGGTTCCACCGGGCTTTTGTGATCGACATGATCTGCAGGCCGTGTTTCCGGATTTCACCCTGCATGAATGGACGGCCGCCAGCGCCGCCCTGGAAGAATCAGACGATCATAATCTGTATTGGCAGACGTCTTCTGATCTGCCGTCCACACTGCTGGTTCTGGACACGCCGGATATTGACAGTGACGCTCGGGTCAACTGGGTCCGGGCGGATGCGGTGAGACGCTGCGCTGATGTGCTGATCGCCGTTCTGACACAGCAAAAATACAACGACGCGGCCGTGAAGGAATTCTTCCGCAAAGCCGGTGCCGAAGACAAGGCGGTGCTGGTTGTGTTCAATCAGTGTCTGTTGCCGGAGGACGAACAATACTGGCCGGTGTGGCTCAATACGTTCTGCGCCGAAACCGGAATCACACCGGACGCCGTCTACCTTGCTCCGGCCGATCGTCGCGCAGCAGAAGCACTGGAACTGCCGTTTTATGAACGCCCATGGCCGATTCCGTCTGGATGGAGCCCCGACAGCGTCTCTGCAGAGTCGTCACTTCGAAACCTGAATCAGGACCTGTCACAGCTGAAGTTTCGTGAAATCCGAATCCGCACTTTGCGTGGCTCGCTCAAGCAGGTGCTGGATGCGACGGACGGCGTTCCCCAACATCTGAAGCAACTGAGCCTCGCCAGCGAAGAACTGGCCACTGCCTCAAAACGACTTTCCAGCGATGCGGTACTGAAGATTCGTGACTGGCCATCGCCACCGAATGCTTCCTTCGTGGAAGAAATCCGCGTGTGGTGGAAAGCCCGACAGCAGGGCTGGGCAAAGAAAGTCAATTCCTTTTACGACACCGTGGGCACGGGCATCGCATGGCCATTCAAAGCGGCTCGCAACGCGATACAGGGGGAACCGGTTCCGCCAATCGATAAGTATCGCGAAGCGGAATGGTCGGCCATTCTGACGACCGTTGAGGAGCTGTTCGACAAACTGCAATGGATGGCGGACAGTGGCAATCGCATGGTCAAGCCGCGAATCGAAGCGGTGTTGCAGGCGTCAACCCGGACTCAGCTGATCCAGCGGCTAAAGCGGCATCACGCAAACGTTGACTTTGATGCCGAGCTGAAAAACATGATCGCCGTGGAGATGGCGTCATTCAGTGAAGATAGCCCACAACTGTTTCAGTTCTACAAACAACTGCACAACGTAACGGCGGCCGTGCGACCGATGACCAGCGTCGTTTTGTTTAGTCTTGGCATGGGACCGGCCGGAGAAGCCGTCGCCCCACTTGTGGCCGGCGCCGCGGCGAATGCCGTGGTTCATGTTGTCGCCGATGTCGCCGGAGGCACTACCGCCGCGGTTGCTGGTGAAGCGGCCTTATCGACTGTCGCGGGTCAGGGTTCCGGCATGCTGCAGGCATGGTTTCATCGTCTGCACACCCGTTTTACACAACTTCGAGTGGACTGGCTGACCAATTTGATTCGCGAAGAATTGCTCGGGGACATGCCGGAACAGATGCAGACCGCGGCAAATTTGCCTTCGTCGCCGGAATATCGCGAAGTGACAGACGCAGTCGACCAGTTGTCGGCACTACTTCAGCAGTTGACGAATCCATCGGATTCCTTGACTGCGAAGAACGACGAGTCCGCGATCTTAGAGGCGAACACCGCACCGACGACAGGCAACGCCCCGATCGAATCCACCGCTGCAACGATTCAGACTCCAGGCAACGCAACGCAGGAATCCACCGAAACATGACCACGCACGAACAGTTGGAACACATTGCTCTGCTGGCCGAAATCGACGACCTGACGGATCGACTGACGCGGTGGATCGACGACTGCCCCGCATGGCAGACCGCTCACCGCGCCAGATCGCTGATGAAACGGCTGCTGGATCGAGTCCACACGTTGCGTTTTCGCCTGGAAACACCGTTGGTCGTGGCAACCTTCGGTGGCACCGGTACCGGAAAAAGTTCGCTGGTCAATGCGCTGGTCGGCCGCGAGGTCTCGACGGTCGGTCGAGAACGGCCGACAACGACCACTCCGGTACTGCTGGTACATCCGGACATCGAACCGGAAGCGCTGGATCTTGATCTGGCTGCCTTCAACGTCAAATGCGTTGACGCGCCAGTGCTGCGCGACATTGTCGTGATCGATTGCCCGGACCCCGACACCAGTGAAACATCGACCACTGGCAGCAATCTGGCAATCCTGCGAAAGATTATTCCTCATTGCGACGTGCTGCTGTACACGTCAACGCAGCAGAAATACAAAAACGCACGCGTCATTGATGAGCTGATTGATTTGGCGAGCGGCTGCCGTCTGGTGTTCGTGCAGACTCACGCCGATCTGGATTCCGATATCCGTGACGACTGGAAAAACTTCCTGTCTGCCAACTACGAAGTTCCGGAGATGTTCTTCGTCGACTCCGTCAGGGCGCTGCAGGAACAGAGAAACGATCATCAGACCTCCGGCGACTTCGCTAGATTGCTGGAACTGCTCAGCAGCCAGCTGGGTGCAGCACGGCGAGTGGAAATTCGTCGTGCTAACCTGATCGACCTGCTGCAGGAAGCACTGGCTCACTGCCGCTCTGATTACGACGCTAACCTGCCGCAGGTTCAGGCACTGATCGAAACCCTCGAGCAGCAGCGGACCCGTCTTAAAGAAACTCTGACCGGGCAACTGTGCGACGAACTGCTGGTCAATCGAACTCTGTGGGAACGCAGACTGCTCAGTTCTGTGACGGACATGTGGGGCTTCAGTCCATTTTCGGCGGTGCTGCGGCTGTACAACGGCATGGGAGCATTCATCGCATCGTTCACGTTCTTTCGAGCACGAACGTCGGCGCAGATGGCCTTAATCGGCGCAGTCCAGGGAGCTCGCTGGGTAAAATCGCGAGTGAAAGAAAGCGAAGCCGATTCGACGCTGGAACGCCTGTCAACATTCGGCATCGATGACCAGCAGCTGCAGGAAAGTCGGCTGGTGATCTCGGGACACATCCATACCGCCGGTATTGACTACGAAATGTCCGAAGACCGACGAGATCTGAGTGAGCTGCGGCGCCAGGCGGCAACACTGGAAGGTGAGTTCCTGGGCGATGCCGGCCGGGCCGTTGATGAAGTCATCGAAGAACTGGCCGCCGCCAGTGGAGGCTGGCTGACACGACTGTGTTACGAAGTTCTGTTTCTGGCGTACATTGTGTTTCTGCTGGGACGTATCGGCTACAACTTCTTCTGGTCATCGTTTCTGGGGCCGATCCTGAGTGATCCCGGCACGCACGAACCACTGCTGGAGGTCGACTTCTACATCCCGGCACTGATCTTTCTGGTGATCTGGTCCGGCTTGCTGGTGACGATGTTTACGTGGGGACTTCGTCGAGGACTAACCAGTCGGATTCAGAAGTTCGCCCAGTCCATGGCCGAATCGCGATTGCTGCACGGATTATTTCCTAATCTGGAAGACACATGTCGCCACGTTGTTCGCGACGATCAGCAACTGAGCACACTGCTGGATCAGACAACCTCTTTCCGCCGTTATATCGCCGATCCTTCTGTTGGATTCCTCGGCGGGCGACGAGAAGAGCCGACAGAAAGTTGATGCGGCCGGCGCCAATTTGTGTCCCATACAAGCTCTAAGCGCCAGCGAGTGAGTGAGTTTTCGTCAGTCACAAGTCGTAAGTTACTCAGTCAGTCACAGACTCACTCGCTTGCGCTTCGAGCTTGTATACAGACCTATTCGCGTGAAAGTGACGCGGTCCGACTTACGACAGGATGTCATGCAGCACATTCCCGTGCACGTCGGTCAGTCGCATGTCTCGTCCACTATAGCGGTAGGTGAGTTTCTCGTGGTTGATCCCGAGCTGATGAAGCACGGTCGCCCACAAATCGTATACCGTGCACTTGTCTTCGACGGCATGGTAACCCAGCTCGTCCGTAGCACCATAGGCCATGCCGCCCTTCACTCCGCCGCCGGCCAGCCAGACGCTGAAGCCGTGCGGATTGTGGTCCCGTCCGTTGCTGCCCTGTGAAAACGGCGTCCGACCAAATTCGCCCGCCCACACAATGAGCGTTTCGTCCAATAGTCCGCGTTCTCGCAGGTCGCTAATCAGAGCAGCGATCGGCTGATCAACCTGAAACCCCATGGCGCCGTGACCTTTTTCAAGATCGCCGTGCTGGTCCCACGGATTAGCCGCGCCGCCGGCTCCAATACCTTTTGTCAAACAGCTCAATTCCACGAAACGCACATCGCGTTCAATCAGACGGCGAGCCAGCAGGCACTGCCGGGCATAGGCGGCCTTCGCGGGATCCTCGGAATCCAGTCCGTACCGCTGGTGCGTCTGTTTGGTTTCGCCTGAGATGTCACAAAGTTCCGGCACGGCCGATTGCATGCGAAAGGCAGTTTCGTAATTCCTGATCGCAGCTTCGACCTGTGCGTCACCCGATGATGCAGCCAGAAAGTCGTTGTCGAATGTTCGCGCAAAGTCAAGAAGCTGTCGCTGTGCGATCGCTGTATCGAGCGGTTGGATGTTGCCTATGGCTTCGGCCTTGTCAGCCTGCAGAATCGAGCCCTGATGCTGGGCGGGCAAAAATCCGTTGCTGAACAGACTGACGCCGCCATGAGGTGGCACGGCATTTCCGCTCTGCAGCACGACGTAGCCGGGCAGATTCTTATTCTCGCTGCCCAGCCCGTATGCACACCAGGCCCCGGCGCTCGGATAGCCCATAAACGGGAAGCCCGAGTGCATGAAGAAGTTGCCCTGAGCGTGCTCGTTGACCGGAGTCGTCATGGAGCGAATGACGGCCAGTTCGTCCGCCACTGACGCCAGTTGCGGAAACATGCTGCTGACCTCGAGTCCGCTTTCGCCTGATGGCTTGAACGCAAACGGACTGGCCATCACATTGCCGTTATTGTTGAACTGAGTCCGTTCGATCGTCACGGGCATCGGCTTGCCGTGGAGCTCTTTCAGCTTCGGCTTCGGATCGAACGAATCCACATGCGAAACGCCGCCCGACATAAAGCAGAAGATGACGCGCTTGGATTTCGGTTCGTGGTGAGTCTTCTGCAGTCCCCCGCCCGTCGGAAGTTCGGTCGAGCCGGCGAATGCGGAATCGTTCATCAGTCCGGCCAGCGCAACTGCGCCAAAACCGGTTGAGCAGCGCTGCAGAAACCTTCGACGCGGTGCCATGCACGGGTCACGTCTGCCCCTCAATGATGCGACGTGTTTATCACCGAACATAAATAAATTCCTTAAAGGTAAAAAGTCCCTGAGCCAGTTTGCTCCAGATCACGGCATCGTTGACCGTCTTCGGAACAGGTCCCAACTCCCGGACGTTGGCTTCCAGAGATTTCGCCGTCACAGAAAGTCGTTCCACGGCGGCGCGAGAATCAAGCGACAGTTCCGCCAGCACGCGACTCTCCGGGATAAAGGCCGAAGCAACTCCTGAAGTGGCTGCTATTTCCTCTGCGGTCAATGCGCGATCATATAGCTGAGCTCTGATGACTCGTCCGGCGAGCATCCGATTGCCACCGGCAGGAAGGTGCCGGATTCCAAAGCTGACAACAGATTCACCCGCTTTAAATTCGAACGGCCCGTTGCTCTTGTAGGGCTTGCCGTAGGGAAGACCGTTTCGATAACCGACGATACGTCCGTTCGGGTGGTAGGCAATCGCCACGTGAACCGGTTGTTCCATCGCTTTATGTTCCTGCGGTCCGTTAAACGACTGTGTCCGTGTAAAGCCGTTGCTGCCCGCCATCCATTGCCGCGGATCGCGCTCACCGAAAACAATCGAATCAAACGTGACGCCGTTGGGCGTCTGGATCGTCATCATTCCGCCGCCTCGCTGATCCAGATTGTCCAGCTGCACCCAGGCCTCCAGCGTCTTTTCTTTCAGAGTTATCTGCAGCGGCTGTGTCACGACATGGCCTCCACGACTGACAACAAGGGCACCGTCCTTGATGTGCGCGCCGGACAGCAGTTCGCCATCTGCGGAGGCCACAAGGTCGTTTGCGGATTCTTCAAATTCCCAGCGCCCGATGGGTTGCGGCAGATTCTCCTCACGTTTCGAGGAATCACTCTCAGCCTCACGCAACAGTCGCTTTCGGACGGGTGACGTGATGTCCTCGATGCGGCCTCGACAATATGTGATCTGTGATTGCAGGTCGGCCAGTTGCCGCTGTTGGCCTTCCATGCGATGCCGTAAGGCAGCCAGATAGTCCGTCACGCGTGCAGATCCACTGCCTGTCGCCGGTCGGCCGAACGCAGACATAAACATCATGTCAATCCGTTGATCGTCGGACGTCAGCGATGTATCACGGAGCAGGTGCCCAGCCCATGCGGTAGCGTAGGCCGCGATGCGTGGATCGTTCATCATCGTCAACGACTGCGCCGGAACGTTTGTAATATCACGTCGACCAACTGTGCTGAAGGGTTCGGGAAAGTCAAACGCCCGTAGAAAAGGGTCGAGCGAATTACGGCGAACTCGCATGTAAACGCTGCGCCGACTCGAGCCACCCGCAACGGGCGCGCCCGCCAGGCGATGCTCGATCTGACCTGAGACCGTCAGCAGCTGATCGCGAATCGCTTCGGCCTCAAGCCGCCGCACGTTGGCACGTGACAGCAGTCGATTATCCGGGTCCCTGTTCCGCGACGTCCGCGGCGTTTCCGAAGAAAGCTGCCACGTCTTTGACATCACGATCCGACGGATCAGTTTTCGCAGTGACCAACCGTCTTCCACGAACCGCGTGGCCAGCCAGTCCAGCAGTTCCGGATGACTGGGCTGATCACCGAGTTGCCCGAAGTTGTCGGGCGTGCTGACAATGCCACGACCGAACAGATGATGCCAGACGCGATTCACGATCACCCGACGTGTCAGCGGGTTGTCGTCGCGTAACAGATCATCTGCCAGTTCCAGGCGACCGCTTAACGATGTTTCGTAGGGTGTGGCGTCGATGGCTTCCAGAAAACGGCGCGAGACTTCTGCCTGTGGCAGCTTGTGATTGCCGCGTTCGAACAGCGGCTGGTTCTGCGCATATGTTTCATCAAGGCCTGGCACGCGAGTCGGTTCAGGAATTTCTTCTTCCAGCCTGCGATACTCGACGATCAAAGGCTGGACGGCAGACATCGCATCCAGACGATTGGGCAACAGGCCCTGCCGGAAACAGGCATCCAGCAGCAGTGCCTGGGCGTCCGTGGCCGTGCCGTTCTTCCATGCGTCGATCGATGTGCGGATTGCTTTGACATAAACGGCCGCAATATCGGCGATCGACGATGGTGGCTCGCCATTCGCGGCTTCGAACACCGGTGTCAGGAACTCCGCAAATTCGCTCGGCGCTGGCTGCCCCTTCCTGATCAGCAGTGCCTCTCGAATTGCAAACCAGGATCTCGGCTGGTTGGCGACCAGCAGTGGAGCATCGTTGGCCGTCGTCAGTTCAATGTGAACGTCGTCCCCTTTCCAATACGCCAGATCAAATCGCTGCCAACGCCATTGTTTTGACAACTTTTTGACAGGGTACACCGTGCCATTGCGAGGATAGTCCTGCACGACGTACCGCACGGTGGCACCTGCGTCACCGGCGACGCGGACCCACAATTCAGTCGTGTCACCAATTGCCAGATCGTCAGACGTCAAGCGGGCCGCATGCTTGGCTGACAGCGCGTGAGAGTAAACGGCTGCCGGATAGATACCGGTCAGCGCCAGGTCGCCTGTGGCCACAACGGCGAACTCACCCGCAGCGTGTGGCCGCTCAGGCAGACCACCACCGTTTGGGAACCACTGGTCGTAGTCAGTCCGATCGGAAAATTCCCAGCGTCGCAAAGCCGTATGCGACTGCTGGTCGTGCCACTGGGTTCTCTGCTGCTCAAACGCTCGTACTCGCTGCTGCCACGCCGTGGCAAAGTTACTGTTGTCCGCCGATTTTTTCCGGACAACAAACACGGGATGCAACACAGCATCCGGCTTCTCAGCCTGCGTCCACGGTCCGTCATCGGCTACGATTCGCTGTGCCAGAGTCGTCACGGATGTTTGCCATTCGCTGGCGATCGCCGAGCGAATCTGAGGCTTGAGCGCTGTCAATTCGGCGCGATTCCGATTCACTCGGTTCGGCAGATCGATCACGGTACGTCCCGGACGGCACGATCCCAGAATTCCGAACAACGCGTAATAGTCCTTCTGGCTGATCGCATCGAATTTGTGGTCATGGCAGCGGGCACAGGAAACAGTCAGTCCCAGAAATGCTTTGGAGAATGCATTGATCTGGTCGTCGATGAATCGCACCTTCTCGTCCAGAGCGTCCGTCGGAGCGAAACCGTGAAAGACCATCCGCCAATGAGCCGGGCCGATCGCCGACTCGTTGATACCCAGTTCTTCGTTGATCCGTGGCGACTGAAGCAAATCCCCGGCAACGTGTTCGCGCACCAGTTGATCGAACGGGACATCTGCGTTCAGCGCGCGAATCATGTAGTCACGATAGACCCACGCGCCCGCAATTTCCGGATCGCCTTCGCTGCCGTGGGATTCGGCATAGCGAATCCAATCCATCCAGTGCCGTGCCCACCGCTCACCAAATCGCGGACTGGTCAACAGTTCATCGACCAGTTGACCGACGACATCGTCGCGTACTTCGGCTGACGCTGTTGCAATTCGTTTGGTCCATATTGCAGCGTCCTGACTGCCTGGCGGCAAGCCGATCAGATTGAAGTACAGTCGACGGACCAGCATGGCCGGTGGTGCAGCTGCAGAAAGCGTGAGTCCGGCATTGCGGCGTTTAGCTTCGACGAATTGATCAACGGGGTGCCGCGCCCATTGCTCGTCTGAGACCGTTGGCGGCGCGGGACTGCGAATTGGCTGAAAGCTCCACCACTGTTTTCGCCGTTGCAGCGTGGCGTCCCATGACGTGACGGCCGCCAGTTCAGCAGCCGACAGAGCTTTATCACGTGGATCGGCGGCGCCATCGGCAATCCACTGCTCAAAATCCGCAATCACGCGGGCATCCAGTTTCGGCCCGTCCTGCGGCATCTCCAGCCCGTCAACATCGTGCCGCAGAATCGCCAGCAGCCGACTCTGCGCAGGCTTACCTGGTACAATGACCGGACCGCCATCGCCGCCCTGCAGCAACGCAGCGCGATGGTCGACCGCCAGTTCGCCCTCAGCCGTGTCTGCGCTGTTGTGACACTCGTAACAGTGCTCCACCAGCACCGGGCGGATGCGCGACTCGAAGAAATTAATCTGGTCCCGCGATAGCTCGGCAGCGGTCGCTGACATTGACATCAGAAAAAACAGGGCGATACCGCCTGCCACTTCTGTAGAGATTCGATCACTTCGCCTCTTGTTGCGGTGGCAAGTCAGCCGATTAGCCGGGCACGATAACGCGTTCTGAGACATATCATCCATTCGTCGCTTCAGGTCAAACTCCGCGCCAATCCAGGATAGCGCGACCATGACGTTAGACGCGCATGCCAGCTATGTCAATGCGCCGACCTTCCGCCCAAACCACCCTCCTTCCGGGCGCGGCGACTCAGTTTTTGAAGTTGCGTAGCTCTCGGCGTGAGCGGCAAGGCGCTAGCCGCCGGTATTTCGCAAACAAACCCGCGGCTAGCGACTTGCGGCTCACATCCCAGCGGGAAACACTGACTTCCCATAGGAGAGGGAAACAGCGCCAGAGTCGTCAATGCAGTCATGCCAACTCGATACCGTGACGTTTCGTCACCACCGCTGTACGAACCATTCGCCAACTGCGTTGATTTGAGAAAACGGACGGCTTGCTGCAGTGCTTCCGCATCCGCGGACTTCGCCTGCCCGACGTTCGCCGTGAGTTCATTTTTGATTCTTGTCGGACTCACTGTCGGCTGTTCGGGCCCGGCGGTGGTTGCGGCAACTGCAGTTGTGCCATTTGCGATTTCAACAGGCTGCGGTGGTGTCGCTGCGGTATCATCCTCTGAAGCCAACTGCGCCGCGCTGGCGATCGCACCGGCGTCTGCTTCTGTGACGGCCGACAGCGGAGCGGTCTGCATTGACGCGAGAAAGTAAGAACGCAAGAAGCGGCAGCCACCCCCAGCCGAACGACCGCCGGTTCGATCGGTCGCCACCATGCAAGATTCGCACAATGCGGGACTTGAGATCACCGCCATTGGCGGCTACCATATTTGTCGCCTTGCATGGACACAGCTCGGCCACGGCGGCCAGTGCCTTGGCGTACGCGATGCGGTCTCCGACTGTTGCCACGGCAACGTCGTCTGTGCAGTTCTCGCGTTCAACCCGAATTCTGCGGGAAACCCACCAGACAGCCGGGTGGTAAAACAGGACTGTTTCGACAACGGCCTGCAGCGGTATGAGCAGCATCAGAAGCAAGCTGCCGCAGTAGATCGCATAGCGCCTCTGTGCATTCCGCCGGGCCAGCATTTGAGACAGAATTAACGCTCCGACAGCAACGGCCGTCACCTGCCAGAGTGAGTGAATCAAGGACCAGCCGATTCGTTCCAGCAATTGATCGGTTTCAATTCCGATAAGCAAATCCAGTCGTGTCATGACCGCTGCTCTTCCATCTTCCGGATGAGTTCCTTGATTTCCGTCAGTTCGTCGTCGGAGATATCTTTCGCCGACAGTGCCTGAACCAGCAGACGACTGGCAGCACCTCCGAATGCCTTCTGTACCAGGTCGTTTATCAAACTGCGCTGCGCTTTCTGTGCCGACTGAGAAGGCCGATACAGCTGTGGGCGGACGGTATCGTCGCGTTTAAGCAACCCTTTTTGATGCATCACCTGCATCATCTTGAGCGTCGTTGAGTAACCTGTATCTCGCTGTCCGGAAAGGACGTTGTGAACCTGCCGCACGGTGGCACTCCCTTGGTCCCACAGGACCGTCAGAATGTTGAGTTCCACCTCGGTAGGTTGTGAGGACGGTTTGCGAGCCATTTCGTGCCTTCAGTGGCGTGAGGTTCAAAGCGTACGGAACGAACAGAATGACGAACGTATTCGTCAACCTGCAGCGTCAGAATCACGAATTCTTTCGTCATGTCAATGAGAGAATCCAGAGTTTTCCGGTCTCAGGTCTTCACTCAGGCGAACCCCACGATGCTGTCCTGTGGCGATGAACGGTTCACAGACCGAGGCAAATAACTCGCCTGGGGATGACGAAATCGTCATACCCCGCGCTGCCGTATTTGCACCTGCGGGGACGATATCCGGCCTGAAATCTTGTCTCTCTACAATTCTCGAGGGCTCAACTGAGCCTGCGTGATGTTCTGCCCTCCGAAGAGGCGGTGCGTCAGGCATTCGCCCCTCTTGACAGCAGTGGCGCAAACGTTTTATCAAACCCGCCTCCGGTCAGTGTGCCGCTGACGACAATGGCATCTGCCGAGAACTCCGCGATCCACGAGCCACCCTGTATTTCACAATCGTCGATCAAGAACCCTTTGTGTCGTGAAATATCAATTGCGCCTGCCTGCTGCCAGACAATACCGTGCGCCTCCAGGTACAACAGGGTGCGACGCTGTTGCGTGTCATCGTGATTGAGTCCGAACAACACTGCGGCGTCCGGTTCGTCAACGACTCCGGAACGATGAAGTTCGATCTCCGTGTAGGTGAACGCCAGAGTTTCGTCGGACGTCATCGACCGCAAAATCTGCTGCACGGCCGCAGGTGTCAGTTTTTTGAAACTCGCCTGCTCGTCGGCACGCCCGGCAAGACGATCAAGAAACGTCGTGTCAAGCTGGGCCAGAGCCTCTTCGTGTGTGCGACGAAAATACGCAGCGGTTTCGAGTAGCAGTTCCTGAATGTGGTCGTCACAGGCACCCGTGGCCACGGCACATTTCATGAGGGCTGCAAGATACTCGTCGGTCGCCGGAGCCATCGGATCCAGGTTCGGCGGTTCGAAGCCTGGTTCGCCGGACTGTTGCGTGAGTTCGGCGAGTACCGCTGTCCGCCTGTCAAGCGGTACGTTATTCATCAGGGGCGTGTCGGACACCAGAATCAAAGCCGCATCGGCGGGCACGTTGATCACAGCAGTCAGAAAGCCATAGACAGACGTCAACGAATGCTCCGCCTGTTGCTCCAGTGAGACGTTCGTAGCTCCTCCTGACAGACTCAGTTTCAGGTCGAAGCGTGCCTCAAGATCATCCTGCCATTTGACCCGGGCTTCGTCTGCCCCATGAATGTACTGGCCGTAGAAGCTCTCCAGCCTTGTCGCGATTTGCTCACGCTCAGCACGTGATAGTGTGGCGGGGTCCTCGATTTGCAGACCGGCCGAGCGGTGTCCGGCGATACAGCGGTACAAGTAGATGCGGTCATATTCACTGCGGAGTGGCAACGAAGTGATTTCGCGCAGGGCCTGGCTGAGTGATTCCCGCGACACCGGAAACTGATGCAACAGCTCTGTCAACTCTGTCCCGAAAACCCAGGCAGCATCCCGCTGGCGGAATCCCGGTCCGTAAATATTCGAAACCTCAGCACCAATCACCGTCACGACATCATGCAGTACGGCAACCGCCTGGCGGTCAACCATGTTTTCGACCACGTGCTGCGCGCCGCGACGACCGAGTTCCGACGCCAGCCACCATGCACCCAGTGTCACGGGATTCATTCCGGCAGCCATGCGGCCCACATAGGCACCACGGGTCACGTATTTCAACCACGGTGCAACCTGCTGGTATGTTCCGTACCCTTGCACGGCCTTCTGGATATAACCGTACATCTGGTTGATGTTGTAGCCTTTGATATCGACCGGAAGTTGCTCCAGCAGGACCAACAAATGCAGGCAGATGCGACTGGCGGACCGTGCCAGGTCCTCAAAACTCGTTTCCAGCAGGGGATTGTCGCTCGCGGGCGAGTAGATTCTGGCCACGCGTTGGATGAGTTCCTGAACCTCGGTTCGAATCGTGTCAGTGTCGACCTTGCCGTTGACACTGTAGCCATTCTGCCGGATCTTCTCGTAGACTCGTTCGGCTTCAGCCTCCAGCAACGTTTGAACTTTCCGGTCCGCTTCCGACAGCCTCAGCGTCGTCTGAACGTCATTCGTCGCCGTCGTCTGCGGTGTGGGATACTCGATGAATTCCTGAAACCGAACGGCTTGCTCTGCCAACGCCCGTTCCCGGTCCCCCAGACGTGACGCAAAAGCCTGCAGTTCTTCAGTTTCGGCCTGCCGCCACGCATCGAACTCTGACCGCTCGTCAGCAGCCTGTGCTTCCCCGGTTTGCCGGGTCTGTGTATCAGAGCCCGTGCCGGAACGGATAAACGCGATACTGCTGCCGGCCAGCACCGCCCCCAGCAGGATGCCACCGAGACGGTATTCGTTTTGATGGTCCGCCAGTCCGGCCACCAGAACCACAATGCCTACGCCGACGGTCACCAGAGAAATCGCGATCCAATGCAGTTTTGACTTCATAAATGCTTTCCCTGAAACGACTTGGTTCCGTGCACAGCGTATCCCCACAGTTTTTTCATGTCTACTTTACGGCTATCCATCTGATTACGTGTGTCCATGCGGTCCCTACTTATTGCCGAAACCAGGACTGCGAAATCTGGACTGACCGTCGTAGCCATTGAAGGCTTGTTATCTGTCACGATTATGAGAAAATCTGCGGGCCGTCGTAATACTGCGTGGCTTCGCCAGTGAAGTGCTGAAAATGAGCGATACAGTATTCGGTTCGGAACCCAGCGATTTTTGTTGGGCAGGAAACAGGAATGACGTTGTCTGGTCGCCACATTTACAGGTGTTTCGGGGATTCTTCGCACAATGGCGCTACCATTGGGGCGTCACCGGTGGCACTGCGCGAGCAGCAATCTTCAGTCTCAGTTAAACCACGTGCGGTATGGCCGCAATCGGATTCGAGCTATGGCTCGGAAGAACAAAGTCGCTCCCGCTGGTCGCTGATCTTGACGCAATTGCGATATGTTTTGCCCCAAAAAGGGTCAAAACCGCGGTTTGCTTCATCGGAGGCAACGGCCGGAACCACCTGAGCCACCGTCTAACGCAACAACAGACGTGTGGTCAACGACTTCGGGTGGCGAAGTCGTCGCGCACGCCGTGCCGGTCCGGTTGAGTCGGCAACGAGGCTGGGGTTCGCCCGGCGAGGTCGCAGACATTCGTCAGCAAACGACCGAGCAGAATCAGAGAGAAGCAACATGGAAGACATTCGAGGCAACCAATACCCCCGAGCCATGCGTCCATCGTTCGGGGCTCCGGAGGCCACTGGTCTGTACGACCCTGCCAACGAGCATGAGAACTGTGGCGTTGGTTTCGTCGCTCATATCAAAGGCCAGCGGTCTCGATCGATCATCACGGATGCAGATCGTATTTTGCGCCATATGGATCACCGCGGTGCCTGTGGTTGTGAAGAGAATACCGGTGACGGAGCGGGCATGCTGACGGGGCTGCCCACCAGCTTTCTGAGGCGCGTTGCCAAAGATGACATCGGCGTTGATCTGCCGGACGCCGGACGCTACGGCGCAGGGATCGTCTTTCTCCCGCAGGACGAGGCTCAGCGAGCCACATGCAAGTCCACCGTCGAAGAACTGATCACCCAGCAGGGCCAGACACTGCTTGGCTGGCGCACAGTACCAGTGGACTTCGATGGTGCCGATATCGGCAAGACAGCGCGCGATTTCGCACCGCACATGGAAATGCTGTTCGTTGGTGCGGCCGATGGGCTGGATGCGGAAGCGCTGGAGCGGCAGTTGTTCGTGATTCGCAAGCTGGCCAGTCACAAGCTGCGAAACAGCGAGATGTCGCAGGCACTGTCGTTTTACGTTTGTTCGTTGTCGACGAAGCTGATCATCTACAAAGGCATGCTGACGTCTTTTCAGGTAATGCCCTTCTTCAAAGACCTGCAGGCGGAAGACTACACCAGCCACCTGGCCATGGTCCACAGCCGGTTTGCAACCAACACGTTCCCCAGCTGGGACCGAGCTCAGCCGCTGCGATTCATGTCCCACAACGGAGAGATCAACACCGTCAAGGGCAACAGCAACTGGATGAACGCTCGGCAGGGCATCATGGAAAGCGAACTCTGGGGCGACGACCTGCAGAAGCTGTTTCCGATTGTTGAACCTCACACTTCCGACTCAGGCTGCTTCGACAACGCTCTGGAGATGCTGTACCACAGCGGACGTACTCTGCAGGAAGTCGTCATGATGATGATTCCGGAAGCGTGGCAGAATCACAGCACGATGCCGGAAGATAAGCGAGCGTTCTACGAGTATTACAGCGCTCTGCAGGAACCGTGGGATGGACCGGCATCGGTTTCGTTTACCGACGGCCACTACATTGGAGCGACTCTGGACCGTAATGGCCTGCGTCCCAGCCGCTACTACGTCACCAAGGACGACCGCGTCGTGATGGCCAGCGAAGTCGGCGTGCTGGACATTGAACCGGACAATGTTGCGTACAAGGGACGACTGCAGCCAGGACGCATGTTTCTGGTCGACTTTGAAGAAGGCCGCATCATTGACGACGGCGAACTGAAGTCTGACGTGGCATCGCGCCGGCCGTACCGTGAATGGCTGGACCAGGAACGGGTTCTGTTGTCAGACATTCCGACGGGCAGCAAGCCAAAATACTACGAAGGCCAGGAACTGCTCAGCCGCATGCAGGCATTCGGTTACACCACCGAAACCATGCAGTTCATGCTGATTCCACTGATGCACGCAAAGAAGGATCCCATCGGTTCGATGGGCAACGATGCTGCGCTGGCGTGCCTGAGTGACCAGGCGCGCATGCCCTACGACTACTTCCGCCAGATGTTCGCTCAGGTGACCAACCCCGCCATCGATTCGATTCGGGAAGAGGTCATCATGTCGCTGGAATGCTACATCGGTCCGGAAGGCAACCTGCTGGACACGACCGACAAGCAGTGTCATCGACTCGCACTGCCGCATCCGATCCTCAGCAATCAGGAGCTGGCAAACCTGCGGGACATGGACCATCGTGGCTGGCGTTCCAGTGTGATCGACACGACGTATGCCAAGTCAGACGGACCCGATGGTCTGCAGCCCGCTTTGGAACGCATTTGCTCGGAAGCTCGCCAGGCCATTAAGGACGGCTACAGCGTGATTGTCCTGTCCGACCGCGCCATTGGTCCGGATCGAATCCCCGTCAGTTCGCTGCTGGCGACCGGAGCCGTTCACCATCACCTGGTGCGTCACGAGGAACGAACTCAGATTGGCATCATTGTCGAATCGGGTGAGGCTCGCGAGGTGCACCATTTCTGCCTGCTGATCGGCTACGGAGCCGACGCCGTCAATCCCTACATGGCGATCTACGCCCTGCGTCAGGCGCGTGTTGAGGGCAAGATTCCGGAAGACTTCACCGGGCAGAAAATCGTCCAGGTCTACCGGATGGGTGTCGCCAAAGGGATGCTGAAAGTGATGGCCAAGATGGGCATCAGCACGCTGGCCAGTTACAAGGGTGCCCAGATCTTTGAAGCGGTCGGCCTGTGTAAAGAAGTCGTCGATCTGTGCTTCGCCGGAACGGCCAGCCGAATCAAGGGTGTCGGCTTTGACATATTGGCGCAGGAAGCATTGATGCGTCACCACGTTGGCTATCCCGACAACCCGGACAGCGTCACTCAGGAACTGACAAATCCCGGCCTGTTTCACTGGCGACGCAACGGCGAAAAGCACGCGTGGAATCCGCACACCATCGGCCGCATACAGCAGGCTGCTCGTACGGGCGACAGAGCCGCCTACAAAGACTTCAGCGATCTGATCAACAGCGAAACCACTCGAGCCTGCCATCTGCGTGGACTGCTGAAGTTCAAGACAGGCACTTCCATCCCGCTGGATGAAGTAGAACCAGCCAGTGAAATCGTAAAACGATTTTGCACGGGTGCTATGAGTTTTGGGTCGATATCGGCGGAAGCTCACGAAACTCTGGCAATCGCCATGAACCGCCTGGGCGGCAAGAGCAACACAGGCGAAGGCGGCGAACGATACGCTCGCTTCACTCCGGACGAAAACGGCGATCTGCGACGTTCTGCCATCAAGCAGGTGGCTAGTGGTCGATTTGGTGTGACGTCGTGGTATCTGACCAACAGCGACGAATTGCAGATCAAGATTTCTCAGGGGGCAAAGCCCGGCGAAGGTGGAGAACTGCCCGGCCACAAGGTCGACAAGGTCATCGCGGAAACGCGTCTGTCAACTCGTGGAGTCGGACTGATCAGTCCGCCGCCGCACCATGACATTTATTCCATCGAAGACCTCTCGCAGCTGATCTACGATTTAAAGAACGCCAATCGCGCGGCGCGGATCAGTGTGAAACTCGTTTCCGAAGTTGGCGTCGGCACAGTGGCTTCGGGAGTCGCCAAGGGACATGCGGATAACATCCTGATTTCCGGCAGCGAAGGCGGCACGGGAGCTTCACCGCTGACCAGCATCAAGCACGCTGGCCTGCCGTGGGAACTGGGCATCGCAGAAACGCATCAGACGCTGGTGATGAACGACCTGCGCAGCCGAGTGCGGTTGCAAACGGACGGCCAACTGAAGACCGGTCGAGACGTCGCGATTGCCACGCTGCTGGGCGCCGAAGAGTTCGGCTTCAGTACGGCTCCGCTGATTACTGTCGGTTGCATCATGATGAGAAAGTGCCACTTGAACACGTGTCCTGTCGGCGTCGCCACGCAGGATCCGGAACTCAGGAAGAAGTTCGCCGGCAAGCCGGAACATGTCGTCAACTACCTGTTTATGGTGGCCGAGGAAACTCGTGGGATCATGGCGGAACTCGGTTTTCGCAATATCAACGAAATGGTGGGTCGCTGTGACATGCTGGAAGTCGACCGCGATGTCGCTCACTGGAAAGCAAAGAACATCGATCTCACGTCAATTCTGACGCTGGCCGAAAAACCACACCCGGACGTGCAGACGTACTGCACGATTGACCAGAAACACGGATTGGACGAGGTCCGTGACATGGAACTGCTGCAGAAGTGCAAAGCGGCCATCGACAAAAAGCAGCCGGTGAGAGTCGACACACATATCCAGAACATCGACCGCGCTTTCGGCACGATCTTAAGCAACGAGGTCAGCAAGGCTCACGGACTGGAGGGACTGCCCGATGGCACGATTCACATCAAGGCCAACGGTTCGGCTGGCCAAAGCGTGGGCGCCTGGAGTGTGAACGGTGTGACAATCGAAGTCGAAGGCGATGCCAACGACTACGCCGGCAAGGGCCTGTCCGGTGGCCGGCTGATCATCTATCCGCCCAAGGACAGTACATTTACACCCGCTGAGAACATTATCATTGGCAACGTGGCTCTGTACGGTGCCACCAGTGGAGAAGGGTATTTCCGAGGCATCGCAGCAGAACGATTCTGCGTGCGTAACTCTGGTGCTCATGCCGTGATTGAAGGTGTCGGTGATCACGGCTGCGAATATATGACCGGTGGTCGAGCCGTCATTCTGGGCCCGACCGGTCGCAACTTCGCGGCCGGTATGTCTGGTGGCGTCGCCTATGTGCTGGATCCGGATGACAGGTTCCTCGTGAACTGTAATCTCGAAACAGTGGCCCTTGAGAAGGTCGAAGCGGCAGAAGACATAGACGAGTTGAAGAGTCTGATCCAGAATCATCAACAGCACACCGGTTCCGAAACGGCCCGCAAAATATTGACAGACTGGGACACCGCCGTCACGAAGTTCGTGAAGGTTATGCCGGTCGATTACAAACGAGCGTTGCAGGAGATTGCGGAAGAAGAAGCGGCCGTCACGTAGTTCAACATCGCCACCAGGCTAAGCGTGACGGGGCGCGTAGATCTGACCTGGCAAACAGGATTGCCCCGTAGTCGACACTGACCGCGGTCAGTCAGAAACAGGATTGGCTTCCAGCCTGTCAGAAGACGGGACCTGACCGTCTGGAAGCCGATCCCATCAACGGAACAGAACACGCTCGACTTTGACAGTCGGGCTCGCCAACGAAGAGACGAAAGATTGAGAAATGGGTAAGCCAACCGGCTTCAAGGAATTCGCACGACAGGTCCCTCACGACCGAGACCCTGTGCTGCGTATTCTGGACTGGAACGAGTTTCACGAGCACATGCCGGTGGACGACCTGCAGGCGCAGGGAGCCAGGTGCATGGACTGTGGCGTGCCGTTTTGCCATACCGGTGAAATGATGGCCAACATGGCCTCCGGCTGTCCCGTCAATAATCTGATTCCGGAATGGAACGACCTGGTCTACAACGGTCGCTGGAAAGAGGCGTTGGATCGTCTGCACCTGACCAACAACTTTCCTGAATTCACCGGTCGAGTCTGTCCGGCTCCGTGTGAGGGTTCGTGCTGTCTGGGCGTCAACGAACCCCCGGTCACGATCAAGAACATCGAATGTTCCATCATCGATCACGGTTTTGATCAAGGCTGGGTTGTTGCTGAACCTCCTGAAATCCGTACGGGCAAGCGGATCGCTGTCGTCGGTTCCGGTCCCGCCGGTCTGGCTGGCGCGGCTCAACTGAACAAAGCCGGGCACACGGTCACCGTCTACGAAAAAGACGACCGCGTCGGTGGACTACTGATGTATGGCATTCCTAACATGAAGCTGGACAAAACGGAAGTCGTCGATCGGCGCATTAACCTGATGAAAGAGGAGGGCATTACGTTCGTCACCAGTACCGCGATCGGCACGGACATTGCGGCAGACAAGCTGCAGGAAGACTTCGATGCGGTCGTTCTGGCCGTCGGAGCCACTCGACCACGCGACCTGCCATTGCCCGGCCGAGATCTCAACGGCATCCACTTTGCGATGGATTTCCTGCGTCCGAACACTCGCAGCCTGCTGGATTCCGGTCACGAAGACGGCAACTACATCAGCGCCAAAGACAAGCACGTGATTGTCATTGGCGGCGGCGATACGGGTACGGACTGTCTGGGAACGTCCCTCCGTCACGGCTGCAAAAGTATTGTCAATTTTGAAATCGTCGAACGACCACCCACGGAACGTCCCTCCAACAACCCGTGGCCGCAATGGCCACGCGTCTTTCGGGTGGACTACGGCCACGAAGAGGCAGCCGCGAAATTCGGGCAGGACCCGCGCGAATTCTGTGCGTCGACCATTGAATTCATCGACGATGGAAACGGCAACGTGAAAGGCTTGAGGTCGTGCGAGGTGGACTGGCAGAAGATCACTGAAGGCGGTCCTCCGTTCACGCCGATTCCCGGTACAGAAAAGGAATACCCCGCCGACCTGGTACTGCTGGCGATGGGATTCCTGGGACCTGCGGGTGGCCCCGCCGAACAACTGGGTGTCGATGTCACAGAAGGTCGCGGCGGTATGACGTGGTTCAAAGCCGAACACGAAAAGTACACCACCAACGTGGACAACGTGTTTGTGGCCGGCGACTGTCGTCGAGGTCAAAGCTTAATCGTCTGGGCCATCAACGAAGGCCGTGGCTGTGCTCGCGAAGTGGATCGCCACCTGATGGGCACAACGGACCTGCCGTAATGCGGCTGCGGGGGTTGTCGGGTGGCCACGTTTGCTTGCAAACGTGGTGCCGCAGGCACAGGAGGCGACGATGGAATAACGCTGTGCATGGGACTCCTTGCCCGCCAAACCATGCCCCGGTGTCCTGAGATTGGTAGTTGACAAGTGGAACGAATTGCGGCCTTCGGTCGGAGAGGGGGCGAGGTCTGGAGACCTCGCCCAGCGTGCCGCGGGCAGTCACCTGCTGCTGTTCATGTGAAATTTGAGGCTAGTGCCCTGTCAGCTTTTAATTTCAGGGTAGAGTGATTTGAGTTTTCTGCGTGCGGCTTGCACGTTGAATTGCCAATCGACTCCGCGTTGTCTGCTGTTCGATGCTTGCGACCAGGCCTTTGTCT
>JBDONA010000782.1:0-5368 GCA_039831575.1 Fuerstiella sp. | reverse complement strand
TGACCTTCCGTGGTTTCCGAGTGAAACGTCTTATCACACGGAGGGTCGTCTCTTTTCCGTCGCCATGTCAAGATCCATAAAACCAAACCACATCACGACTTAAACACACAACACAAAAAGACTTGGCACTGTCCAGTTAGGTGACCACGTGTTATTTCTGGTCTCGGTCTGATCTTTGATCTGTGGTATTCTGTCCGCCCCCAGGCTCATTGTATTTCCATCACAGTTCGGGACGTAGTGACACGGATGTCGCTCACAACTCATCAGGAAAACACACGTACTGCGACCGTCGGCGGTTCGTCATTGCTGACTGTTTCCGTACTGCTGCTGGCAGCCGGCGCTGCGGCCTCTGATCGCGCGACGAACGACCCCGGTATTTCGTGGCGAGTCTTCATTCCGCCCGGGCAGGCGGTACAGCTGGAGCAGCAGCAGATCAGCACGCACGGTGGTGACGAGACGCTGCGGATGCAGTTTCTCTCACCAGCTGACTTTCAACATGTAACAGTTGTCTCGGTGCGCCAACCGGCCACGGTGATTGACGAATTCAAGGCAACGGTTCGATTGAATTCCACACAACCGGGACTTCGCCTGGCCCTGCGTCTGGTACTGCCACGCCAGAAAGATCCCCGTACCGACCACCCGCTGACAGGACTTGTTACAGGCGACACGTACAAGAAAGCGGATACATGGCAAACGCTGTCTGTGGCGGGCACTCGATCTGCCGTGGAATCTGAAATCCGACGTCTTCGTACCACGATACATCAATCGAACCTGAATTTCGCCGACGCCTATTTCGATGCATGCGTTCTGATTGCCGAATTGCATTCCGGCAGGACGTTGATTGACATCGGTGCAACAGCTTATGGCCCCGTGGTTGTACCACGTCCCGAGATGGTTGTCGACGATCTTTCCATTCCGGCCGGGCCCACCTCTGCTAAGCGTCGAGTAAGAATTGAGCGTGACAGAATACTGGTTGATGGTGCTCCGACGTTTCCAACATTCATGCCGGACCACGGAGAATCTCTGGAGACTCTGCAGCGACTCGGCGTAAACGCAGTCTGGGTGCCCGACGTCAGCAACGTGGAACGGATGCAGTCGCTGAAGGGCATCAAGATGGTGGTAATTGCGACGCCACCACACCCACAGTTTGATCCCGCCGATTTTGACACACCGTTGCAGGGACTGCCACCTCTCCATCAGACACACCCTGATCCGGACATCTGGCTTCTGGGAACCCGCGTTGGACCGAAACAACAACCACATCTGCTGGCCTGGGCCAGAGCAATCCGCACGGCCGACCGTGTCATGCGACGCCCGTTGATGGCAGACGTCCTCGCTGCAGAAGGAGTTGCGTCGCGTCAGATCGATATCGTCGGCATCAGTCAAACGCTGCCGGGCGGTACGACGACATTCGGTGAGTCCAGAAATAAGTCCTACCTGCGCCTCAACTCGTCAGCCCAGCTGACGTTGCCGTGGGAATGGATTCACGTGGAACCGTCCGGTGAGCTTGCGGCGTGGCGCAGTGCGGTCGGCGCAGAACCAGTCTATGTGGAACCTGAACAGATCATGATGCAGGTGGTCGCTGCGCTTTCGGCGGGCTCGCGCGGCATCGGTTTCTGGAAAACGCAATCACTCGAACTTGGTGATCCGGCACAACGCGAGACGGCCAAAGCAATCGAGCTGGCCAACCTGTACATCGACATTCTGACACCATTGTTAGCGCGCGGTCGAGTCCACGGTCACATATCAATGAATCTGACAGGGGCTGACGCGGTCTCAGACGACAGGAGAAATTTCGGGATCGACACAGCGATACGAACATCGTCTTCCGGGATGGGATACAGCCGGATTCCTGATGGTCCTGACGCAGCGCTGCTGAATGGCTCCGGAGCATCACTGATCCTTGCAGGATTCTGGGATCGTGCGTCGCACTTTGTACCACAGAAATTGTTCGCCGAGTCAGCGACACTGACGGTTGCGCCCCCCAGCGAAACAGCATCTGCATGGCAGATTTTTGCAACGGGCGTAACGGGTTTAAGACGTCAGCCTACGGCCGGCGGTCTGGCACTGACAATCAGCGACTTTGATCAGGTCGCGACCATCCTGGTCACATCAGATCACGAACAACGGAAAAAACTGGAAGCTCGCGTTCACGGCCACGCCCAGCGGGCCGGTCAACTATTCATCGAACTGTCTGAACTGAAACTCGCCAGAGTTCAGGAAACGTGTCGTAAAATTGACCGCATAACGTCAATCGATGGATCGACGAGCCAGCTGTTTGAACAGGCGGAATCGCAGATCGAAATGGCGCGTCAGGCGCAAACGCGACGTAACTTTCCCGCCGCCGAACGCTACGCCCGACGAGCCATGCGTTCTGTCAGAACGATTCAGAATCGGTATTGGCGTGCGGCACTGCGCGGACTGTCCACGCCAACCGCCAGCCCACATACCATCAACTTTGCTGCGTTGCCCGACCATTGGAAAATGATGCGGCGAATTGAGACAAATCAGGCGTCTGAGAATCTGATCCCTTCGGGAAACTTCGACAGCCTCAGGCTCTTAACCGAAAGTTCATGGGAACCGGTGTCTCCTCAGCCAACGCTATATCATTCCAGTGCCGACGTTGTGACCGAGTACCGTGGTCCGAATCAGGTACTACGGATGCGGGCATGGAAACGCTCCTCTGAAGTAGCAATAATCAACGGGCAACCATCGCTTCTGGTTCAGGCTCCGGAAATCATCGCCCAGCGTGGCGATGTGTTTGAGATTCGAGTTAAAGTGCGGATCGGCCAAGGCGTTCCGGCTGTGAACGACGCGCCGTTTCTTGTTTTTGACAGCGACCTGGGACCGGAGTTCGCCGTGCGACCTCAGCTGGAACCATCATGGAGAACGTTTCGAATCTACCGTGAAGCATCGAAAACAGGTCCGCTAAAAATCTGGCTGGCGCTGACGGGATCCGCGGAGGTCTTTATCGACGATTTTTCGGTCGTTCAGCGGGCACGTCTGCCTTCCGCGGAGACTCTGCCCAGATTTGGAGAAAACACAGAGCCGACCGACTTCCGGCCTGGTCGTGGTTCCCGCGTGCAGGGCGCAGGGTATTCCATCCAGTCGCTTCCCTGAGAATGCGATTGCGGATCACCTCAGGACAACGATGAAGCTTGCAGATGGGAGCCCAGTCGGTACTCTGTGGGCGGTTCAGAGATCAGTCGACGGAAGAATCACCTCAGAGTCCCGGTCTTTTGAAAAGACGGGGGTGATATCTGGGAAGTCCGCGACCGATTGGTAAGTTGTTTACTGCCGATCGTCGAAAACACGGTTACGGCGAGATTTTCGTCCCTGCCGGTCGTGCACCGCGACTGCCACACTGCATTAGTCCCAAGGATCATATTCGAATGCCTATCGCCACTCCCGAACAATACGCAAAGATGCTCGACGCAGCCCAGCAGGGCGGCTACGCCTACCCGGGCATCAACGTCACCTCGATCGTGACCATGAATGCTGCGTTGAAGGCTTTCGCCGATGCCAAATCAGACGGCATCATTCAGTATTCGACCGGGGCCGGGGAGTTTGCATCCGGGCTGAATGTCAAAGACGCTGTTCACGGTGTCATCGTGCTGGCTGAGGCCGCTCATCGTCTGGCCGAAAAATATGACATTCTGATCGCTCTGCACACGGACCACTGCCAACCGAAGAAGGTCGATTCCTTCCTGAAGCCACTGATCGAAGCCACCGCAGCCCGACGCGCCGCCGGCCAGGGTAATTTGTTCCAGTCACACATGTATGACGGATCGGAATTGCCGCTGGATGAGAATATCGCTCAAAGCCAGGAGCTGCTGAAGCTCTGTGCAGCAAACGAAATTATTCTGGAAGTTGAGGCCGGCGTTGTTGGGGGCGAAGAAGACGGCATCGATCATTCCGACATGCCCGCGGAAAAACTATACACAACACCAGAGGACATGGTTAAGGTTCATGAATCGTTGAACGGCCTGGGTCGATTTATGTTTGCCGCAACGTTTGGCAATGTGCACGGTCACTATAAACCAGGAGCTGTCAAGCTTCGTCCGGAAATCCTGCGTGACGGACAGAAAGCGGTCACCGATAAGTACGGCGCGGAATCTGAATTTGACCTGGTCTTCCATGGGGGTTCCGGCACGTCCACCGCACAGCTTCAGGAGACTCTGGACTACGGCGTCGTAAAGATGAACATCGATACGGACACGCAGTATGCATTCACACGACCGATTGCCGACTGGATCCTGAAGCACTACGACGAAGTCCTGATGATTGACGGCGAGATCGGCTCCAAGAAGGCCTACGATCCCCGGACCTATCTGAAGCTTGGTGAAACCGGCGTTGCCGACCGCATGATGCGTGCCTGCAACGACCTTCGCAGCACCGGGAAATCCATTTTCGGCACCGTCTAGTTTCGGTCACGGTGAGAACTTCCTGTCGTTGAATCAGGTTCAGTCATCAACGCGACTCCAGGGCGTTGCCCAAAAGCCAAAACAGCCGTCACTTTCCGCAAGTGACGGCTGTTTTTTTGGATGCGTCGGCTCGACCGACGTCATGGCTGGTCACCACGGACGTTGCAGACCGTGGTGGCAGCTTCACTGTGCAGTATGCGGTGCGGTATCCGGCGTTTCTTTTTCGGCAAGGTAGTCCAGCGCTTCCTCTCCGTCGGCGGCAGTTGCGACGTCGTAGCCCTTGCGACGAAGAGCGCTGGCCAGAACACTTCGCTCGTTCGCTTCGTGTTCCACAATCAGAATTGTCGCCGGCTTTGCCGTGGACGTGTCGAAGCTCTGCGGCACGGGTCGCTGCAGAACGTCATTTGCATCAAGCGACCTGAGCGCGGTCATCACTGTTTCGAACGTTTCATTGGCCTCGTCCTCAAGTCCGAGGTGGATTTGTTCTTTGAACAGATGCAGGCCGACGCTGATCATTTGAAGTTCATTGCGGATGGCATGGCGAACATGACTGGGCAGCCGCGCGAGTTCTTTGAGAGAGGCCTCCGGAGTCGAGGCTGCTTCGTCATCGGCTTCGTCGTGATCGATCTGAAGGTGCATCGGCGCGTCGATGCGTATATTTGCCGTATCTGAACTCACCTGAGTGAAATGAATTTCAATGTCGACTTCAGGAAAGGAAATTTTTTGATTGGCACGACGCGAAAGGAATAACATGGCGAAGCCTCATTCCCAATGACCGTCATCCAGGAGATAGGCCGAACATCGTTCGGCCATTCCCTTCACCCCCGTTTGAACCGGCCAAAAAAGAGCAGGGAACGGGGCCAATCTGGCTCTCGCTCCCTCCGTTTGGTTATGAACCGAGTCTTCCTTGCGGTTCGTGTTCTGTTGTTGCGCACCAGTTTGAA
>JBDONA010000085.1:0-23661 GCA_039831575.1 Fuerstiella sp. | reverse complement strand
GAGCCTGTTGCACCATCCTAGGGACGAGTCTGTGTCGTGTCCAGGACCGTAAGAATTCACGCCGGATCTGTCATGGCGTCGTGCCATGTCGGGCCGACAGGCGATCTGCGACGAAGGACATCGTCGTCGCTGCTGCCGCCTGATGAGACTACAGCGTATTGCGCTGACTTGTGGTCGCGACGATCGTCTTTCCACGTGCAGGAGTCGCTGTCCCACGAGCCAGCACGGTTCACGAGAATCCTTAAACGGTTCCCGCGAGGATGAGTGTGCCTACCCCCTTGAAAATTCCCAGGGGCAGCCAAGACGGAATTCCGCACGTGGCGGCTTTGATCCGTCAGCATCACCAGCGGCATCATTTGCCGGTTTGACGAAATGCTGTTACCCGGCATGGCTTCTGAGTTTGCAACCGAGCAAGAGTTCTGTTTTCGGCCAACGTTGAAGGCCCTCTTGCACGAACCCGCAGGTCACGGAATCCGCCATGGGTGATGAAATCTTCTGAAGGTTGGGCCGTCTGCAGCAAATCCCGACGGGGGCTCGTCGATGACAGATCCGGCCAAACACACTGATAAGCTGGGGAGTCCAGGATAACCTTAATATTGAACCGGGATTCAACAGCTGAGACGCTCGGGAATTGTTGTTCCGAATGAATCAACTATGACGAATTTCGAACTGAGGGTTAATGAAGGGTAGTGCCACCTCCCAACTGAAGTCGTACAATGTCGAGAAGACCCAATCCAAATTCGACCGCGTCCCGCCAGGTTATTCGTATCCTGTCATCGGGCCCACAACTCCACGCGCTGGTCGTCGCGACCGTCGTGTTATCATTTCTTTACTGCGCCAGCGCTCAACATGATGATGTGATCGCTGCACCGGAAGGCGACAATCAGCCAATTTCAGTGGAACTTCAAAGGCCTCATGCTCGCACAGTCAGGGATCAGCCCTACCCGGACCTTCAGATTGTTGCACGACAGGAAGCATCACCTCCCGCCAGGCCACTCATTCGACCGCCGATTCCTCAAATGCCCGTCCGACAGCGGCCATCGGGAACTGTGACAGGTGGTGTTCGTGTGCCCAGAGATCCAATTCAGGACCAGAAAGCCAGAGCACGATTCCCGACGGCTCGTGAAATTCCGCCGCCGCCGCAGGCGGCGGCCGACAAGACATCCGGCACCGACGATTATCCGCTCGATTTACTGCTTGCGTACAAAACTCGGAAGCTGGTGCAGGAAGCTGAAGAGGCACTGAACACTGGTGACACAGCGATTGCCTGGTCACCAGCGTTTCAGGCCAGAAGCCTTGCGTCTTCAGAGAGACCGCCGAACAATCATCCGGAACATCCGCGTGCAAATACCGACCGTGGCACAGAAAGGACGACGTTTCCTGCAACGGCTTCCGTGCAGACGGTTTCCACACAGAAAGTTCTGCCACCGTCCACAGAACGGAATCTTCAGAATACCTCAGCAGCCTTGGCGGCTACAGCGGAGGCAGTGGCTAAGGCTGTCGAAATGGCAGTGGCTAAGGCTGTGGCAGAGTCCGTCGTGGGGGCGAGGGGCCCGGGACAGAGAATTTCGTCGACGGACGTGGTCTCGTTGCCAGCACCGGTAGTTGCACCAGCACTTTCAATTGCGCCTGTACGTGCACCTGAGAGAGCGCCTTCCGCATCAGCGCCC
Organism: Fuerstiella sp.; assembly: GCA_039831575.1. GTDB lineage: Bacteria > Planctomycetota > Planctomycetia > Planctomycetales > Planctomycetaceae > Fuerstiella. The sequence continues at coordinate 21,991 of JBDONA010000085.1, read as the reverse complement.
AGTGTGGATGCGCGGGCCCTCACTGACCAACCGGGTCAGGGTCGCGACGCAGGGCAGCAGCAGCGTCTGTCCGGCATAAGCGAGCAGCCGTATGCTCTACCTGTCCCTGAACGTTTGATCTCTGCTCGGTCACCACAAACATTGTTCATGCCAAAACCGCGCCGTGCCGAAACGGCCAAATCGCTGCGGCTGACTGTACCAATCAAATACAACCAGAACGGTTCGATTCATACACCACCGTCGGCTCCATCCAGCCAGCCTGCTGAACCTGACGAATTCAGGATTCCCATTGCGCCGCAGCCGCCCGGTATTCCGCAGGAACACAAGCCGCCGAGTGTTGTGCCGCATCATTCGTTTCAGAAGATTGACAAACCGGCCAGCGTTCCGGTTGTCGAGAAGTCAGGATCACACTGGGGACATTCGTACATTGGACCGTCTCCGGGGATGTCCGGTTACCGAGCGACGATCGAAAATGATGCTGAAGTGTGGATGACTCCGTATGCCGATCGCGCCAATCAGGCTGCGGGATCACCAGCGTTGTCCGCAGTGATTCCGGCACTCACGGAGTTGCCACCGGAGTTCAGTCCCTGGTGGGACGCAACTGTTCGCCAATCAACGGGGCTTGCGAAAACGTCGATGGATGTCGATGTCAGCCACCTGTTACAGGACGCGATGCTTTATTCGCCGCAGATAATCGCGATTCAGACGGAGCCCGAAGTTCAGTACAGAGTCGTTACTCAGGAATCAGCGAAGTTTGACTGGACTGCGTTTCTGGAGACAACCTACGACGACCTGAATGATCCCATCGGGAACACGCTGACAACCGCCAATGGTGCATCGCGTCTGCTGACGCGAAAGATGATGGGTTCGGGCGGTGTTCGTCAAAGAAATCTGCACGGGGGCGAGCTTCGTGTCGCCAGCACCATTGGGCACGAAAATCAGAATTCGAGCTTCTTCGTTCCCAATAATCAGGGCACGGCTCGCCTGGAACTCAGTTACCGACAGCCGTTGCTGGACGGAGCAGGCCGTACGTATAACGAGAGTGAGATTGTGCTGGCACGGATTCAGGCCAACGCGTCTGAAGATGAAGTCGTTGACGCACTTCAGGATCACCTGATCAAAGTCACCGAAGCCTACTGGACGCTGTACCGCGCAAGAGCAGAATTCCTGCAGCGGCAGAAGCTGTTCGCTTCAGCCCGCGAAGTGTTGACGACGCTTGAGGGCCGTAACCAGGTGGACACGATACCACGCCAGATTCTGCGAGCGAGAGCGGCCGTCGCGCGATCTCAGACCGGCATCCAGCGAACCGTGGCACGCGTCCAGGACGCCCAGGCACAACTAAGGCTGTTGGTCAATTCTCCGGGAATGCTGAACGGTGGCCCCATAGAATTGACCCCGGTGGAAGCCCCCGGCATGGTGACAGAAAACGCTGACCTTCGCAGCGTTCTGCACACGGCATTGGTCAATCGACCCGACATTTCAGAAGCGATTCGCAAGATGCGGGCGTCCGGCGTCCGCCTGGGTGTGAGCCGCAGGGAACTGCTGCCTCGACTGGATTTCCTCGTGGAATCCTACGTGACAGACCTGACCGGCGGCTCCAACGTTGGACGATCTTTCCGGGACCAGTTCACCGACAATCGTCCGGGATTTACAGTGGGGCTGGAGTTCGAGATTCCGCTCGGCAATCGGGCGGCACAGGCAAAGTATGAACAACGCCAATGGGAGTTGAAACGATCCGTCAACGTCTTCCGGGCAACGGTGGAAAAATCACTCACCGACGTCGAAATTGCCAATCGAGAGGTTGCGACCGCGTATTCTGAGATGCAGAGTCGCTTTCAGGCCATGTCTGCCGCCGAGAACGAAACCGCCTATCTGCGGGATCGATTCGAGGTGCTGCCGATGGTCGAAGATTCCGCGACGCTGCTGCTGGAAGACCTGCTGGATTCGTTTGAACGCCTGGCGGATGAAGAATCAGGTTTCGTTCAGGCTCTGGTCGATCACGCCGTGGCAATTGTAAAACTGAAGAAGGAAATCGGAGTTCTGCTGCGTTCGCGGAATTCCAGCCCGACTGTTGAGTCAGCTGAGCAGAAATGGATGGCCGATCGTCTGAACACGGCTGTCGATGGGCGTTCCGCAGATTCGACTGCAGAACAGTCACTCGACGATACCGGAAAACTCCGCGTAGAAGCCAACGTGCCTCGAGCTTTGTCTCCGGGCAGTCTGCCGACTACCGTAGCAAACAGCCGCCCCCTGGAAGTACCAGACGTTCCGAACATGGATCGCAGCAGCCGGGTCCTGACCAAACCGTCGAGCAGCTTTGCACCTGCACCTCGAACTAAGCCACGCGGTGTCGGCGGACACACGTTTTGAGTCAAGCGTCTGCTACTTAGATGTCTGATGTCACCACAATAGTTGGGAAACCGACGCGATTTCGCAAACGTGTTTGTGATCCGGGCAGCTGATTCCGCACATCCACGATCTGACACGCACTCTTTCCGCATGTCGTGAGTCGGAATTAGAACGCGAAGCCGAGAGCCTTCGGCGAGAACTGTCGTCGGGCGGAGACCATGCGGCACCGGAGCTCCTTGTAGCCGGAATTGCGCTGGCCGCAGAGGCATTGCGACGCAGCCACGAGATTGAACTTTACGATGTTCAACTGCTGGCAGTGATCCAACTGGCGCGCGGGCATATTGCTCAGATGCAGACGGGGGAAGGCAAGACCTTTGTGGCCATCGCGACAGCCACACATCTGGCGTTGGCTGGCCGGGGCGTTCACGTCATGACACCAAACACATATCTGGCAGAACGCGATGCCGCCAGTGCGGCCACCTGTCTGCAAGGTCTGGGAATGACCGTTGGTCTGACGCCCGAGCAGGGCCAACCTGCCGACAGACGCAGCGCGTACGATTGCGACGTCACCTATGGAACCGGGCACGAATTCGGATTTGACTACCTGCGTGACCAGTTGACACTGCGAGAGGATGCGCGTCGTCCGCTGGGCAACCGTTTATTGCGCGACCTGCGTTCCAACGGCAGGGAAGAACGATTAACGATGCAGCGGGGCCTGCTGTACGGAGTCGTCGATGAAGCGGACAGCGTCCTGATTGACGACGCAGGGTCACCGCTGGTGCTTAGCTTAGCGGCCCAGGGAACAGCGCCCGATCTGGACGCACGGGAAGTTGGCAGCACGCTGGCACAGGACGTTCACTATCGCTGGGACGTTTCGACAGGACACATCAGGCTAACGACCGCGGGCAGAAATCGATGCTACGAAGATGACATCGCCATTCCGACGTCGGTACTGCTGAGACCCTGGACTGCCTATGTCGAACAGGCGCTGCGAGCCCTTTATATCTTTCGTCGAAATGTACACTACATTGTCGCAGACGATGAGGTCCGGATTGTTGATGAAACAACGGGCAGAATTCTGGAGGATCGTTCATGGCAGGACGGCCTGCACCAGGCCATCGAGGCACGCGAAGGTCTGGTGGTCACACCAGAGAAAGAATCTCTGGCACAGATCACGCGACGGCGATTCTTTCGGCAGTACCAGAATCTCTGCGGGATGACGGGAACAGCAGTTGGATGTGAAGCTGAGTTTCTGCACGTGTATCGATCTCAGGTCGCGGCAATCCCGCTGTGCGTTCCGTCCGCCAGACGAGTGCTGCCACATCGTTTCTTTGCGACGACGAAGGCAAAACACCATGCCATTGTAGAAGAGATTGTTCGTCTTCATGCTGTCGAACAACCCGTCCTGGTGGGTACCCAATCAATTTCAGACAGCGAAACCATCGGTGGACTGCTGAGCGAACGAGGCTTGACGTATCATCTGCTGAACGGCCTGCAGAACGCAGAAGAGGCAGAGATCGTCGCAGGCGCGGGCCAACGCATGGCGATTACGATCGCCACTAACCTGGCTGGACGTGGCACGGACATCCAGGTCCCGGAGGATGCTCTGGCACTGGGAGGACTTCATGTGATCGTCGCCGAATGTCAGTTATCCGGTCGCATGGACCGACAATTGATTGGCCGATGTGCTCGGCAGGGCGAACCGGGTTCCGCTCAGATATTCGTGTCGGCGGAAGACACATTGCTTAAGCGGTTCGGAAAATGGCTTGCGGATGCGATTCGCCGCGATGCCGATGCCGATTGTGAAACTCGGGCGGACTCTTCGAAGCCTCTGCGCCGTATTCAGCAGGCCGCCGAAAAACACCATTATCTCGGGCGCGCCGAATTGTTACGTCAGGATATTACACGCGACACGCTGTTCGGACTGTGACCAGACGATTCCGCCCCAGGTGCAGTCGGGCCCTGCAAATTGCGATGATATCGCGGTGGCAATGAACACCCCACGTTGCCGTCAGGTGTGTATTGGCCGAAGGCCCCTGGCGGAGCTGTCTATTCGATGGTCGTGGTGGTACACACGAATTCCAGGCGAGCCGTGACCTTGCCGCTGACGCTGACGCGGCCCTTCAGATAAAAGGCGTTGGACAGTCGTTCGGTCAGTTCGACTTCCATCTGAATGGTCTCGCCTGGTCGGATCAGGCGGCGAAACTGCGTGTTATTCTGACGAGTCACGACCGGTACCTGAGCGTCTTCGACCGAGATAAGCTTCGAAATCAGCACGGCCCCCGCCTGAAAACAGGCTTCGCACTGCAGCACCCCCGGAAAGACGGGAAAGTCCGGATAGTGTCCCTGAAAGACGGGCAGGTCTTCCGACAGATGCTTGATGGCAACGATGCGATCAGCGGAGATTTCGGTGACCTCGTCCAGCCAAAGAAACGGCGGCCGATGCGGAATGCACGCTTTGATTTCGTCGACGTTCATATTCAGCGATTCGACACCACGCAAAGGATGAAAAACTCAACTGCCTCCGGATCAATGGAAGCATGGCTGCCGGGCACGTTCTGGAGCCTGCTGTGTCACGATTCCACCGAGATGAATTCGTCGGGCAGCATCAAGGGAGTGCTATAATTCGATTTTGAGTTCTTCGATCTTGCGGTACAGGCTGGACAGCCCCAGCTTCAGACGCTTGGCGGCTTCTTTCTTATCCGGACACTGCTTCAGAACACGCGTGATGTGCAACCGCTCGTAGTGTCGCAGAGCAGAACGCAGGTCGTCGGTATCGGGCAGACTGGTGCCGAGTCCAAGCAAGTCCGGAGGCAGATCCGACGGCTGGAGCTCATCGACTTCGCACATCATGACAGCTCGTTCGATGGCGTTGTCAAGTTGTCGAACGTTGCCCTTCCAGTGTGCGGCCATCAGGGTACGAATCGTTTCACTGGATGCTCCAGTGACGCGTTTGCCCATCGCTTCGGAATGCTGCGTCATGAAGTACTCAACCAGTTCCGGGATATCGTCGAGTCGTTCCCGCAGTGGTGGAATTCGGATCTTGACGCCGTCCAGGCGATAGAAGAGATCCTCCTGAAAGTTCTCCTCGGTGACTTCCCGCATCAGGTCACGGGAGGTCGCGGCGATGATTCGAGCCGTGACCTTCACGGTTTCCGAAGCTCCGGCCGGCATGATCTCCTGATATTCAATGGCTCGAAGCAGTTCCGACTGAGTGCCGAGTGGCAGTTGTGCAATCTCGTCAAGAAAGACGGTGCCCGTGCCGGCCGTTCGAAACAGTCCCGGTTGACCGCCTTCCATACCGAACAGCTGAGCTTCCAGCAATTCCACAGGCCGCGTTCCGCAATTGACGGCCAGAAATTTTTCTTCGCTGTTGGGACCAGCTGTGTGAATCTCGCGGGCGAAAAGTTCTTTACCCGTTCCCGTTTCACCAACCAGCAGCACATTGGAATTTGTTGCAGCGACTTTGCGAATCGTGTTCAGAGTATCCTGCAGCACACGGCTGCTGCCCATGATCTGATCGAATCCGGCGCGTCGATCCAGATCTTTGCGCAACCGCTGGTTCTCCAGATACAGATCCTGAAATTGAAACAGTCGCTTTAGACGATTGACCAACTCGTCAAAAATGACCGGCTTCACAAGGTAGTCAAAGGCTCCGGCCGTAAACGCACCAACGGCATTTTCCACGGTGGCGTAGGCCGAAATGATCAGGACGAACATGCCGGGATTCAGTCGGTGCAGGCGTCGCATCAATTGCACGCCGTCGCCATCGGGCAGCTGCACATCGCAGACCCCGACGTCGAAGTCCCGCTCCCGAACAAGTTTCAATGCATCTGCAGCGTTCGCAGCAGATTCGACGTCGAAACCTTCGCCAGACAAGAATTCTGACAACGTCTCCCGGATGATGTCTTCGTCTTCGACGATCAGAATAGACTTACTCAGAAATGATGGGTCCGGCACTATTTGACCTCGCAGAACAGACGAATGGCTCGTCGTCGAAACGTGTGATTCAAGGGACACGGGAGTCTCACAATCAGGAACGCCAGTGTTGGGGAGATAATCGCAACCAAAGATTGCGTATGCAAACGGGCAGCAAGGGAATCCCTGCAGAAGTGCAAACTCAGCCGCCAACCGATCAATTTGTAGGGTCTTACTGCAGGAAAGTGCCTATCTTCCCGAATTCCGCCCCCGTTTGCGTCATTCCGGGTGACAGGTGCCGATTCCCTCCGTTTCCCTGATTCGGGGGTCTGCCGAACCAGAAACCCCAGCCTCACTCGGTCCACTGCCTCTGAGATCCGTGGACGCGACAGATCCGGACGAGCAGGATTCATGTGACTGCTGCCGGAATTGCACGTAAATTCGATGGAGGGCGATCTGGATTGTCCCGGCGACTGTTCTCGAACAAGAGACACTCCTGCCTCCCTGTGAATGGCGTCTGACATTTGTTCACGGCGCCGTAAAATGTCGAGCACTACGGCAGGACTTTGCCGCACCTGGAAGTTGGATACGTAATGGAAATGTCTGGACAGAACACGATGGCAAGACGAGGGTTTTCAAAGCTGACTCTGGTAGTAGGCAGTTTTCTGTGGGCAGGTGTCATCGCAAGTCTTGTGGCCGTTTCACAGAACAGCAGCAGCAGCGGTACAGAGAACACCGAAGAGTCCGTCAACAAAGCCCCAATCAATGGCACAGCGTCGACGCTCATCAAGCCGGGAGAACAGCAAGCGTCTGTCAGAATCGGTTTTCCCGCAAAGACGTTGCCCGACTTTAATCTGCAGGAATGCATGGGGGGCAATCTGGGCCTGAAGGATCTGAAAGGCACACGCTGGGTCGCCAGCTTTGTGTTCACTCGATGTACCAGCACATGTCCCATGATCACCAAAGCGGTGATGGACCTGCACAACGACAAACGCGTCGCGGAAAAAGCGGTGGATGTGACGTTCGTCAGTTTCACCGTTGACCCGAATTTCGACGATGTTGACATCCTGAAAACATATTCGGAAATCTGGAGTCCGGACCGAGAGCGATGGAAGTTTCTGACCGGCAGTCAGCAGCACATCTACGAACTGATTGTCAAGGGCTTCGGACTGTACGTGAAAGAGAACCTGGGAGACTCGCGACGGCCTGGTTTTGAAGTGGCGCATTCAAATCGCGTGGTACTGGTGAATGAGGACGGCATTCCCGTGGGGACATTCCTCGGCACGCGTCCAGAGGACATGATCAAGCTTCGCCGAATCCTGACCGGCCGCGACGAATTCCCGCAGTCAGGGCCGACATCAGGATTGAGTTTTTCAACGTCGGACGGAAACCCACTGCAAATTCAATTTGAATTGCAGCCTGCGGACGGGGCCAAATCCGAGGAAACACCGTCAGTTGAAGAACCGGACAGCGGCAGCATTCCCCCCTCCATCGATGAACAGGACGGAGACTCGACCGCAGTGACGTCCGATTCTGCAGCGGCGCACAATGCGAAGATCGATCAGCGTTTGCCGGCATGGGCGAAACGACTGCCCCCGCTTAACGCCAGTCTGAATACTCTGGCGGCAATCCTGTTGATCTGCGGATTGATTGCCATCAGGAACAGAAAGGAACAGGTTCACCGCAATTTCATGGTCTCGGCGTTTCTGACATCCGCAGTGTTCCTGGCCTGTTATCTGACGTACCACTATGCTTTGGGCAAATACACGGGCGAACACGGTAAACGCTTTCCCGGACAGGGAATTGCCAGCGTTGTGTATCAGCTGATTCTGTGGCCGCATATCGTGCTGGCGGCGTGCGTGCCGGTTCTGGCAATCCGCGTGTTTCAACATGCCTTTGCCGATCGCCGAGCGGCCCATCGAAAGCTGGCGAAGATCACGTTTCCCATCTGGATGTTCGTGTCCGTCACGGGCGTGATCATTTACGGCATGCTGTACCACTGGCCCATGGCCGCAGCAGCACCCGCGGTCAACCAGTAGCGTCGAACACGCTGTGATCTGGTCCGACTGATGTCAGGTCTGACCCCGGGCCGGATTCTTCCACACGAAAATGTTCTCTTCGCGAATCCGCAGGTAACTGTCATACCGGCGTTGATCGATCAGGTCAGCGGCCACCGCGTCCTTGACTCCGCATGTTTCTTCGTGTGTATGACTGCAGTTCGGAAATCGGCAGTACGGGACGAATGGACGGAACTCGATGTAGTATCCATCCACTTCTTCGAGCGTGACGTCCCATAGCTCAAACTGTCGAATGCCAGGCGTGTCTGCCACCCAGCCACCGTTTTTCAGCGGCAGTAAACGAGCACGTCGGGTTGTGTGGCGGCCCTTTGCATTGCTGTCGCTGACGTCTGATGTGTCCAGGTTCAATTGGGAATCGACGACATTCAGCAGCGAAGACTTGCCGACTCCACTTTGCCCGCTGACTGCCGTCTGTCTGTTTTGCAGGTAGCTCCTGAGCTGGTCGATTCCGCGACCGTCAACGACACTGGTCAGAATCACGGGATATCCGAGCCGACCATAGACAGCAGCGATCTGCTCCAGATAGGTAATGTCCAGCAGGTCCGCCTTGTTGATGCAGACGATGGCATCAACCTGGTGCCGTTCGGCCATGATAAGATATCGGTCGATGAGATTCGGCTTCAGGTCCGGGTCGGCGGCTGACGCCACGATCAGAATCTGATCAATATTGGACACCAGAATATGCTCACGCCCCTGACTGTTCCGTGAGATCACGCCGTGTCGCGGTTCAACACGTTCAACCACACCCTGGCGTTCGTCCCCCGTCGGCCGAAACAAAACACGATCGCCGGTCACGACAACGCTGCGGCTGTCTCGTGCGAGTGTCCTTAACATACCACGAATCGTGCATTTGTAGTGTCGACCATCGTCCACAGCCTGCACCTGGCAGTTTAGTCCGATGAAGCTGGTGACCCGCCCCTCCAGACATCCTTCCGTGTCAATCGATCGAATCAACTGATTACCGTCGGATTCCACACCCACCACAGTACGTCGTCGACTGATCGCCCCTTTCCCGCTAAGCCGTTCGGTGCTCTCGGCATCCTCTGCTGCAACTTCGTCACTCAACAGTTCATGGGTCAGGTTCTGATCCCGGGCGCGCGTCTGTTTGTTGCGGCGAATGTCAACGCGGACTTTCTGGCCCCGCCCGCCTTTTCTTTTTCCGCCGCCTCGTTTTGCCATTGGTTTAATCAGCCGTCCTGCATTACGCCAACACGTCTCTGACGACGTGGCCATGCACATCGGTCAGGCGGAAGTCTCGCCCCGCCAGATGGAAAGTCAACCGCTCATGATCCAGCCCCAGCAAATGCAACACCGTCGCCTGCAGATCGTGGACATGGACGGGCGATTCAACCACATGGAAACCAAAATCATCGGTGGCCCCCAGGGTCATGCCCGGTTTGATGCCGCCCCCCGCCAGCCACATGGTAAAGGCCTGAGGATGATGGTCACGACCACGCGATCTTCCCAGCGCCGGATTGGACTCCACCATCGGAGTTCGCCCGAATTCTCCGCCCCAGACGACGAGTGTTTCGTCCAGCAGTCCGTGCTCCTGCAGATCCTTCACCAGCGCTGCGGAAGCCTTATCGGTGGTTTTGCAGTTGTTTCTGACGTTGCCCTCCACATCGCTGTGAGCGTCCCAGCCGCTGTGATAAATGTTAATGAAGCGAACGCCGCGTTCGACCATCCGGCGGGCCAGCAGGCACGCCCGTGCAAACGATGGTTTGTCGGGCTCGCAGCCGTATGAGTCCAGTGTGGCTTTCGATTCGCTTTTCAGGTCCATCAGTTCCGGTGCAGACACCTGCAGCCGGGCTGCCATTTCGAACGAGGCGATTCGCGTCGCGATCTCAGGATCATTGACAACTTCAAGTCGCTTCCGGTTCAGTTCATTCACCAGATTGTAGGTATCGGCCTGCAGCTGGTCCCCCACACCCGGCGGGCTGCTGACGTTCAGGATCGGGTCACCCTGGCTGCGAAATCGGACTCCCGTGTAGACGGTTGGCAGAAAGCCGCTGGACCACAAGGCCGCACCACCACTCAGCCCCGAGCCGGTACTCATCACAACAAACGCGGGCAGGTCCTTTGTTTCTGAACCCAGGCCGTACAACACCCACGAGCCGAATGACGGCCGCCCAGGCTGTGCAAAACCGGAATTCAGAAATATCTGAGCCGGAGCGTGATTGAATTGATCCGTGTGCAGTGACTTGATCAGGCAGATGCGGTCGGCGATCTGAGCCAGGTGTGGCATGGCTTCCGAAATCTCGGCTCCTGATTCGCCATGCCGGCCAAACTTGAAGCGGGGTCCCAACACCGCTGCATCGGGCTGTATGAATGCATATCGCTGGTCACCGATGACTGACTTGGGCAGTGGCTTGCCTTCAAGTTTCGCCAGCATCGGTTTTTCGTCAAACAGTTCAAGCTGGCTGGGGGCTCCCGCCATGAACAAATGAATGACCGCTTTAGCTTTCGGTTCGAAGTGCGGTTTTCGCAGGGCCAGCGGATCCCGGTCAACTCCGGCCGCCCCCGCCGTCAACTGCGACAGTGCTGTTGCCCCGAGGCCGACGCCGCACTGTGATAAAAACCACCGACGTGCGATTGAGTTTTGGAGATCTGCTGTCATGTTCACTATGGTAGCCCATCTGCAGACCGTATAACACGGCATGTCCAGAACAATTCCACTCATCTCCACCCATGACGTCGCCGCGGGCAATACTGCAGAAGTGGTGGCGGAAGGGCGTATCTTTGCCGTCTACAACGTCAACGGAACGTATTACGTGCTGGATGGCATTTGCCCGCACGCGGGTGGTCCCCTGGGCAAAGGGACACTGAACGGTCAGGTCATGACGTGTCCGTGGCATGGCTGGCAGTTCGACGTGACAAACGGCCAGCACTGTCTGAATGACACGTTGTGTCAGCCACAGTACGACGTCGAAATCCTTGACGGCCAGGTCTGCGTGTCTTTGCCGGACTGACGCCGCCTGAGCGAAAATCGACGCTGTGTCCCCCGCGAATGCAACGATTCCGGCAAGCCGGACGGCGTGTCAAATCGATGGTGTGGAAATCTGGCACAGCCGCCAACTCTGACTCTGAGAGTTCGACGACCGTAGAATGTGGATTGACGTGTCAAATTGCCCTCCGACCAGCATCGCGCGTGGTACGGCTCTGAAACGCCATTCTGGTATTTTTGCACCCGCTTCGCCCCTGCCGCCGAAAAACCGGTGGATCCGTCCGGTCATCCGGGGAACCGCCGAGACGTTGTCTCGGACAGCACAATCCGTTAATAACGAGCGGAATTGCGTCTGTTTCCGCAGGACGGTTGAAGATTGCGTCCAAAGTCGCGATGCTTCCGCAAAACGCGGTCTGAAGCCATAGAAAAATGGGCAGCCTGCCGATGTAATCTCGACCGCCGGTTTCGACATGTTGTCGGGAACCGTAGTTGTCGACTGACGGCTATGATTTTGTAAAGGAACAATAGATGTCAATGTATGTTGGTGAATCGCTGATTGGCGAAGGTCTCGAAGTCGCTCACATCGACCTTTTGATCGGTGACAAGAGTGGTCCTGTCGGCGCAGCATTTGCCAGTGCTCTGGCCGATCAGAATATGGGACACAGCAATCTGCTGGCCGTGATGGAACCCAATGTTGCCGTGAAACCATCGACCGTGATGATTACCAAGGTGACAATTAAGGGTGCCAAACAGGCCGTGCAGATGTTCGGCCCGGCTCAGAAAGCTGTGGCTGATGCGGTTTGTGATTGTGTGAAGTCCGGAGTCATTCCGAAGGATCAGGCCGACAATCTCTGCATTGTCTGTGGCGTATTCATCCATTGGCAGGCTGAAGACGACAAGAAGATCTACGAATACAACTATGCAGCCACCAAGGAATCCATTGAACGAGCCATGAAGAATGAGCCGTCTGTGGACGAAATGCTGGCGAAGCGAGACACGGCAAGTCACCCGTACTACAAGGGTTGATAACTGTCGGAGAGATTCCGACAGGTCGAACAAACAAAAAATGGCCAGGTCTCAATCAGACCTGGCCATTTTTTTTGCGCCTGTCCGTCTCAGACGTCCAGCCCCATCATTCGCATCAGTTCGATGGCATTGCTGCGCTGCACCACACCGTCGCGCAGCTTGTAGTCAAACGTCATGTGTCCGTCACTGACCTGATCTTCGAAATGCATATTGACCGCCTTGTCATCCATCGAATCCACGATGTCCGTCAATGTCAGGTCATGAGTTGTTACCATGCCGAGTGCAGACTTGTTGACCAGACTGCGAATGACGGCTTCCGCGCCACGACGTCGGTCGTGAGAGTTGGTTCCGCTCAGGATTTCGTCCAGTAAATACAGTACTCGCCGCGATTCGCCTGTCAGGTCGACGACAGCCTTCAGACGCTGCACAACACTGAAGAAGAACGATCGTCCTTCCTGAAGCGAATCGCTCACCCGCATGGCCGTTCCGATTTGAAACGGAAACGACTCGAACGCTGCGGCGTTTACACGAGCTCCGCAGTATGCCAGGACCAGATTGGTGCCGACCGACCGCAACAGCGTGCTCTTTCCTGACATATTGGATCCGCTGATGAGCAGCAGCGGCGTTTGTTCGGTCAGTGTTACGTCGTTGCAGACGCATTCCACGGCGTTGATCAAGGGGTGACCAAGACGCTCCGCACGAAATACGGCATGATCGTCCGTAACCTGCGGGAGACAATAGTTTTCATTCTCAAAGTTGAATGCAGCAACGCTCGTGACAGCCTCAAGAGAGGTCACAGCATCCAGCCAGTCCGGCACGCGTGTACCATACAGATGCCGCCATCGTTCAATACGATGAGTCAGAAGTATGAACAGCCCGAACATCCACGCCAGCGGCATAAAGAACTGATTTCGCAGGGCGTTATTCAGCCACTGAATCTGGCTGCTGAGTTCTTTGATACGTACGGAGGCAATTACACCGTCAACCCGAAGCTGCTGCTGAAGTCGTTGCAGTGACGGCTCGGTGAAGGGAAACGTTTCAAACTGTTCTGCGACGTCAGAGAGTTGATGCAACGCCAGATCGACCGAATCGACGCGGTCCATCACGGCCCTGATTCGTTGTCGGTTTACGTAAATGAACGGCGCCTGCAGCAGCAACATCAGAAGTATCGCTGACCCGGTCAGTCCGCTGCCAAAGACCAGGATCAACACCACGACACTCGCCAGCCCCAATAGTCGCGTGCCCCAGATGGCAAATGCGGAAAACGAAGTGGCCGGTTCGCTCAGCCAGCCACTCAACGCTGTTTCGGCCGCCTTCCAGTCCACCGTATCGTCAATCACCGCGAGCCGTTCTCGCAGAGAAACTTCGTTCCTGAGTGATTCCGATTGTTTTTGTCGTTCTGCAACATCGTCCGCCGAGGCCACGGTCGTCAGCCACGCCGCCAGCTTGCGACGGCCCGGCAACGTGCGGCATTCGTTCAGTTTCTGAAACAGCGAACCGTTGCCAAAGACATCAAGGTCTCCGGCCCACGGATGTTCCGCGTCAGTAAACTCAGCACCGTCTACAGGAAACGTCCGCCAACCGCCGTCGATGCGGGACAGACACCGTGTGTAGAATCGTTCCGCTGCGGATTCGCGATTGAGCTCTCGCACGATCGGCTGGTGAATTCGCAGGACAGCCGTGAATGCGGTCGCTGGCAGCAACAGCCACCAGAACGACACAGATCGATCGCCCACGCAAAGGCAGCCCGTCAGGATGAGCGCGATAAACACCGCGATCCGCACGCGAACAACAACGCGATCGCGGACCTTCAGACGCTCCGCGTGGGTTCGACATTCGTTCAATCGCCGCTGATACACTGCGACGGCTGACGATGTCGAACCGGAAGAAACTGTCTTTGACGCTAAATCCAACTACGTCACTCGCAATCGCATGGGCTGCGAAAAAAAAACTGCGTATTGTTATTCATCCGGACGTGGACGCGGTCTTGCTTTGGGTCGGCGGCCCCTGGAAGGAGCAAACGTACGTTGCACCTCTTCCAATGCCGTCTTGCCTTCGACAACCAGCCGCACGGCGTCCTTCTGCAATGTTCGCATTTCGTCAGACGCCATTTGCTCTTTCACCGCCTGCGGATCCAGACCGTTGACAACGACTTCCTTCAGGCCGTCGGTCATCTCAAGTATTTCGTAGGCGGCCGAACGACCGTGAAACGGGACACCATCACAGTCTTCACACAGTTCTTCAATAGAAGGAGCATCCTCGTCCTCCGGATCGGGCGGCGAAGGCGCTCGGTACAGAATGGTCGTTTCTGGCGGCAGATTCAGGCGTTTGAGCAATTGCGGGTTGGGTCGGAAGGCCTGTTTACAATCGTCGCACAGCGCGCGAATCAGTTTTTGTGTGATCACAGCCTTCAAGTGCTGAGTTACCAGGTCAGTACCGACCCACTGAACCATCTGCTGCACCGCCTCCGTCGGAGTCTTTGCGGGAATCTCGGCAATGAAGCACATCCGGTCGGCGAACTGACACATCGTCTGAACGACGGCCGGGTCGGTCAACGGGCCCATGAAGATAGCGTCAGCTTCACGCCGCAGAATACGATCGAAACTGAATTCCAGATCGTGTCCTTCTTCCTGCTCATATTCGGTGACGTTGGTCAGTGGCTTGCCGCCCGCGTCAGTCATGCTGAACACGGAGTACAAGTAGGGGTCGACGCAGTGTATGGCACAGATAGAAAGCGAGGTGACGCCACTTTCCGGCGGCCCGCACACCAGAATGATGCCCTTGCTGTCTTCTGTATATCCGCGAATCTGTCGCGACACCTCTTCAGGCATCCCGGCATCAGCCGGCTTAAGATACGTAATCTTGGGATTCTCGACGCGAATCTTCAACCGCTCGACGCCAGGCTTCAACAGAACCGTTTCGGCCAGAAGCTCATATCGGACCTCTTCGAATTCCGCATTGATACCGCCGGACTGCGGTTCGTTCCGTTCCTGCGGATTCAGGCCCGCCAGAACCTTGATCATTTGAATCATCGCCATCCCGCGCTGGCCCGGTATGGCGCCCGCCGGATACGGAATCCCGTCCACAACAAACCGAATGGTGACACGGCCCTGCGACGGTTCCAGCAGAATCGTATGTGCGCGACGTGACAATCCGTCGGAGATCATCTTTTTGACGGCAACCAACGCCGCCTTAACGAGACGTGGATTCTCCTTCAGATTCGTTTCGCGACCGAACATGGGGCCCTGAAACAGCACCTGTTCCATGTCTTCTTCTTGATCATCGTCGTCGTCACCGCGTCCCACAGTTCCTACCTTTCAACATTCAATTCCAAGGACCGTCACCATCGGCACGTTCGCCGAAGCCATCAGCTTCCATCGCCCGATTGTGTATCGTCACACGGCGATGGCTGGTTACGCAGCCTTAGTCATGAAAACGTGTTGTCGTCCAGTCAAGTCCAGCGACCTACGGAAGCGGACCACCATTTCCCGAAGATAAAATCGACTTTCGGTTGAGGGACATGCCCTCATTGGCCTCGCATTGTTATGAACCCGTCCGGCAATGACCAGAGTCAGGGCGGCACCAGGCAAATTTGTTCGTTTTTGGGACGTATTGACAACGAAAAAACCGGTGGCGCAGGTCAGTGACAGCAACCTTCGTGGGGTCAAAAACAGAGAATCGAGCCGTAGTGCTGGAAACACGATCACCCCGACGATGTACCAAACTGCAGGTCCAATATGAGGTTTCGAACGTCGCAGGCGTGAATTCCGTCCCGTTCCACTCGCTTTGCAGAACAGACGAAGACGGGACCATCAGCTTCCAACCGGTCCGCCGCAGGCAGGCGACCGTGACTGCCTTTGACGATCGTCGCATCCAAACCAATCAGGTCCATGTAGTAACGAAAACCAAGTGTTTTCCTGGCCAACCGCCGCGCGACCTTCAGTTTCGGCAGGCGTATCGTCGGGTCCAGCAATAGCTCCGCCGGGTCGTAGCCCGGCTTTCGATGAATGTCGACAGTGCGAGCGTAGTCGGGGGCCAGTCGGTCATCATTCCAAAAGTAATAGGTATACCAGGCATCCGCGCTGCTGACTGCGACAAGATCACCACTGCGATCGTGAGCCAAGCCAACGTCGACCTGCTGCGAGCGATCGAAAATCGACTCCACACCATCGATTCCGCTGAGAATGCGGCGAACGGTTTCGATATCGTCAGCACGCTTTACGTAAATGTGAGCCACCTGATGGTCAGCGACTGCAAAGGCACGAGATGCCCCGCAATCCATGGTCTCCCACCCCAACGGCTCCGTCCGGGCACGCAGCAGACCGTGTTCTCGTAATACTCGGTTGATGTGAATCGGCTTCGAAACTTCCGTGATGCCGTACTCGGAAAGCACGACGACGTCGGCGTCGCGCTGCCGGGCCGCGTCAATCAGTTTTCCCGCTTCGGCATCAACGGCCCGCACGTCCTGAGCGATAGTCGGATGGTTGGGGCCCAGCCGCTGCAGGTTGTAGTCCAGATGAGGCAGATAGACCAACAGCAGCGACGGATCGTGTTCCTGCAGAACTTCAAGGCTGGCATCTGCAATCCACGTCGTACTTTTGATGTCCGCCGTCGGTCCCCAGAAATTGAACAATGGAAATCGACCGAGACGATCCTGCAGGTGGTCGCGCAATTCCGGCGGTTCGCTGTAGGAATCAGGAATCTTGCGCCCGTCTGCCGGATACGATGGACGCGGAGTCACAGACCAGTCCACATCGGCGTACATGTTGTACCACCAGAACATCTTGGCAGTTGTATGAGCCGTATCGCGTTGCCGAGCCGTTTGAAACACCTTAGCACCGGAAATCAGGTGATTCGACTGTTTCCAGAACATGACTTCCGCAAGGTCACGAAAGTACCAGCCATTGCCCACGATACCGTGTTCGGCAGGCATCAGCCCCGTTAACAGGGATGCCTGCACCGAACACGTGACCGCAGGCAGCACAGTCTGCATCGGTCGAGCAAATCCGTTCTCCAGAACGGACTGGATGTTCGGCGTATTGTCGCCAATCATGTCATAGGTCAGGCCCACAACGTTGATAACGACGAGCTGGCGATGGGAACGACTGTCTGGCGGCATGGGCTGATCTTTATGTCGCATTTCCAACTTCTGCACAGGATCCTGCAGCGGCGACACTTCTGAATTCGTAAAACTGCAGGCTTCCGGACACATGTCCCAGGGCCACCGCCCCATCAGGATGTTGCTGCACCAACCTCTGGGTAACGTTGGCCAATTGATCACTTTTGGTCTGGCAAGGACAATAATGCTGACTAATGCAAGAGTCCACTGTGAATGTAAGGAAGCCAGACAACAATGTTTGCGGCCAGGACGCCGGATCGCTACGTTTTGCAGTTCGATCACACGCTATCGTGCCCAAAGGAAGTTTGACCGCATGCAACAATGCACTCGATTCGCCGTCCTCATGACGTTGCTATTGCCGACGTTACGCCCCGCGCAAAGCGTCGCAACGGAGGCAGAAACCGTCGATTTCGCACGCGAAGTGCTGCCGATTCTGTCGAACAAATGCTTTGTTTGCCACGGTCCGGATGCTGCTGAAGTCGGCGAAGACATGCGTCGTCTGGATTCCGTTGAAGCGGCCACAGCGCTCGGCGACGACGGGCGGGCGATCGATCCGGCCGCGCCGGAACACAGCCTGCTGCTGACTCGAATTCATTCCATCGACGATCCGATGCCGCCAGCAGACGCCGAAAAACAACTGACGGAAAAAGAACAGGACACGTTGACGCGATGGGTGAAACAAGGCGGCACTTACGCAAAACACTGGGCTTTTGTTTCGCCGCTGAAGACACTGCCGGCAGATGCTGATCCCGGTACAGATGGCAGTCGCGTGATCGACTCGTTCATCCACCAGCAACTTGCGGAACGAAGTATTGACTTCTCGTCCGCTGCCGACACGGCATCGCTTGCTCGCCGAGTCGCTCTGATCCTGACCGGATTGCCACCCGAACCGGAACTGCTGGCGAACTTCCTTTCTGACCAACGTGCCGATGCCTATGAACGATTCGTCGAACGTCTGCTGACCAGTCCTCGTTATGGCGAGCATCAGGCTCGCTACTGGCTGGACGCCGTTCGCTACGGTGATACACACGGACTGCATCTGGACAATCGCCGCGGCATTTATCCTTACCGCGACTGGGTCGTGCGGGCGATGAATCAGAATCTGCCCCTGAATGACTTTATCACTTGGCAACTTGCCGGCGATCTGCTGCCGAATGCCACGTTGGAACAAAAAGTCGCCACGGGTTTCGTGCGTATGAATCCGACCACATCCGAAGGCGGAGCCATTCCGGCAGAATTTCAGGCGAAGAACAACTTCGACCGCACAGAAACACTGGGAACAGTGCTGCTGGGAATGTCGCTGACATGTGCTCGCTGCCACACTCACAAATACGATCCCATTCCGCAGACCGAGTACTACCGTCTGCTGGCGTTCTTCAACAGCACGGCCGAACCGGCGATGGACGGCAACAAATACGAATTCGGTCCGGTGTTGAAAGTTCCGCAGGACCAGAATGCCTGGGATCACCTGAAGCAGCTGGAATCCCAGCGGGAACGTCTGATCACCGAGGCAGCGTCAACGATTAACAACGGTGTCACGCTGTCCGTCCAGGCGAAGAAGAAGTGGGACGA
Organism: Fuerstiella sp.; assembly: GCA_039831575.1. Taxonomy (GTDB): domain Bacteria; phylum Planctomycetota; class Planctomycetia; order Planctomycetales; family Planctomycetaceae; genus Fuerstiella. The sequence continues at coordinate 2,985 of JBDONA010000085.1, read as the reverse complement.
CGCTGCAGCTGACGCACGTCTGGTGATGATCGCGGATCCGGCTGGCCCTTTCGCCTCATCACCGCTGCACGCCGTCGGTTTGAAGTTATCGCAACAGGTCGCGGCGGCCGAGAAGGGATTCACCACAACTCTGGTGGCTCAGGACCTACCGCAGCCACGAGTCACCAACGTTCTTCGCCGAGGCGAATATGACCAGCCAATCGGGGAACCGCTGGAACCCGGCATCGTGAGCGTCATGGGCAGCTTTCCATCAGGCGCTCCACGAAATCGCCTGGGACTCGCTCGGTGGCTGACATCGCGCGAACACCCGCTGGTTGCACGAGTTCTGGTGAACCGAATCTGGCAGCGAGTGTTCGGCTACGGCCTGGTTCGCACGCCGGAGGATTTTGGACTTCAGGGCCAGCAATCGACTCATCCGAAGTTGCTGGACTGGCTGGCCGTAGAACTGCAGGACAGCGGATGGGATCTGAAACACATACTGCGTCTGATGGTTCACAGCCGCACATTCAAGCAATCGGCTGCCTGGCGAACGGACGTGCAGGATCCTGAGAATCGTCTTTTCGCGCGAGCCTCAAGTTATCGACTGGATGCCGAAGTGTTGCGAGACATAGGTCTGTGGGCCAGTGGTCTGCTCGACCCGCACATGGGTGGCGAAGGAGTCAAACCCTATCAACCGGCCGGAATGTGGCTGGCGATGGCTCACCCGGGCAGCAATACAAAACTGTACCAACGGGACAAAGGCAAACTGCTGTATCGCCGCAGTCTGTATGTGTATTGGAAACGCACCAGCCCTCATCCGATGATGACGCTCTTTGACGCGCCCGACCGGGAATCCAGCTGCGTGCGTCGGTCGCGAACCAACACGTCGCTGCAATCGCTCGGAATGTTGAATGAGACGCAGAGAATTGAAATGTCGCGGACGCTGGCGGAACGGCTGCTGGTGGAGCGAACCACAGACGACGACCGACTGAATCTGCTGTTCACCATGGTAGCCTGCCGTCCGCCCGGAGAGAAAGAACGATCGGCATGCACTCAACTGTTGACGGCAATGAAGGAGCGGTACCGGAACTCTGAAGAAGACGCGGTGGCCCTGTTGGCGACCGGCGAGATTCCTCGAAATGAAAAGCTAAACGTTGTTGAAGTCGCCGCATGGTCACAAGTGGCGACGATCGTGTTGGCGAGTGATGCTGCGATATTGTTGTACTGAGTTAACACCTCGTACTCGTGTCTCGTACTCGTCTTCTCCTCCTCGGATTCGGGCGATTAACGAATCGAGTACGAGAAGACGAGCAGGAAGTACGAGGACGAAAGAAAAAAACGAATATGACACACGCAAACCCACTTATTGAATATGGTCTCATGACCACGCGTCGGCAACTGTTCGGTCGCTCCGCACTCGGTCTTGGCACGGCAGCGCTGGCAGGACTACTTGGCAATGACCTGCGTGCGGACACGTCGGGCACGCTGGATGCAACTCATCATCCGGCGACAGCAAAGCGTGTCATTTATCTGTTCATGAGCGGTGGTCCGAGTCACCTGGACATGTGGGACTACAAGCCCAAACTAAACGACATGTTCAATCAGCAGTTGCCCGCTCATGTTCGCGACGGACAGCGAGTCACCGGAATGACGGCCAATCAGAAAAACGGGCTGCCCCTGTGTCCCAGCAAGTACCGTTTTCGAAAGTACGACAATAATCAGAATGGAGTGTGGATCAGTGACCTGCTGTCTCATACGGCGACTGTTGCGAAAGAACTGTGCGTCGTGCACTCCACGTTCACCGAAGCCATCAACCACGACCCCGCCATCACTTACATTCAGACCGGCAGTCAGATTCCCGGCCGGCCGAGTCTGGGAGCGTGGCTCAGTTACGGACTTGGCAGTCTGAACGACAACCTGCCGCATTACGTCGTGATGCACGCCACGACGAGTTTTCCGGAGCAAAGTCTCTTCAATCGCCTGTGGGGTCCCGGTTTTCTGTCGTCGCAGCATCAGGGGATTCTGATGCGAAGTGAGGGCGACCCGGTGTTGTATCTCAGCAATCCCGCCGGCGTCACTGGCCAGGACCGCAGGGCACAGCTTGATACTCTGGCTGCCCTGAATCACGAGCAGAACAAACGCTTCGCCGATCCGGAAGTGCTGGCGCGAATTCGTCAGCACGAAATGGCGTATCGCATGCAGACGTCTGTCCCCGAATTGATGGATCTGTCATCGGAATCACAGAACACCTTCGAACTCTACGGGGAAGACGCCAGGACTCCGGGCACGTTCGCCGCGTGCTGCCTGAACGCTCGTCGACTGGCGGAACGAGGCGTCCGCAACATTCAGATCTTTCACCGAGGCTGGGACGCTCACGGTCGCCTTCCGCGCGAACACGAATCGCAGTGCCGCGACATCGATCAGGCCTGTGCCGGACTGATCAAGGATCTGAAACAACGAGGCATGCTGGACGACACGCTGGTCGTCTGGGGAGGAGAATTCGGTCGCACAGCCTATTGCCAGGGCAATCTAACGCGGCAAAACTACGGCCGCGACCATCATCCTCGCTGCTTCAGTACGTGGATGGCTGGTGGAGGAATCAAACCGGGGATCACATATGGCCAGAACGACGACTACGGCTACAACATCGCCAATGAGGATGGTACGCCGATGGATCCTCAACCGAACAAGGCCGATTGGACACCCGGCACAATGCACATCCACGACCGAAACGCCACGATCCTGCATCTGCTGGGCATCGACCATCGCCGGTTGACCTACCGGTACCAGGGAAGAGATTTCCGATTGACGGATGTACATGGCCATGTGATAGAAGATCTTATCGCGTAAAAGACGATCTCTATGAAAACCACGATCGGCCAGTGCTTCGTGTCTTTCCGGCAGTCCCGCAATCGGCGGAGTTTGGGTTGGAATCGCCGGGAGTAGAGTGGCGGGGACGGCTCAGAGTTCGTCCAGCATGCCATCTCCGTATGCTTCAGCCGCTTC
>JBDONA010000124.1:0-5389 GCA_039831575.1 Fuerstiella sp. | reverse complement strand
GATCAGGAGATTGTAGATGCGCGAGCGCTGATCGCCGCGAACGGCTTTGGCTGCGAACCCGCCAGCGGTGCGACCATCGCCGGTCTCAGACAGCTGCGTGCGGAAGGTGTGATCGCTGCCAGTGATCGAGTTGCCTGCATCCTGACGGGTCACCAGCTGAAGGATCCGGACCTGACAGTCGCGTACCACACTGGCGATCCTGAAAAACAGGCCCAAAAACTCCATCCCGCCGGCGTCCACAAAACCCCTCACGCCAACTCACCGATCGCGGTCAGGAATGATACGGCCGCAATTGTCCGGGCTCTGGGTTTGGCATAGGCGGTTTTCAAGAAGATGTGGTCGTGTGGTTCGCAGGAAAGCGACCCTCGCACGGAGAATGACGTTCGCCGCGGCCAGGAGTCAGCGTAGCACGCTGTACGTGGTAACGCGGCACTGTCTGTTCAGGCGCTCAATCGCTGCGAATCTGTCTGTGTCAAAAGTTATGTTTCCCCGGAAACGATGTTGTGTGCGGTAAGTCCTGCGCGCGGCGTCAAGTGCCGAATCCTATACCCATTGAACCGAGCACCGCGTAACAGATAAAGATGGCGTACAGTCCACACAGGACAAATGCCTTTTTTCGCGTCAGTTCGCGGTTATGCCACATGATGGCAAGGGTGACGACTGTCAGAACAACCAGCAGGGTTCGCAGGCCAACCAGTCCTGGAAGAGGTTTACCGTCCTGCAACAGACTGACGGGATTCCATTCGGTCAGGTAGGAATTCACCAATAGCGGAATCGAAAGACAGATGCAGACGTCGAAAATATTGGAACCGAATGCATTGGAAACCGCTCCTGAATCATCACCACGCATCGCTGCTCCGATGGCCAGCAGGGTGTCCGGCACTGAAGAAGCGGCGGCCGCCACGATTACTGCAACGAAGAACGTGGGGATGGAAAGCTCTGACGCTATCTGACGCGTTGCATCGACAAGAAAATAGCACGCAAATGCAGCGACCACGGACGACGCACCAATGACCACCCATGCCGAAATGTTGGTCAGAGGGACGTGGAAGTAACCGAACAGGACACCTGCGGTATCGGAGTCTTCTGCATCATTGGCGTTTTCGCTTCCTGCCTTCAGATCTTCCAGTGCACGCGCGACGAAATTGTGCGACACCTTCAGGCCGGATTCGCGAATCTGGTTTGTGACAGCTCCGATTTCGCAGGACGTTCCCTCGACTGCAAAGATCTCCTTGACGGCCACCATTCGACGCCGCCAGAGTTGTGCATCATGGTATAGCTGGCACACATAGACTGCGTACAGGATCAAAAAGATGCAGGCCATCCACCAGTACATATGATCCTGAAACAGGAACAGAACCATCAGGATCTGACAACTGACGCACCACATGCCGTCTCGCGATATGACTTCGTCGTCGACCACGATTGAGGGACGATCCTTGCGAAAGTAGGAAATGACAATTGCGCAGAACGCCGGAATCAGAATCATGTTGTAAACAGCGCTGCCGGCACACGTCGCAATGGTGGCTCCGTAGCCTTCAGAGCCAGCCAGAATGGCGGCCTGCTCGTCAGTCCCGGCCGACGATAGTGCCGTCACCACAAAGAAGATGCCGCAGAATAATTCCGGCATCGAACTGGCGATGGCGTCCAGAGTCGCGCCGCGCACGGAACCGGGCACCTTGAGTATCTCGCCGATATATTGAGCGGCATCGGCGAACGGATCGCATGCCTGTGCAATGACAATGGAAATCAATGCAATTTCGGCCGCAAGAAACGCGAGTGCCCAGCCAGTCCCGAGAAAATGAAACATGAACATCGAGCTGACTGAGACCAGCATCGCCACCAACCAGATGCGATTCGCCTTTGACGCGCTGTCGCGGGTGGTCATCGAACGATCTTCTGACACCTGTATCTCCGGTAATTCCGTGTTTTCGTCTCGGAAAGGCTGTCGCGTTCACTGCCTGACGAGATCAAGGACGGCAGTGTAGTGGGCGGTTCGCTGTGAAACCACAGCGTGTTAAGCAATACCGTTTGCGGAATCGGGGCTCAGACTTGACTGTTGTGGCCAGGAACGTGAGTGTTCTGAACATCGTGCCACTTGTTACAGGATTATTCCATGACGTCCACTGTCCCGCGCCGCCACTTCCTCAAGACTTCCGTTGGCACCACAGCTATTTCGACAACGGCTGCTTCGCAAGCTCGCATCGTTCCCAAACTGCTGCTGATCATCTGCCTGCTCATTACGGAGGCAACCGCTCTTGACGCAACTGCTGACGCCTCAGCAATCGGCCAGCGGACGTCGGCTACGAAAGCACTTCATGAACTCTTCGATACCGAGTGGCAGCGCACGATGCGCGAAAGCCCGACACATGCGTCGCAGCTCGGTGATCGCCGCTACAACCGCTTGTGGAGTGACGTTTCTGAAAAGGCAATCAAGACTTCGGCCGCAAAGACTCGCTCGGCCCTGGTCACGTTATTGCAGATTGACGTCAATCAGCTGAGTGATGCTGATCGGTTAAACTACCGACTCTTCAAGCGAGAACTCGAGACTCGGATCGCCAGCCAGCCGCTGCAGCTTCACTTTCTGCCGGTTAATCAACGGGGCGGTATTCAAAACGAAAACGATCTGGCTCGATTGCTAAGCTTCGATTCCGTCACTGACTACGAAGACTGGGTCGCTCGGCTGAATGTCTTTCCAACGTATATGGATCAGACCATTGCCTTGATGAGAAAAGGCATGGCGACGGGGATGCTGCATCCGAAAGTCGTGATGAAGCGAGTGCCCGCGCAGATTCGCAAGCAGCTTGTCAGGAAGGCCGAAGACAGTCTTTATTACGCACCGTTCCGCACATTCAAAGTTGAGCTGTCTGAGACCGAGGCCACAAGACTTCGCAGTTCTGCGAAGTCGGCAATTGAACGCAATATCCTGCCAGCGTACGACAGGTTCTTGAAATTCTTTGAGAAAGAGTATCTGCCTGCGTCATTTGACAACGTCGGTTGCTGGCAGCGTCCCAACGGCCAGCAGATGTATGCCGCGCTGGCAAAGAAATTCACCACCACGGACCTGACTCCTCAGCAGATTCACGACATCGGCCAAAGCGAGGTCGCCCGAATTCGGTCCGAAATGGAGGTGATTCAGAAACAGGTCCGGTTTGATGGTTCGTTTCAGGAATTCCTGACTCATCTGCGGTCTGCCCCGCAGTTCTTTTTTACAGACCCGAATGATCTGCTGCAGGCGTACAAGGATTGTTGTCAACGGATCGATCCGGAATTGCCTCGACTGTTCAATCGCATTCCAAAAGCCGCCTATGAAATCATTCCCATTCCGGCTCAGATGGCTCCGGACACGACAACGGCCTATTACCAGCGGCCCTCTGCCGATGGCAGTCGTCCGGGAGGATACTACGTGAATCTGTATCGTCCACAGGACCGACCGAAGTACGAAATTGAAGCGCTGTCGCTTCATGAGTCTGTTCCCGGCCACCATTTTCAGATCGCGTTGGCGATGGAGCTGGAAGACCTGCCAGAGTTTCGTCGCTATGGCGGCTACACGGCCTTCATCGAAGGTTGGGGACTGTACAGCGAAAAACTTGGCGAGGAGCTGGGACTGTACAAGGACCCCTATTCCAAATTCGGGCAGCTGACTTACGAAATGTGGCGCGCCGTACGGTTGGTTGTGGATACGGGAATTCACAGCCAGAAATGGAGTCGTCAGGACGCCATCGATTTCTTTGTCGCCAATACGGCCAAATCTTTGCTGGATATCGAAAACGAAGTCGATCGCTACATCGCATGGCCCGGGCAGGCACTGGCTTACAAGATTGGTGAACTGAAGATCCGCGAGCTACGTGCTCTGGCAGAAAGCGAGCTTGGGGCCAGGTTCAACATCAAGGACTTCCACGACGTTGTCCTGCGTGATGGAGCCGTGCCGCTGGGTATTCTGGAGCAGAACGTCGAACGGTGGATCACGAAAGTTCCGTAATCCGGTTGAACGAATTGGCGCCGTCAAGCACTGCAGGATAGGCGTCAGGCCGTATTTCCGTGAAGGAGGACTACCGTGTATCAGATTTCTGTGCTGACAATCGTTGGAGTCCTGTCATTCAGTCTGCCTGGACTTCTTAATAAATTACAGTCAGAACCTGCGCCGTCGGACAGTTCAAAATACGCGGTTGACACTGACCCATCAAAGCCATCTTCCGGTAAACGTGGACGGCCGACACCTGAAGGACTTCGATATCATACAAAAGCGAAGCCGACCTCAGAGAAAGAATCGGTTCCAATCACCGGACCGCCTTTGGCTCGAGTCTATCAGCAATTGCTGAAATTGCGGCAACAGCACACTGACCTCATTGATGCGGGCGAAACGAAGAAAGCAAAGAGACTACAGCGTCGGATCTTTGAATTCGAACGACGTTTTCGGTATCCGGTGCCGGCTTTGCAGAGTGTCGATCCTCGGGTTCATGCTATCGGATTCTACAGCCCGCGGCAGAAAACAGTTCGCGTGCGCGTCACCGACTCCAGTGCACCCGTCGTGTTGGTGTTGACCGCCTATTCAAGTGCGTGCTGGACTGTGGAAGCGGACGACGATGTGCAGATCGAATTTGTCATCTGTACCGGGTATCACAAACAGACTGTCGATGGGTTGCCGAAGGGCGTCCCCGTCTTCTCGTCCTGCTACGACGACCGGTCTCAGGATTATGCCTATGCGTATGGTCCGGATCGCACGAAGTGGGACAAACTGGAAAAATTGATTCGCACATGGACGGGCGGTCTGGAAATATCGACGGTCGCGGGAAGTTACTATTCGGCGCAGGAACCATATGTCGTCGGTCCGGAGAATACCGATTGGCGGGTTCAGATGCTGGATCGTGATGTGCGGTAGCCTGATTGTCGCCTGCACAAGGAATCGTCCAGGGGACGAACCGGTGCCACCAGCTTTGCTGGCGAGCACTCATGAGGCTTTGCCGCTTATTGCGGGCCGTTGCGGGTTTGGGCTTCCTGATACCCTTTCCCCTTCGTTTAACCGCGTGGGCAACGCTCCGCGTTTCGTGTGTCGAAAAACGCGGCCCGATGGTCACGCGGATAAACGAGAGAATCGTTTCTTCCCGTTTCTCAGTTTGTTGCCACGACTTCAAAGCGAATCACGAGATCCACTCGCTGGCGCTTATAGCATATTCGGATGTTCGGCTTTGTGCAGTTTGTCGGGCGGCGGCCGTTCGCTGCAGCCGAGCCGTCCCGACAAGCTGGATTCACAAAGCCGGCGAAACGAGAATTCCGGATCGCAGTAACCCGATGATGAAAACACTCGAATGCTGGCCCGGCTGTGTGAAGTGCGACGCAAGCTGGTCGATGAACGAACAAGGCTTACTCAACAGCTGACTGACCAGCT
>JBDONA010000902.1:0-5390 GCA_039831575.1 Fuerstiella sp. | reverse complement strand
AGACGACATGAACAAAGATTCGGCGTGGACCCCCTACAGCCCTCGAATTGAACGCAAGCTGTTCAAGGGACGCAACCGCAAGGAATCCTGATACGGCCAGGCAACGCTGCGGCTTTGTCAGATTCGTGTGCGATTGATCTTTTCGGCAAGTTGCCGAATGACGCTCGTAAGAAACCGATTCATATTGACGGCGGCGTCGGTCGCCCGGGTTTCCCACAACAATAGCTCGGGATCTCGATTAAATCGCTTCGTCAGCTTGCGGATGACCGTCGCCTTCTGCTGGTCTGACGGTTCGAATAGCGCTTGGGCAGCATCGCCGGGCACGGCTTCATTTGCCGAGTCGACGATCACACGCATGGACAGAAATCTCGTTCGTGGAGCATCGTCAGGCAGGTCTGTGCACACCTGAGCCACTGCAAGACTGCTGGTGTCGACAACGGCCGCTCCAGTCGATTCGGCAAGCGCAAGCTTGTCGGCGGTTGACTGCGGGCGCTCATCTGCCACCACGTGTTTTCTGACCAAAACGCGCCGAGTTTCGGGGATCGGACACTTCACGGACAGATTATTGCCGTGCGTATCGCAGATTTCGTTGGCCAGACACACATCACCGGTGTTCAGTTCGTCAATCAATGCCGAACCAAACCCGACGGAAAGTATCCACGCCGGATGGTGTTCGTCGATCAACGTCTGAGTCACAGCGCGGTGTTGTGCAAATCCGGCTCCGGCCTCGGCAACGGCAACCCGAATCGTTTCATCCAGAAATCCGCCGCGAAACGTCGCTCCCTGATCAATGTACTTCCGTTGACGGTCCAGCAGTTTCAGCAGCGGCCTGATCTCGTCGCTGTGAGTACAAATGATGCCGATATCGGCCGAACGACGGTCGATCGAGGACTCCTCGTCGCTTTCCTGCTGGGATTTGTCGGTCATAGGTGCCCGGACGTTCGTTGCCGATAAGACGTGGACTCAGGTGAAAGACTCGAAGAGTCGGGGGTCAGTTCTCAACGAAAATCATGCAGAGGCTTCGAATTCCTTCATGAACTCGATCAGGGCATCAACGCCTTCGGTCGGGAACGCATTATAAATGCTGGCTCGCATGCCGCCAACGCTGCGATGGCCTTTCAGTGCACTGAAGCCTTTGGCCTCTGCCTGTTTGATGAACGCGGCATCCCTGTCGGCATCACCGGTGACAAACGTGACATTCATCAGCGAACGACTGTCGTTCTGTACCGTGGCCTGATACAGACTGCTGTTGTCCAGGTAATCGTAGAGTCGACCAGCCTTGTCTTCGTTGCGAGCCTGCATTCCTGCCAGTCCGCCATTTGTCTTGATCCAGCGGAAAACCAGCATCATCAGATAGATTCCGAAGGTCGGTGGTGTGTTGTACATGGAATCGGCACCGGCATGGGTCCGGTACTGCAGCATCGATGTGAGTTCCTGGCTTCCCGCTTCCACGAGGTCGTCACGGATAATCACCAACGTCACACCGCTGGGTCCCAGATTTTTCTGAGCCCCGGCGTAAATGATCCCGTGCTTCGCCACGTCAATCGGACGGCTGAAAATCTCGCTGCTGGCATCGCGGACCAGAAATGCGTCACTGTTGAAGCCAGTGGGTTCGGTTCTGAACTGAGTTCCGTAAATCGTGTTGTTGGACGCGAAATGAACGTAGCGTGGTGAATCGCTGTAGTTCATTTCTGACGGGATATAGTTGAAGTTCGCGTCTTCGCTGCTGCACGCGACGTGTGCATTGCCGAATAGCTTCGCTTCCTTGACCGCTTTCTTTGCCCATGATCCGGTGATCAGATAGTCAGCCGTTTGATCCTTTGCCAGGAAGTTCATGGGAATCATGCCGAACTGCAGTGAGGCGCCGCCCTGCAGAAACAGGACTCGATAGTTGTCGGGGATGTCAGCGAGTTCGCGGCACAGCGATTCGGCCTCTTCAGCGACGGCGACAAACGGCTTGCCGCGATGCGAGTGCTCACAGACGCCGACGCCCGTATCGCCCAGCGACAGGAGATTCTCCAGAGCCTCTTCGAGTACGCTTTCGGGCAGGACGGCTGGTCCGGCAGAAAAATTCCAGATGCGATCGCTCATCGCGTAACTTCCATATCTTTGTGGTGAAAAAGCGGGAACCGAGCAGCTGCGTGCCACCGGCTCGGCCAGTGCATTCAGTTCGCTCCGAACGGGACTGGCGGACAGGCCCAACCCGTGGCACATATCACCTGATGTTGTCACACCAGGGGACGGCCCCAATGAAATTTCATTCGGTGCCGGACGAACTGCACGCTGCGATTCTAAGCTCCATCGTCCGGATTCCAAACTTCTGTCTGTCGTCAATCGCAATTCTCAGAGACACGAACGGCTGCCTTGAGTTCATTCCTGCCAGCGATAAGATGCCAGACATCGCTTTTTGGTGCCGTTTAGGTGCTTCCGAACGCGTATTTCAGGGTCTGTTCCAAACACAAGTCTCGATTTCGCGCACTTTGCAGCGACCAGCGACAGCAGGCCAGCAGTTTCCGAGCGGTAGCTCGAATAGACCGTCGAAGACGGCCATGAAGGTCGATTGCATCGACCTTTCTTCAGCAGGTCATTTATGAACCAGGATTCAGGATCAGCGGACAGTCGTCAAGGTCCGCGACTTCAGCATTTTCAGGCTCCGCAGGGTGATCTCGCGATTCTGGCCGGATCGGGTAATCCTGTCTTCGCGCAGAAAATCGCCAATGGTCTCGGAGTGCGTCTGACTCCCTGCCAGGCACAGGTATTCAGCGAAGGCAACGTTTTCGTCCGTATTCTGGAAAACGTTCGCGGACGGGACACCTTTATCGTTCAGGGTGTTCATCACCCAGTGAACGACAATTTTGTCGAATTGCTGTTTTGGATCGACGCCCTGAAACGAGCGAGTGCTCAGCAAATTACGGCGGTAATCCCGTACTTCAGCTATGCCAAGGGCGACAAGAAGGACGAACCACGGGTATCCATCCGCGCCCGAGTCTGTGCGGACGCCATCGAAGCGGCAGGTGCCAACCGAGTGCTGACCATGGATCTGCACAGCCCGCAGATTCAGGGCTTCTTCAGCGTACCGGTCGATCATCTGTACGCTCGAACGGTCATTTGCGATCACATCAAGTCGATGGGTATCGACGATCTGGTGGTCTGCAGCCCGGATGCCGGCTTTGCAAAGTCCGCGGCGGCGTACGCCAATCTTCTGGGAGTGCCGGTCGTCATCGGCAACAAGACTCGCCCCGACCACAGCGAGCAGGCAGAAATTCTGGAGGTCATCGGGCAGGTCGAAGGCCGTAACGTGCTGATGGTGGACGACTTCACGACCACCGGCGGTTCGCTGTGCAGCATGGCCGACGTGCTGAAACAACGCGGGGCCAAGGATATCTTCGCGGCCGTGTCTCACGGCGTGTTGTCGAAAGGCGCGTCCGACCGAATTAAGAACAGTCTGATCGCCAAACTTTTCATGACAGACACGATTGAATCGCCGGTGGAACCACTGTGTGACAGGATTGAAGTCATTTCTGTCGCACCGCTGTTCGCTCAGGCGGTCCGCAGCATTCATGATCGCACCAGCGTCAGCATGCTGTTCCCGGACGAAAAGCAGGTGTAATGGCGGCCAAGCTTTCCCCCATGATGGAGCGGTACAGGGAGGTGAAGGCCGAGAATCCTGGCGCGATTCTGTTGTTCCGGATGGGCGACTTCTACGAACTGTTCCACGAAGACGCTCAGAACGCTGCCCGAGTGCTGGGTCTGACGCTTACCAGCCGGGACAAGTCGTCCGAGAATCCGATCCCGATGGCCGGCTTCCCGTATCATCAGCTGGATAATTATCTGCAGAAGCTGATCCACGCCGGGTTTCGAGCGGCCATCTGCGACCAGGTAGAAGACCCCAAGAAAGCGAAGGGGCTTGTGCGGCGGGAAGTAACCCGCGTGATTACTCCCGGAACACTCACCGACGATGGGCTGCTGGACCCGCGTGTCAGCAACTTCATCGCCTGCGTGGCACCAGCGAAGTCCAGCATCGGTCTGGCGTGGCTGGAACTTTCCACAGGACGTTTTCTGGTTTCCGAAATCGAACCGGCTCTGTTGCAGGACGAACTCGCCCGCATCAAGCCGGCCGAATGTCTGGTGCCCGAACATTCCGTCAGCGAAGACGATCTGCCTGTCGCCCGAGCCGACCTCGGCGGACCTGTGCTGACCGGCCGACCAGCATGGTGCTTTTCAAAGGACGAATCACGACGACTGCTGCACGAACACTTCGGCACAAAAACGCTGGAAGGATTCGACGTCGAGGACAATTCGCCGGCCGTCACGGCTGCCGGAGCACTGCTGGAATACATTCGCGACACTCAGAAGTCTGCGTTGCTGCACATCACTAAGTTGGAGTGCTATCGACGCCAGCGACACATGGTCATCGATGAAGCAACGCGACGCAGCCTGGAACTGACTCACACCATGCGGGATGGTGGGCGTGAACAAAGTCTGCTGGGCGTGATCGACGAAACCTGCACTCCCATGGGGGCTCGCCTGCTGGCAGACTGGTTGTCGAGTCCTTTGACGGACATCGGGCAGATCAGTCAACGACTGGACGCCGTCGAAGAGATGGTCAGCAATCTGACGCTGCGAGACGATTTGCGGGATTTGCTGAAGGGGATGTACGATCTGCAGCGACTGACGTCTCGAGTCGCGACAGGGCGCTGCAGTCCACGCGACCTAAGTTGCCTGGCGTCGACGCTGGGACAACTGCCGAAGCTGCGGGCCAAACTGGCGGAACGCAGTGCGAAGCGATTGCAGACACTGGAAGAACGAATCGATCTGTGTCCGGAAGTCCGCCAGGCGATCAGCGACGCCATTATTGACGAACCGCCAATTTCTGTGGTCGACGGCGGAGTTGTCCGACCTGGCTTCAATGCCAAACTGGACGAACTTCGCGATCTGGCCAAAGGCGGCAAGCAGTGGATTGCGTCCTATCAGGCACAGGAAAGTGAACGAACGGGAATCCCGAATCTAAAAATTGGCTTCAACAAGGTCTTTGGCTACTACCTTGAGGTCACCGGTACACATCTGAGCAAAGTGCCGGAAGACTACATTCGCAAACAGACGCTGAAAAACCAGGAACGCTACATCACGCCTGAGCTGAAGGAGTACGAAGACAAGGTTCTGCGTGCGGAAGATCAGAGCAAGGCGTTGGAACAGGAAATCTTCAGCAAGTTGAAGGAAGAAGTCGCCGAACACGTCGCTCGCCTGCTGTCAACGGCCGAAGCGCTGGCAGAGATCGACGTGCTGGTGGGCCTGGGAACGTTGGCCGCAGCGGCAGGTTATTGCCGACCGGAAATCACCGCAGAGCCGGTGCTGGATATTCGCGAAGGACGACATCCGGTTTTGGATCG
>JBDONA010000980.1:0-23701 GCA_039831575.1 Fuerstiella sp. | reverse complement strand
ACTGATCAGTTACGAAGATGGTGACATCCTCTACGATCTAAAAGACGATCCTGACGAATTGACGAATGTCCTTTCTGAGCACCCGAACGTCGCCAGAATGCTGCGCGAGAAGAAACAGCACTGGCTGCCCCATAGCGGCGAAGTGAAACCCAGCTTGCTTCGGCCAGAAACGGGAAGCACAAGAAAGAGAGCGCGTACTCGATGAAGAATCTATCGATAGTCGTTCTGGCGGCAGTCCTGGCAACAGGAATAGTCAAGGCGGAAGAGCCCGCCAACAATTCCAGGCCCAACGTGATCGTGATTCTGTCAGATGATATGGGCTATTCCGACCTGCCCGAATTCGGAAACTCAGAGATCCCCACGCCTGCCATCGATCGGCTCGCGGCGGAGGGCACGCTGTTTACGGATGCGTATGTCACCGCCCCGATTTGTGTGGCGTCGCGGATGGGATTGTTATCGGGCCAATATCAACAGCGGTTTGGAATCTATGACAACATCTACGGTGAAGAGAGAGTCCAGCATTTTCTCGGACAGACGCTTCTGCCAGCCGTGTTTCAGAAGGCCGGTTATCGCACAGCGCTCGTCGGCAAGTGGCATCTCAACGGTAACAAAAAGTTGCAGTATCAATCGGGCGGACCTCTCCAGCGTGGGTTTGATGAGTTCGTCGCCATACGTGGCGGAGATTCACCATTCTGGATGGGCTCCCCTGTATATCGTGGCGGCGAGTCGTTTCCGGCTCCGGAATACCTGACCGACCTTTGGGGCAGCGAAGCGTGCGAGTTCATCGACCGCAACCGCTCGGATCCATTCTTCCTTTATCTCGCGTTCAACGCGGTTCATTCTCCAATGCACGCGCTTGATCCCGACCGGGACAGGTTTCCTAACGTCGACGACGAGAACCGCCGCACCTACGACGGCATGCTGCTGGCGATGGACCGAAGCATCGGACGCGTCCTCGACCGCCTGGATAAGCACGGGCTCGCTGACAACACGATCGTCCTGTTTCTCAACGACAACGGAGGCGGAGGCAGCACTGCCCGATACGCCGCACACTCCAGGAACTTTGCCAACAACAAGCCACTGCGCGGCCACAAGTTTGATGTGCTCGAAGGAGGCGTACGCGTGCCGATGATCCTGCGCTGGCCAGGGCACGTACCGGTCGGAAAAGTCTATCGCAGGATGGTCTCCAGCATGGACGTGTATCCCACACTGGTCCGCGCGGCTGGTCTGCAAATGCCTGAAGATCAGCGAACTGATGGTGTCAATCTTGTTCCCTACATCAAAGGCGATAACGAATCCAAGCCGCACGAGTGGCTCTGCTGGCAGAACCGCAGTTGGCTTTCACCAGAGAAGGGCGGTTTCGTTATACCCACTGCGAAAGTCCACAACAGTGCCATACGAAAAGAGAATTGGAAACTTGTACGGCTGAACGAAAAGATTGGTTCGGATAATCGCGCCCCCGCCTGGCAGCTTTACAATCTGGCGACAGACATCGGAGAGCGGATGGACGTGGCCGAGAAGAACGAGGCCGTCGTTGAAGAGCTGAGCGCCCTTTTCAAGACATGGCGATCATCGATGCATCCAACCGTCGAATGACGGCGTGATTCATCCAGAGGAAACGAAAAATGAAACTCAAAAACGTCCTGGCAATTTTCTGGTTGGCTTTGTTTTCGCAGTCCAGCGCAGGCAACGAGCTGACGAACTACGAAGTGCCGGATCCGGCGTTGGAACTGCCCATTCTCCGACCGCAAGTGTGACACAACTTGCGAAGGTTCAGCAAAAAAAGATTCATCACGGTTAGTGAGGATTGGCCTACTCAACCTGCCTTGAGTCGATTCAGAACCTGAGTGCCCCGCGCCCTGCTAAATCGGGAATGTTTAGGGAGAAATTCTTTGGCGAAGAAATGCCATGCTTCAGCTCGTTCGGCGTCAGTCACCAGTTCATGATGAAGAAACCATTGAGTCGTCATCGTGCGGAATTTTCGATCTTTCTTTCTGATCACCTCTCCCATTGGCGTGAGTTGCATTGGTAACCCCATCTCGGTTACGCCGCACTTATGAAGCCAGCTACGGTAACGTTGCCCGAATGGAGCACCATACCTAGGACCCTCGGTAGGCAGGGGCATTATGTCAAGCCTAAACCAGTGGGACATGCTGCTGGAGTTTTGTTTACACCACGAATTACTCATCCTTCCATCTCTCATTTCTGACGGGGAACCCTGGTGCCACTTGAAGACAATCGCTCGTCTTACCGGCGATAAAGAATCCACTGTGCGCAACAAGGCGAACGACTTCGATCTTGAAAAACACCCTTCATTCAGCAACTTCATTCACCTCAGTGATTTCGAGAAGGTGAAGACGCCAAAGAAACCCGTCCCCAAAGCCCCTGTGAGGAAACGCAATGCGAAAAACAAAAAAGCCTAAGCCTTACTACAGTCGAAAGCGGAAGCAATGGAGAGCACGCCTCAGGGTTGGCGGGACGACGTTTGAGCAATGGTTTGCAACGAAACAGGAGGCAACGGCACAACTCGACGAGTGGTGGCTATCGAAGGCAGCAGGCGTGTCTGCGGACGGGATGTCTCTTAAGGAATTGGCCACCCAATGGCTGGCCAATGTTGACGTGCGACCCTCATCCCGTCGCCGGTATGGTTTTGACCTTGCCCACGTGGAACCAATTGGGCGTCTCCCGCTAGACAGAGTCCGGCGGAAGGTGGTGGTTGACCTACTCGACCGAATAGTCAGCACGGCAACACGTCAACGCGTTCGATCCTTACTAAATCAGGTCTTTCTCGCTGCGGTTGAGCAGGAATATGTGCGGACAAATATCATTCGAGACATCAAGGCGGTGAAGCACACAAAAAAGCCTGTTGAAATCTACACCGAGAAAGAGCTGAAGGCGATTCGTGAGCAGCTAAAACCCCACCGATCCAGGGCAGTTATTGAATTGATGCTCGAAACAGGCACCCGGCCCGGTGAAACGTGGGTTTTGCGCTGGGGGGATTTGAGGGAGGGACACCTTCACATTGAGCGGACACTGGTACAGAACAAGAATGGCGTGTGGGTCGTCTCGGATGTGCCAAAGACGGAAGCGGGGCGGAGGGCTATTCCGCTGTCTAACCAGATGCTGACCATGCTGCTGGATGAGCAAAAAACGGCGTTAACAAAAGGCCGGGCAGGTAAGGCGGATTTTATGTTCACGAATTCCATCGGCACTATGCTCAACCACAGTTTCAAGGGCAATGTGCTGGTGCCTCTGCTGAAGAAAGCCGGAGTTCCATACCACAAGCCCCACATGTTCCGCCACAATGCAGCCAGTGCGATGTTGAATGGCGGCGTGCCTGTCACGATCGTTGCTGCTATTCTGGGTCATGAAGACGCCAGCATTACGCTCCGGGTGTATGCCCATCTGATCGGGTCAGAAACGGAAAAGGCAAAACGTTTTTGGGACGACCAGAATGCGGTCAGTGGGTAGATGTGACCCACCAAAGAAACGTTACGGGGGACAGTTAGAGGGGACAAACCCCGTGAAACTCTAGGGAAACGGTGCTTTTGTATGAAGATTGCCATCATCACCGCCGGTGGAGCCGGAATGTTTTGTGGGTCCTGCATGCAGGACAACACTCTGGCGCGAACTCTGAGACTGGCTGGCGAAGACGCGATTCTTGTGCCGACGTACACGCCGATCCGCGTGGACGAGGATGATGTCAGTGCCGACCGTGTGTTCATGGGAGGCGTGAATGTCTACCTGGATTCGAAGCTGCCCGGCTGGGGACGTCTGCCTCGTTGGATGACTCATTGGCTGGACCGACCGAATATGATCCGTCGGCTGACTCGCCTGGGTGGGGGGACAGAAGCGTCAAAGCTTGGTTCACTGACGCTGGACATGCTGCAGGGAACAGCAGGGCCACAGCGTCGAGAAGTTGTTGAATTGGTGGACCATCTCTGTAACAACCTGCGCCCCGACATCATTCTGTTCAGCAATGCACTGCTGTCGGGAGTGCTGACGGAACTGCGAAATCGGTTCCGTGGAAAGATTCTTTGCCTGCTGCAGGGCGACGATGTTTTTCTGGATGGCTTGAGCAGTCGCTGGAAGACGCCGGTCTTTACGCAGCTGCGGAAAAACTGCGAAGCGTTTGACGGGTTTCTGACTCATAGTCGTTACTACAGTGACTTCATGACCCAGTACCTGCAATTGCCCGATCAAAAATTCCGCCGGATCCCGCTGACAATCGATGCGTCAGATCACCCCGTGCCGTTGTCTGAAGCTGTCGACAATTCAACGAACGAAAATAATACCAGGCCATTTCGTATTGGTTACTTTGCCAGGATTTGTCCGGAGAAGGGCGCACAGAATCTGTTGGCGGCGGCCACAGAGATCCTGCCGGACCTGCCACATACTGAAATCGCGATTGCCGGCTACCTGCCCGATCAGCACAGGCCGTGGTTTCATCGCCTGTTGCAGAAGTCACAGCAGAAATTTCCGGACCGAATACACTGGCTTGGCAGCCCTGACGAGCGGTCAGACAAATTTCGGATCATCAGCAGCTTTGACGTATTGTGCGTGCCGACCGAGTACAACGAACCCAAAGGACTATATGTACTGGAAGCGGGACTTTGCGGCGTGCCGGCGCTACTTCCCGCGCATGGTGCTTTTCCGGAATTGATCGCAGCGGTGGAGCACGGGGCCACGTACGATCGCGCCGACGTACAGGGACTTTCGTTGGCGCTGCGATCGGTGGTGGCCGCGGGACGGCAACCTGCAGGCGACCTGCACGACCGAGTCAAAAACAAATTCGGCATGGCTGCCACCGGACCGTCGCTGGTGGAAGCGATTACATCGCTTTGAAACTGCACCGGATGCGACAGGGTCTTCAGATTGTCGATGGCGCGACGATCGGCGGAGTGTCGTCCAGGTACATCTGCTGCCACAACTCAAGGCACAGCAGGTTCCATAGCCGGTAGGCATGGTCGAACTGCCCGGATATGTGTTGATCCACAAGCTGCTGAACAGCACCCGCGTTCAGCAGGCCACGGTCCCGACATCGTGATGACAACAGCACATCGTGCAACAGCGGCTTCAGTTCGTTGCGGAACCAGTGGTCGATCGGCACACCAAATCCCATTTTCTTTCGTGTTTGAATATCCGGCGGAATCAGATCGCGGAACGTTTCTGTCAGTACAAGCTTGCCGTGCTTCAGACTCTGCTTCACACCGATCGGCATCCGTGCGGCCAGTTCCACAACCTTGTGATCGAGCATTGGGCTGCGACATTCCAGCCCAACATGCATGCTGGCGATGTCCACCTTGGTCAGCAAATCGCCCGGCAGGTAGGTTTCCACGTCAACCGCCGTGGTGCGCGTCACAAAGTCGCGATCAGGAAACATGCCGTACGCATCCAGAATGGAGGCTGCCGGGTCGGCCTGCTTCGAATATGCATACAAATCGTTACTGGTCACCTGACGCAGCGGGCTGCGATTAAAGATACTGATCCAGTTCAGGTACCGTTCTTCTGAGTTTTGTCCCAGTGTTTCCAGCAGTCGTTTGGCTCGCCGACGGAACGACTTCTGCCGAGGGTCACCGGGGATCAAAGTGGCAAAGGCGGCTGCCATGCGCCGGGACCAGCGCGGCACAAAGTCGGTCATCGCTGCAATTTTGACGGCTCGGTAGCGGTCGTAACCGCAGAACAGCTCGTCTCCGGCGTCTCCGGTCAGCGCCACCGTGACATGCTCACGAGTCATTTGCGACAAATACATTGTCGGGATCGCTGAACTGTCGCTGAAGGGTTCGTCGTAGTGCCAGATCAGCTTTGGCAGCATACTGATCGCGTCCGGTTCAACGACCGCTTCGTGATGATCAGTGCCCTGCATTTCTGAAGCCTGTCGGGCGTAGGCCCGTTCATCAAAGGCTGCCACCGGGAACCCGATGGAAAACGTCTGCACCGGCCGATCCAATTCCTGCTGCATCAAGCCGGTCACAATCGTGGAATCGATTCCCCCTGAAAGAAACGCGCCCAGCGGCACATCGCTGCGCAGACGCAGGCGCACGGCTTCGGTCATTTCATACCGCAACTCTTCGCGCCAGTCGTCGATGGCAGACTTTGTCAGGTCAGGTTCGTCGTACGGCGGCGACCAGTAACGTTTGATACGGAAATCACCGTCCTTCAGAATGGCCATGGATGCAGGCGGCAACCGTCGAAACCCTTCCAGCATCGAATGCGGGGCAGGGACGTATTGGAGCGTCAGATACCTGAGCACGGATTGCCGGTCAAGCTGTCGAGGTATGCCCGGAATCTGCAGCAACGCCTTCAATTCGCTGGCAAACGAAAAACGCCCGTCTTCCATGCGGTAGAAGAAAGGCTTCTGCCCCATGCGATCGCGCACGGCGATCAGCTGCTGTTCGCGAGAATCCCACAGGACCAGAGCAAACATGCCGCGGAGATGGTGAACGAAGTCCAGGCCGTACTGTTCGTACAAATGCACGATGACTTCAGTGTCGCCTTCCGTGCGAAACTGATGTCCGGCGGCCAGCAAAGATTCCCTTAGCTCCCGATAATTGTAGATCTCACCGTTGAAGACGATCTGTACAGATCCGTCTTCATTCCCCAGTGGCTGAGCACTTCCGGCAACATCAATGATTGACAGCCGGCGATGCCCCAACGCCACACCCGGGCGATGGTCCGCCGTCTGGTCAATCAACAGATGACCCTCTGCGTCCGGTCCGCGATGCTGAATCGCATCGGTCATCCGCTGCAGAATTTCGTGAGAAATCCGCTTCTCAGATTGCCACCAGATTGCTCCTGCGATCCCACACACTGCGCTAAGTCCTGATCAACAATAGAGAAGTTTTAAGACCGCCAACGTACAAACCTGCGATCATCTTTGAAACGACTAATGGTCACGCGCCGGCAGCTTCCGACCCTCAACTCCAATCGGCTTGCGGGCCGTCCCGTATTAAGAGCAAACGACCTGGTACAAATCGATATGTCGCTGCACCATCTGTTCAACGCTGTGACGTTCAGCGATGAGATTGAAACCCGCCGTTCCCAGTTGTTCCGCCAGCTCGACACTTTCCAGAACTCGCTTCAACGCCATCATTGTTGCCGCGCCGTCACCATGATTGAACAAAAGACCCGTTCGTTCATGCTCAACAAGCTCTCGATTGCTGGGAATGTCGCTGACCACAACAGGAACTGACGCTGCCATCGCTTCCATCAGACTGTTTGACATGCCTTCGAACGAACTGGGAAGACAAAACACATCGAACTGTTCGGTCAGAGCAGCTGCGTCCGTTCGGTGACCCAGAAAGATGATTCTGTCGCGGCATCCGAAGCTCTGTGCCAGCTCTGCCAGCTGATCACGCTCCGGCCCTTCCCCAACCAGCACCAGGTAGACGTTGTCGATGACCTGGTACAGCAGCTGAATCGCCCAGACAAGATCCCCGAGACACTTTTGCGGAGCCAGACGTCCCACAAATCCGACGACCCTGGCATCAGCTGGCAGCCCGATTTCCTCGCGAAGCGTCGGCCCCGCTGCTCCGGCTGCGACGGCCGACGGGAGCGGCTGTCCATTTGGAATCACGGTCATCAGATTGCGTGGCACGCCTGCGTTCGTCGCATAAAAATCGGCCACACTTTCTGAGTTGGCGGTCATGGCCTGCATCCCCCCGGACAGCCATTGATCTGTCCGCAGCTGCCAGCCGCTCTTCCACGTATCAACGCATCGCTCGGACACGATGATTTTGCTCGATTTCGGCGCGATACCCGGCAGACGAACGTAGCTATTCGCTGAGAACAGGAATGACTGAATAATGTCCGGCTGTAGTTGGTGCAGACGTTTGCGAAGTCGGAAATACGTCAACGGGTCGAAGCGAAACCGTTTTTGAAGGACATCGACGTGAACCCCGGCACGCTCCAATTGCTGTGCATAAAAACCCCCTCGATTCAGAGCAATGACGCTGACTTCTATCTCGGATTGCAGCAGGCCACTCGCCAACAGCGCGAGTTGCCGCTCGGCTCCCGATTGATCGAGTGTTGGAATGACGTATGTGACTCGGATAGAAGACTTTCCTCAAACGCGGTCAGTTTTGCTCGGATAAGAAAACCGGAAGATAGTTTGCCGCACTCAAAGAAACGCGGCGATTCGGAGGCACGAAGCCGTCTTCGACGGTTTGTACGAGCTTCTGTTCGGAACCGCAAAGCAAGTTTGGCCCCCATCCAATCACAACGTCTTCCAGTGACGAAGTCCAAAAACGCTGGAGTTTTCAGTTTTTCAACAACACCACGAGACTGCGCTTTGTTTGCAGGTGGCGTGTTCGCGGCTGACAGGAAAACTACGAAATCTGGCTTGAAGCAGTTTGACGTGATTTCGAGGACGTATCAGTGCTTGCCGCCGAATCGGGAACGATCGGCCGTTCGTGCAACAAGACGGCCTGCCAGAGAAGCCAGTTTCAAGGTCTGTCATCTTTAGGTTGCCTGCCTGGGGGCGGCGGCGAAGCCACATTCCTTGAATTGTCAAGCAGGTGAGGGCGATTTGACTTACGAGGCCTGATCTGTGACACGGACAGGTTTTGACGTTTTCCGTGTCGTAAGCCAAGGTGCTTAAACACTTTGTGGCATGGTGGCGGTTCCGTTGTGCTTAGCGTACTACTGTATTGGCGGGTTCTCGCCGCGCAGCATCCCGGTGGAAGGGTGGGATGAGGTCGCAGAGAAAGAGAACTTCCCAGAAATGATTTACACGGTGCCATTGGGTTTTGTCGTCATATTGGTGGCCTCAACACTTGCTTCAGGGAGGGCGTGCTTCTCATAGTCCCTGTGCTTCAAGTGCCGTGATCACGTCGCCGACTTAATTGTTTGGTGCATAGCATGATTGAGCATAAGAAATCATCAAAGACTCGTACTTGGTATTCCGATTTGAATTGTCATCGATTCGGTTGACGATGACCGGGAATCGTCCATAATTCGCGGTCTTCGGCGGGTGCGGGGCCGATACTCACAAACAGAAACGCGTTTTGCCGATCAAAACGTTGCTTTTGCGGATGTAGCTCAGTGGTAGAGCACCACGTTGCCAACGTGGCTGTCGAGGGTTCGACTCCCTTCATCCGCTCTTTTTTTTTGGCCTGACCTCACTTCCAGATGTGGTGGGTGTAGGTTGTCAAAATCCCAAAAGGGTAAGAAATGACTGCTGAAGGTGAAGATGTTGACACATCTGATGCTGCAGCGACTGCTGTCGAAAATGCACCAGAAGACGACGGTTCTGAAGAACAGCAAAAGCTGAATCTGACCGTCGAAGTGAAGCCTGTTGGTCCCTGTCGCAAGCATGTTGCGGTGACGGTCTCGGAATCCGACATTCAGACTCTCCGCAATGAGTGTCTTGATGAGTTTTCGGATCAGGCCGAAGTGCCTGGTTTTCGTCAGGGTCACGTGCCACGGTCGCTGTTGCAGAAGCGCTTCAAGAGCGAGTTGACAGACCAGGTCAAGCAGAAAGTGCTGCTGCAAAGTCTGGAACAGATGTCGGAAGACAACGACATCGATCCGATTAACCAGCCGGACATTGATGTCGACAGTCTGGACATTCCGGACGCCGGTGACTTCCGCTACGAATTCGACGTGGAGGTAAGGCCGGAATTCGACGTGCCCGATTACACGGGATTTGTGATCGATCGTCCGTCAGGTGAGGTGACGGCTGAAGAATTCACTGCGTTCAAACAGCAGTTCATCGAATCCTATTCCAAGCCCGCCAAGGTCGATCGTGCCGCGGAAAGTGGCGATTCTTTGCTGTGCGACCTGACGTTTACGCACGATGGAAAAGAGGTTCGCGAAAACGAGGGAGTCCCTCTGCGACTGCGACCAACTCTGCGGTTCCAGGATGCTGTCGCCGAAGACTTTGAAACCCTGATGAGCGGCGTTTCCGCGGGTGATTCAAAGACGACGGAAGTGACCATCTCACTGCAGTCCACTGTTGTGGAAATGCGTGGCGAAAAGGTGGAAGTCAAGCTGACCGTGAAGGAAGTGCGGGAACATATTCTGCCCACCATGGACAAAGAGTTTCTCGACCAGTTCGATTGCGAATCTGAGGACGGACTGGACGAACAGATTCAAGCGTCGCTACTGCGGCAGGTCGAATATCAGCAGCGTCAGACGGCTCGTGAGCAGGTTCTGGAAAAGATCACAGAATCGGCCGACTGGGATCTGCCGGAATCTCTGGTCGAACAGCAGACAGAAAACGCACTCCGCCGCGAGATTCTGGAAATGACTCAGGCGGGGTTCACCCGGGAACAGATTTCGGCCCGCGAAAACGAAATCCGCCAGAACGCCATCGAAAACACTCGCAAAGCGCTCAAAGAGCATTTTGTGCTGGACCGAATTGCCACGAAGGAAAACATCGAGTGTGAGCAGGCGGACATCGATCAGGAACTGATGATGATGTCATTCCAGAGTGGTGAGCCACTACGCCGTGTTCGTGCCCGCATGGTTAAGAACGGCATGATCGAAAACATGGAAGCTCAGTTGCGTGAACGCAAAGCGATCGACTTCATTCTGGAGAACGCATCATTCAAAGACGTCGATCGCAAGCCGTCTGTTGAAGACAACGTTGCGTCAGTCGCTTTTGCAATTTGCGGCAACATGGTTTCCAGCCTGATTGACGATACGAAGAAAGACTAGATTGGATCGCCTGGTTCGCCGCAACGGAGAGAATCAGGACAGCACCCGAGGACAGGAAAAAATAAATGAAGGATCTGCGTTCCGAGTACTCGCCAATGGCGGCTCGTGACTATCAGGCCCAACGTCAGATGACGGTGGGCGACCTGTTGCTTGACAATCGCATCATCTTTCTGGATGGCCCAATTCACGATGGCAGCGCCAATCTGATCGTGATGAAGATGCTGTACCTGCAGTCAGAAAATCGCCACCAGGATATTCACCTGTATGTGAATTCACCCGGCGGTTCAGTGACTGCGACGTTGGCGATCTACGACATCATGCAGTTTATGGAATGCGATGTCGCGACATATTGCGTTGGGCTGTCGGCCAGTGGGGGAGCAATTCTCGTGGCTGGTGGCACGCCCAAGAAACGCTTCGCATTGAAGCATTCCAAGATGATGATTCATCAACCGCATGGACAGGTTGGTGGTCAGGTTTCGGACATCGAAATCCAGGCCAAAGACATCATCGAAACCCGCGAACTGCTGAACGAAATGCTCGCCGGTCACACGGGACAAACCATCGAAAAGATCGCTGCTGACACTCAGCGAGATCACTATCTGACGGCTGTTCAGTCGAAGGAGTACGGGCTGGTGGACGAGATTCTTGAGAAGACCAAAAAAGACAAGAAGTAGCTGCCAACACCGCTATCGCCAATTATCTCACACGCCGGGTGGATTCTGATATGACGACCTTAGTTCCGTATGTTGTGGAAAAAAACGGGCGCGATGAACGCGCGATGGATATTTACAGCCGATTACTGAAGGACAGAATCGTGCTTCTGGGCAGCAGCGTCAACGACGATGCTTCCAACAGCATTGTCGCCCAGCTGCTGTTTCTGCAGTTCGACGATCCCAAAGCGGATATCCACTTCTACATCAACTCACCCGGTGGTTCGATCACTGCCGGAATGGCCATCTACGACACAATGCAGTACATCAGCTGTGAGGTCGCGACGTACTGCATCGGACAGGCAGCCAGTATGGGCGCTGTTCTGCTGACTGCCGGGGCACCGGGCAAGAGGCACGCTCTGCCGAATGCACGCATCATGATTCATCAGCCGCTCGCGGGCTATGAAGGCACTGCGACGGAGCTTGAAATTCATGCCAAGGAAGTGCTGCGAGTTAAGCAGCGAATGAACGAAATCCTGCTGAAACACACGGGCCAGACGCTGACAAAGATCGAAGAGGATACCGATCGCGATAATTTCATGACTGCAGAAGAGGCCAAAGACTATAAGCTGATCGACACGGTGCTTGAGAAGCTGGAGTAGTCAGCAGCGTCTACGGAGATGCGATTGAATTCAATGAGACCCGGTCTTTTCAAAAGACCGGGTCTCTTCTGCATTATCAATACAACTGCAGGCACTGGGCCTTCAACACGCCAGGCAGGCCCCCAAAAAGGCAAAAGCGGACTGAATGATGCCGTCCGAAGCGTTCGAACAAGTATCTGCCACGGGTGGGATCGTCACCATTGGCAACTTTGACGGTGTCCATCGCGGCCACCAGTCCATGCTGAAGGCTGTTTGTCAACGGGCGGATCAGCATTCGCTGCCGACTGTGGTTGTGACGTTCGACCCGCACCCGTTGAATGTGCTGAAGCCGGAAATCACTCTTCCGCGCCTATCGACCGTGAATCAGCGAAAGCTGCTGCTGCAGACTTACGGCGCGGACGAAGTTGTCGTGCTTCCAGTAACTTCTGACCTGCTGGACATGACTCCCGAGCAGTTTTTCTGTTCGGTCGTCCGTGACCGGTTGCATGCCGTCGGAATTGTCGAGGGGCCTGATTTTCGTTTTGGAAAGGACCGGGCCGGTGATATCGAGGCTCTGCGGGGACTTTGCGAAGAGAATGATATCGAACTGACAGTCATCGCCCCGATTCTTACGGATCAGCAGATGATCTCTTCGACTTTGATCCGTCGTATGCTTGCTGACGGGAAACTCGCGGCCGCTGTCGAATTGCTGGGACATCCCTACTCAGTATCCGGCAACGTTGTTCGCGGCGCCGGGCGAGGGCGTGATCTTGGGTTTCCAACGGCGAATATCGCTGAGGTTGAAGTCATGTTACCGGGAGATGGTGTGTATGCGGGCGTCACGGTGATCGGAGGTACATCCTACCGCGTTGCCGTCAGCATTGGTCCGAATCCAACGTTCTCGGACCAGGCACATAAGGTCGAATGCCATGTCCTGGATTTCACTGGCAACCTGTATGCAGAAGCGTTCAGTGTTGACCTGGTGTCAGAGATCAGAAGTCTTCATCCTTTCAAAGATGCAGAATCCTTGACCACACAAATCGCTGCAGACATTGCTCGCTGCCGTGAGCTCGTCGCTCTGTGACGTCGCTCACCGTTGACTGTCCTGTCGCAGCCAACGGATCAGATCGCTGACGAATTCGTCCCGGACGGATTCGAATTCCAGAGTGTGCTGAGCGTCCGGATAACACACCGTCGTCAGATGTCTGGTGGAAAACGATTTTGCCATGTGTTTCGTTTTTGAATTGTCGATAATCTGATCGCGACCGGCCAGCATCAGCAGCGTCGGATGGTGAATCCGGTCGGCGTGCCTGCGTACGATGTTGTCCAGATCACGCCCCGCGTTCAGAAATCCACTCGTCACAACTCGCAGCGCCAAAGGATCGTTGTTGATGAAGTCCTGGTGTTTCGGATCTGCCGTCAATAACCGTGGATCCTCCAACGGAATTGTCACTGGCCGGTGCCTCACGTCGTGATGTCGGGCAAACTTCAATTGCAGCGTCTGCCACCATGTGGGGCGGATTCGCGGAGCCAGACCTGGATACAGCAGCACCAGAGAATCCAGGGAATTGGGCGAGGTCGATGCCATGGCAGCCGCGATCCTGCCGCCCCAGCTGAGTCCCAGCAGCGACAGCGGAACACTCGGATGTTCGCGTTTGACAAGCCGCACAAGCTGTCGAACGTCATTCAATAGTCGCTCACCGTGATCGGCATGCCCACGGCGAAATTCATTCCGTCCGGCACCTCGCCGATCCGCAAAATACACTTCAAATCCCGCCTCTGCCATTTGCCGCGACGAATATTCGTACCAGCCGGAATGACTTTGAATCCCGTGCAGGGCCACAACGACGCCCCGTACCTGTCCCACTGCGGGCCAGTGATGAAAGTGCAATCGCACTCCGTCAGAAGTCACATAACTACGGACAGTCGGAGGCGTCACGAGATATATGTTTCAGAGGCGAACGGATGCCTGGTTTTCCTTCCCAGGTCAAGCGTTTCCGTATCCGCGTCTTCGTGGTCGAGAGATTCGACGCCCAGAATTTCTGTCAGATTCCGTTCGATGGTGTCGCAGAGTTGATCAAGCGGAAGGTGGTCAAGGCGTCGTGGATCAAACGGATTCTGAAGTTCCATTCCAATCCGGTCCAGCGACAGCAAAGGATATGAAACCAGCATTACAATCATCGGCACCAGAAAAATGCCGGGCGAAAACTGCATGTCCATCACTGTGGTGGCGAAGTCTCCAAATTGGAACTGACGTAACAGGGCGAACGGCAGTGAAACGAGAAACAGAAAAATAAATCGCTTCACCTGCGTCGCCGAAGAACGCGCCAGCGGCGTCGTTCTGATACGTTCACAGCCGCCAACGTGATCGAGTAGGTGTCCCCGGTTTTCTTCCATACTTCGAAAGGCCATCAGGTGTAAGTATTTGTCAACGGCCTCCTTAAGCATGTTGGACAGCTCAAGGAAGATAACGCCTGGACCATGCTTCACTGCAGCAATACGATTTGACTCCGCACCAAGCAGCCGAATCAGCTCTGGTGATTCCTTTCGCCCACGCAGGTTGTCTCTGATAACGTAGGGCAGTGCCGCAGTCAGTCGAATGAATCGCCGTTGCCATCCGCTGTCATCGGAAACATAGCTGACAGCCTGAGTGCCAAGAGTACGACACTGATTTACAATTCCGCCCCACAGTTTCCGAGCTTCCCACCAGCGGTCGTAACCGGAACTTGTCCGTAACACCAGCAACAGCCCCAGCACTGCGCCAACGGCCTCAAAGGGGCCGACGGGGATCGCAAGGTTGATGCCCCACTTATGTGTGACTAACTCCTGGGCAAGGACGACGATAAACACAATCAACCCAAAAACAAGAATGTTCGGCAGGACTCGAGGTGTCACCGAACCGCGTATCAGCAATGCGCCCGCCCAGAACGAGTACTTTAGTTTTGGCTCAGAGTCCTGTGATAAATCGGGACTTTCCTGATTCATTTCCGTTGGTCCAGGGAGAATAGAAATTGTATCAGCCGGAAGTTTACAGAATCCAGCGGGCCACGTCGCCTGACGAGATAGCTGCATTTGCCGTTGGAGGGAATGTTGTGACGTATGCGTTACGTCAGATGTGGACTCGTACGGTTACAAAGTACACGACGATGATAGCAGCGATTACCAGAGATGCGGTTGGTACTTCGGCGCGGCGGCCGCGGACGATTTTGAGTATGGGCCAGACAATCAGCCCGATTGCAATACCGTCAGCGATCGAGAAGAAAATGGGGATCGACAGAATCACCAGAAATGCCGGTACTGCTTCCGTTTCGTCGGACCAGTCAATCGATTTCACGCCGCGAAACATCATCGCCCCCACAACCACCAGTGCCGGCGCCGTAATCGGCGCGTATCCGCCCAGAGAAATGATCAGCGGGCTGAACCCGATTGTCAGGAGCAACAGAATTGCGACCGTGACAGTGGTCAGCCCTGTCCGACCTCCCTGTCCGACGCCGGCCACACTTTCGATGTAGCTGGTAACAGTGCTGGTCCCCAGGCAGGCCCCGACAACGGTGCCTGCCGAATCAGCCAGCATTGCCTCTCGCATCCGGGGCAACTGCCCGTCTTTCAGCAGTCCCGCCTGTTGCGACACTCCGATCAACGTACCCGTCGTGTCGAAAATATCCATAAACAGAAATACGGCTACGTATGACATTCCACTCAACGTGAAGGCAGCACGAAAATCAAGTTGCAGCGCGGCACGCTGAGTGAACTCGGGCCAGCCAAAGACACGGTCAATACTGATCTGGCCAGTGGTCCAGGCTGCGGTCGCTGCGACGGCAATGCCAATCAACACACTGCCCGGCACTCCTCGTACCTTCAACACCAGAATCGTGATCAAGCCCGTCCAGAATATCGCCGAATCGACACTCAACAGACCTGGTGCATTCAAGGTGACCAGTGTTGGCGCAGCGACAACGATCTTTGCGTTTTGCAGGCCGATGAACGCGATAAACAGGCCGATGCCCACGACGATCGCGCTGCGCATGCTGGTACTCATGACCTTACCCCGATTCTCTTACTTAGGTTGGTACTAAAATCGGGGTAAGGTCACGAACTGCTGGCGTCAGCAGGCCTTAGCCTGAGCCTTGCTGAGTTTGTAGCCGGCTACCACGTTGAACTTGCCTTGTTTCTATCGCTTATGTTCTTCGTCTGCATGATCTGTCATGGAGAGCTGTCGTTGCGACGACCGCCACGTGAGCAACTGACAGATTTCTATCTGACAATGGCAGCCGGCGGCGCATTGGGCGGCATTGCCGTTGCAATTACCTGTCCGCAGATATTCCACTCCTACATGGAACTGAAACTGTTGGCACTGGCCGGTCTGGCCGTTGCTGTGTTTTCCATCCTCAAACCTCATGCGAATCACCACCTGTCAAGAACCCGAAAGATCGTCACCCTTGCAGGGTCCGGCGTCGGCTTATGTCTTGTCATTGGTGCCGCGTGGAGCCCCGAGACCGAAGGAACGATGTTGAGCCGAAGAAACTTCTATGGTGTGCTGCGTATCGAGCTGATGGATGACTACCCGCGGCACGCCGGATTGGCTTTGTATCATGGAAAGACGATTCATGGGTTTCAGCACATTGGCGACAAGAAACGAAATAAGCCGACCACCTACTACTGCAAACGCAGTGGCGTGGGAGTCGCAATGCGGACGATTGCGGAACGTGGTCCGGCTCATGTGGGAGTCGTCGGACTTGGCGTTGGCACCATGGCCGGTTACGGACGAAAGGGAGACCGATTTCAGTTCTATGATATCAACCCCGACGTAATTCAAATCGCTCAGGCACAGTTCACGTTCCTGCAGAATACTCCGGCAGAGGTCAAGACGGTGTTGGGAGATGCACGCGTGTCACTTGACCAGCAGTCGGATCAGGAATTCGACCTGCTTGTTCTGGACGCCTTCAGTGGCGACGGAATTCCAACCCACCTGTTGACGAAAGAAGCCTTTCAGATATACGAGCGTCATCTTGCCCCGGGAGGTCTGCTGGCCGTTCACGTCAGCAACCGTTATTTGAATCTGTTTCGAGTGGTCCGAGGTGCGGCGGAAGAGATAGGTTTCAAGATCGCGTACGTTGAGAATTGTCGAGAGCGAACTGATGCCGATGCGGCCTCAGACTGGCTTATTCTCGCACGTACCAACAACGATCTGGAATCAGCACTGATCACCAAGCGAAGGCAACCGTCCGCAGATCTGCGGATGCCACCCGTCGTCTGGACGGACGAGTACAGCGACCTGCTGTCCGTCATGAAGTAATTGTCTGCCGAATGGTCGCTGACGGTGCGCACGTTGCCCGGCAGCTCGAACAGGACAAGCAGCAGGCCTCATCGTTTGACCGCCTTTGTGGCAATGAATGTCGCCATGAACCGGGAAATAGGATCGCAATCCGTTTCGGCATATCGATCTTCGTACATTCCGGTCAGGCAGAGCCCGGCGTTCAGTTGCGCACCGATCTGGTTTTCCAGTGTGTGTCCAAATTCCATCGGTTGCCCGGATTCGATTATTCTCCGAACGTGAGCATCGTCCTGGTATTCCAAATCAGAATATGGCAGACAGTAGCGCACTTCCAGATTGCCGTTTTCCTTCCGCTCATCGTCGAACAGATAACGCACTGGGTTTACGAACCCTGCCAATAACGCTCCACCGGGGCGCAGTACTCGATGGCACTCCTGCCAGACAGGAACCACGTCGGGCACAAAGCAATTTGAGCAGGGGTGAAAGATCAAACCAAATGTGTTGTCCGGAAAACATGACAAGTCAGCCATGTCACCTTCAACAACGTCCACCTGCAACCCATCCCGTTTGGCCACAAGGCAATCCTGTTCAAGCTGCTTCGGCGAGTTGTCGAAGACCGTGACATGGGCCCCCGCTGCTGCCAGAACCGGAGCCTGCTGTCCCCCCGCCGATGCCAGACAAAGCGTTGGCGTTCCGCTGAGTTCAGGAAACCACGCCATGGGCACAGGGTTGCCTGGCGTCAGCAATATCTCAAACCTGCCAAGGCGTGCTTCAGCAACGGTCTCGGTGCTGACCGTTCGTGTCCATCGATTTCCTTCATCAACGTTCTTGTTCCACGCCGCGCGGTTGTGTGATCGTACATCCATTATTGAAACTGAGTATCCTGTCTGTTGGCTGCTCGAACGTGTCAGCGGTCCGTCTCAGGACCACTGGGCTCTGCCGGTGGTCCTGACTATGCTGTCGGATTATTGGTGTGCCTCAGATTGCCCCAGCGGCCGTCGCCCCGGGCCTGCGTTTTTGCCCTCGCCAAGGTCCATTCGCATTTTTTCTGCGTGCTGTTTCAGACGTTCAACGACATCGGGACGCTTGTCCGCAAGATTGGTCGTTTCGCCGATGTCGTTTTCGAGATCGAACAACGACAGTTCCAGGTCCCTGCGCTGACCTTTGCCAGGAATGCCACCCCTGCCGGGAATGGGCGAATTGTACGACTGGGCAAACATCAATTTCCATTTGCCGCTGCGCACGGCCATCAGGCGGTTGCCTCCATCGTAGTGATAGAACACATCGTGCGGTGTCGTGGCACCAGGCTTGCCGAACATAAGGTCAGAGATGTCCCGGCCATCGATCGTCCTGTCGGGCAGGGCCGCGCCGGCGATCCGGGCAAAAGTTGGCAGCAGATCGATCGTGCCGACGACTTCCGCGGAAACGTTTCCTGCGGGAATTCTGCCTGGCCAGCGCATCAGGCAGGGGACGCGAAAACCGCCCTCGAAATTCGTCCCCTTGCCTTCTCGCAATGGTTTCGCGGAACCACCGTGGTCTCCGTATGACAGCCACGGACCGTTGTCGGAGGTGAATACGACGCACGTGTTTTTATCGATGCCGTTCTTCTTTAACGTGTCGATGATCTGACCGACGCCCCAGTCAATTTCACTGATCACATCGCCGAACAGTCCCCGTTCGGTCGTACCTTTGTATTTCTCAGACACAAACAGCGGCACATGCGGCTGAGGACTTGGCAGATAGATGAAAAACGGTTCGTTGCGGTGGGTCTCAATAAAACCGACAGCACGTTCGAACAGGTTGGTCGTCAATGGAATCTGATCCGCCGGCATCACCTGAGGATTAATGATCTTCAGTCCTTCATACAGCGGCAGGTGTGGCCACCGTTTCAGACGTTGTTCCATGGCCAGATGTCGGACACCGGGGTGGAAGGGCCACATATCGTTCGAATACGGGATTCCGTAGTACTCATCAAAGCCCTGGTTCGGTGGCAGGAACTGCGGCTGATGCCCCAAATGCCACTTCCCGAAACACGCCGTCGCATAGTTCCGTTGTTTCAGAACTTCCGCGATGGTCATTTCCTCGGGATTCAATCCGTTGGTCGACTTAGGGCCAAAGTTGCCACCCACGCCGACTCGAGTCGGAATACAACCCGTCATCAGGGCTGCGCGCGAGGGAGAACAGAAAGACCGGCCGGCATAGAAGTCCGTAAACTTCACCCCTTCCCGGGCCATGCGATCCAGATGAGGCGTCTGGTAGCCCTGAGCACCAAACGGTCCGATGTCCGCGTATCCCATGTCATCACAGAAAATGATGATGAAGTTTGGAGGATTTGCGTCAGCATCCTGTGCTGGCAGAAGTGGAGCCAGGTACGGTAGCAACAGTAACGCGACGACCATTCGATAGGTGGAGACCATGCTGTAATTCCGGTTGCAGTTGTGGCGGTTGGATCTAACGATGCTGGTACGTATGTTCAGGACTTGTCTTCATCAGGCCGAACCCGATGACGCTGGCCAATGCCATTGTGAGCGGGGCGCGGCAGAGATGCAAACGAGTTCGGACCGTCCCGGAACAGTCAATCCAGCACCCACCAGTCTCTGTCCGTGAGCACCGCGAACCGCAATACATTGCGATTATTCCACCAAATCTTTACGTGATGAGTTCTCCTCCAACGACCAGATGTTGTCGACCCAAAGCTCAATCTTCTAGTTTACTCGAAGATCACTTGCCATTTCCTGCGAACGCCGCTATCTTCTAGCTTACTAGAAGAAAGGTGCTGTGCTCATGCCCAAACGGTCATCCGGACAACCAACGGAACTGGAACTCGAGTTTCTGAAGATTCTGTGGGACGAAGCCCCACGATTTGTTCGGGAAATCCGGGCAGAACTCGCGCTGCGAGGCCGTGATATTGCTCACACCTCTGTGATTACCACGCTGAATACGATGGTCAGGAAGAAGTTTCTGAAGTGCACCAAACAGGGCAAGGCATTTCTGTTCACACCCAACGTCACGCGCGATGACGTTTCCGTGCAGATGCTCGGAAAAGTTGTTGATCGCGTCTTCGAGGGTTCCGCCAGCGCTGTGCTGCTGAGTCTGTTTGACTGTGCGGACATCGACACAGAAGAGATCAAGGAACTGAGACGGCTCATCAACCGAAAAGCACGGGAGACCGGCGAATGACCCCGAACACCATGCTGCAGCATTGGCTCGATCCAACCGTGTGCCAACAGGTCGGGACTGCACTCCTGCACTTCCTGTGGCAGGCGACCGCGTTGGGCGGCATCGTCATGGCTGTTCAGACTGGACTGAGGCAGCGATCCTCGCAACTGCGATACGCGCTCAGTCTCGGCCTGCTGGTCATCATGGCCGTCTGCCTGCCGATCAATCTGGCGTTGATCCGGTTGCACACCAATGACCCGGTCCAGACAGAGATCGTTCGTGACGGTCTCTCCATGGACGCATCAGCCACCGCAGTTCTTTCGGAGAAGCAAGTCCGCCAGCAACACCTGCCGGTTTCGACAAACGCGAATTTGTCCACGGAGCTGTTAACCCGGACGATTCCTGTGTCAATTTCGCACCCCGGGCGCGACGTCACCATCGCCCCCGAAGTCGCTGCAACGCATTCGTGGGCAGATGTTGCGAATTGGGCCGTTGCGGCCTGGATTCTTGGTGCGGTGATCATGCTCTTGAGACTCTCCGTGGCACAGTGTGCAGGCTGGCGACTGGCGGGAATGACGTTTCCGGTGACCGAGTCCGTCCTGCTACGGGCGGCAGAAGCTCAGACGAAGCGCATCGCGCTCGCCGTTCAGCCGGCGATGGCGTGGTGTGAACGCGTCTCCGTGCCAATGGTTGTAGGCCTCACGGTCCTGGTGCTGCTGCAGTTTCTTGAGTTCGAACTTCCATGTCAGAGTGCGGCCCTCCATTCGGTGAGCATTGTGTTCCACGACATCACCGGGGCAGGAGATCGTGATCTCCAGAGCAGAAGTTCGCAGATCGAATGCTTCGGGTCGCGCTGCGGAACCTGGCGTGTTCATGGCGTCCGCCTGGATGACGTCGGGGTTGCGCGCCGCCTGAACAACGCATCGGAAGTGCAGCAGTCCATCCTTCGTGGTCAGCGCGACCTGTTGAAAGGGGCCAGTGTCCGCGGCGGGATTTTTCCGGGAAGACATGCTGCCCGCCAGCTCCCTGCCCGGCGTTCCTCCGGCGACGGACGCCATGGCGTTGCGAGTGTCGGGGCGGACGCGGATGTCGTTCAGGGCCGCTACATCGGCGAAGGACAAATCAACTTCGTAGACCTCGGTCACAAGTTCGTGCTGTTTGCCATCCTCTCCGGCGTACTTCATTTTCGACTGAACATTGTCGAACGCGGTCAGGCGGACGCCATCCGGCAGATTGGGGCGCAGCCAATTGGCCGCCGGTTTGCCGGGCAGCCAACGCAGGCCGAGCTGCAGGAACGTGACCGTCATGTGGACCGTTCCCGATCCATCCGTGTTCAGCTTGATGGTCTCTTTCACCTGGATGCAGCCGCTGCACAACACGGCGACAAGCAACAGCACCATGTGGCGGTGGACAGGCATGATTCTTCTCCCCAGGGAATGGAGTTGTCAGGATCCTCGGGAACTTAATCGTTGTACCTGGCTCGCCGCACGTCCGCTATTCCCGTAGGGAAGGATTTCGGGAAAATACTGAAGCAGGAAATTGCATTGATTCTGCGGCACAATTCATTGATTCACGGGCCCGCGAGGGTCCGCTGCAGCAGATGTCGCAGAATCTACGTCAGGATTGGTCGCCCAAAAAGTGGGGACGTCCGCATCAACAGGATCGTGCGTTGTACGTGCCAGAGATCCGGGCACGAGGTAAACGGTGGCGGTCGAACGGGCTGCGTCCGATTAGCGTCGCGGACGTGAGACAACAGATTCTTCAGAATCCGCCTGGCCCGTACCAGACAGCCCGGTTAAGTCGACTGACCCAGCAAGGTCATTTTCGGAAACGAACCTAAGTCGCGGCCATTCCACATCAAACGTCGTCAAGATCAACCCTGGCAGCGGTTGCCCGTTTCCGCATGGCGAAAACAGCATTCCAACTGCCAGAGACCTTGTTGACACGCCACGGCCACGACTCTAGCATGCTCGCTCAAGCGTCGCTGAGGCGTTACGAGTCCGCTCGGATCGTCGCCAACGGTGTTTGGGAGAGGTGGCAGAGTGGCCGATTGCACCGGTCTTGAAAACCGGCGTAGGGTCAAACCTACCGGGAGTTCGAATCTCCCCCTCTCCGCTTAACAGCAAGGACTTACGTCAATCAGACGTAAGTCCTTTTTTCATTTGTGTACTCAGGAAATGTACTCACTGGCTTCCGCTCGTTGGCTCATCAGCGCTGAAAGTTTGTCAGTTGCTTTGGCTTGGGAGTCCTGCATTGGGTGTGCGTACATGTCGGCAGTCGTTGCGAAGCTGGAGTGCCCCAGTCGCTGCTGAATGATCTTCATGTCGACGCCGGCATACAGCATCAGGGACGCCTGGGTGTGCCGTAGGTCGTGAAACTTCACGTCCGTGAGTCCGAGTTTTTTTCGGATCGGATACCAGCACTGTGCGTTGAAACTGCTACCACGCAGTCGTCGACCAAGTGTGTTCGGGAAGATGATCGGCACCTCTGAGGGATCGAACCCTTCAGCCTTCGCTTTCTCCATTCGGCTCATCAAAGCCTTGATGGCGATCCGTTCCAGCGTGACGACTCGCTTACTTTTCTTCGTCTTTGGGGGCTTCTCATTCAACCGACCCTTTCCGGTGGCTTCAGCGGCCTTCTTAGACAGTTCTTCCATCGTCTTTCGGACGGAAAGAACGCCTTCTCTCAGATTCACCGCCGACCAATCGAGCGCAAAGATTTCCCTCAACCGAAGCCCGGTCATAATCGCCAGCGTGACCACGTCACCAAGCCTGTTCGTTTCGCATTCCTCGAACAGCACCCAACACTGTTCGGGCTCCAGTGGGCACACTTCACGTCGATCAACCTTTGGGATGTCTAAGGCTTTGCACGGGTTGAACGGAATTTTCTTAAGCTTCACTGCTTTGTTGAGTGCATTCCGCAGCACACGAATTGAACGAAGTCGCTGATTGTCTGTGAACCCCTTCCGTTTCAGCGTCGCCTGCCACTTCTGAAGACGCTCACCGTCCAGATTGGTCAACTTTACGGCACCGATGAACGGGACGGCAAACAGCCTTGTGGCTGCCTCGTATTCCTCGTAGGTTTTTCCGGCCCTATTCACGGCCACATCGTCGGCAAGCCAGGTGTCCAGGTAGACGGCCAGCGAATCTTTCGAAACGACCGACTTACTGTTCAGTTTCGCTTGCTGCTTTAGTTGGACAGCGCCGGTTTCGGTTGTAAGTGAGGGTGAGATTGAGGTTTCGGCGAATTCAAAGAGTGACGATCCTCCGTGTGCAAAACAGTCACACGGACTCACGGAGGATCGCCATGATGACTTT
>JBDONA010000914.1:0-5392 GCA_039831575.1 Fuerstiella sp. | reverse complement strand
GAACCCCCCAATCGTACGCTTCCTGAACACGTAACAATTCCAGACATTTTCTCAACTCAACACTTGAAGAAACCTCAGATGTCTTCGTGCTGGTAGGGCGGCCGCTTCCAGGGTCATTCCTCATACCACCCGCTGCGCCGGTGATTCTGATTGTCGGACTCGCTCTCTGCGTTTTCTGTTCTGACGCGAAGCCGGTCAACGCGGTACAGCCGCCGAACGTGCTGATGATTGTGGCGGACGATCTCGGTTACAGCGATCTGGGCTGCTATGGCAGCGAGATTCGCACGCCCAATATTGATCGGCTGGCCGCGAACGGACTGCGGCTGACGCGTTTCTACAATACAGGACGCTGTTGCCCGTCACGGACCAGCATCCTCCCCGAGTCGACGTGGGCCACAAGGTTGCCGATCTGGGACAGCCTGGCTACCGCGGCCGCGTCAGCCCTGAAGCTCCGACCATTGCCGAATCTCTCATCCCCGCCGGGTATCGTTCGTTCATTTCCGGCAAATGGCACCTCGGCACGCCCGACCCGACGACGCACGGATTCGAGGAACTCTACGGAACTCTGGTCAGTGCTCAGACGTTCTGGGATCCGGACAATTACCTGCGGCTGCCCATAGGGCGTGCAAAGATCGAGTACCCGGAAGGCAAGTTCTATGGCACGGATGCCGTGACGGATCATGCTGTCGAATTCCTGGGCAGGGCACGACAGACACCCACTCAACCGTGGTTCCTGTACGTGGCGTATCATGCTCCTCACTTTCCTCTGCACGCTCCGGCGGAAGACATCGCTCGATACGCAGACGCCTATCAATCCGGCTGGGACGTCGCTCGCGAACAGCGACTGGCCCGCATGAAGAAACTGAAAATCATTCCGACTCACACGAAATTGACGCCTCGATCGCGATTCTGGGGCTATGGCGAAAAGAACACCGGAGTGAACCCCGCCTGGGACTCGCTGCCCGCTGACCGTCGCGCAGATCTGGCTCGGCGGATGGCGATTTACGCTGCCATGATTGATCGAATTGACCAGAACGTAGGCCGACTGGTCGCAAACCTGAAGGTGTCCAACCAGTTGGACAACACGGTCGTTGTCTTGATGTCAGACAACGGCGCATGTGCCGAATGGGATCCACATGGCTTCGACATCAAGTCCAGCCCAAACAACATTCTGCATCGTGGCCGGCAGCTGGATCAAATGGGCGGGCCGGGCACATATCACAGCGCCGGTTCTGGCTGGGCGAATGCCAGTAACACACCGTGGCGACTGTACAAACACTATACCCATGAAGGCGGAGTTGTCTCGCCGTGTGTCATTCACTGGCCGAACGGTTTCAAACGCCACGGCCAGATTGACCACCGCCCGACGCATATCATCGACCTGATGCCCACCATTAACGAACTTGCAGGAGCGACGAATCCAGGAAAGATCCAGCTGTCCGGTAACAGTCTCGTCCCGATGTTTCAGGGTGACGCAGCGGAACCCCGCACGCTGTATTTCGAACACCAATCGAACCGTGCCATATTGGAAGGCCAATGGAAACTCGTGGCCCTCAAGCAGCAGAACTGGGAACTCTACGACGTCGATCGTGACCGCACGGAACTGGAAGACCTTTCCGCCGCCAACCCGGATGTCGTGAGACAACTGGCTGCGAAGTGCGATGCGTGGGCGGCGGCCAACCACGTCACTCCGTTGCCTCGGGATTACGGCGTGAAGTATCTAAAACCACTGGACTGACCGTCGATCGCCCGATGCTTCTTAACTGCCTCCCAGCAGGCGGGCCACAATGGATGAAGTATCTGATTCCGGTCGCGGATAGACTCCCTCCCACGGCACCAGCCCCGTGCGGTCGATCAGGAACACACCAGGTTGCGTCCCGGCCGGTTTGTCCAGCGACGGCGGTTCAATAAAACAGCCCCATTTCCGGTGAGCTGATTCGGACGCCGTGGCGGCAACATCCGACAGGATCGGAAAAGGAAACGGCTGGCTGGAATTGTTTCGCACCTCCTGCGGCAACGCCGTCGACACACCAACAACAATGATGCTTTCCGCCTTCAGTGCCCCGTGGAATTCGCGCAGCGTCACCAGAGTTTCGTTGGCTTCCGGACCGGCCTGGCCGTCGAAAAAAACGATTACGATCCTGTGCCGGTGTAGAAAGGCCTCCAGATTAACAATCGTGGAATTCTGATCGTACAGCTGGAACGCGGGCGCCGGCTGTCGACTCTCAGGCTGTGCCCCTACGGGGTCTGACAGCCCCTCAGGATTCATGATGCGCCATCCACACAGCGCCACAATAACCGCGGCTGACAGTGGAAGAATCAGGATTCGTTTGGAGTACAA
The DNA here is from genome assembly GCA_039831575.1 of Fuerstiella sp. Taxonomy (GTDB): domain Bacteria; phylum Planctomycetota; class Planctomycetia; order Planctomycetales; family Planctomycetaceae; genus Fuerstiella. The sequence continues at coordinate 3,051 of JBDONA010000914.1, read as the reverse complement.
CATGATGGCGGGCGCGTTAAATGGACAGAATATGCGTCAGGAACAGGACGTTTCGTCGGCAGTATTCGGCATTGCCTTCGCATGTCCAGTGCGTTTCGGACACGGAACCGCAGAATGTCGAACACGGATTGTCCAATGTCCATGTACCGGAGTTTACTTCGTCACTGGACATTCCTTGTTCGACGTCGGACATTTATCCTACCCAGTGGAGGACACACCCGTTCCCGCTCCGCCCTCTCAGTCCACCAAACACTGAGATTTCCTCTGAAAACCGCATGACAAACGCCTGGCCACAACTCGAATTCACACAGCCGGAATGGCTGTGGGCCGTGCTGCTGTTGCCCGTGCTGGTAGCGTACTTTTACCGCAGCCTTGTCGATTTGCCGTGGCGCCAGATGGTGACCTCGCTGTTGGTGCGCTGCGTGATCGTCCTGCTCCTGATTCTGGCTCTCTGCGGCTTGAACTGGATGAACCGAACACAGCAGGTCTTTGTCGTGTTTGCCGTGGATGAAAGTCTGAGTGTCGGAGCTAAGGGGCATGAAAAGACCGAGACCTTTCTTCGCAAGGCCACAGTCGGTCGAGACGCAGCGTCGTTCGTCATTTTGCCATTCGCCTCAGTGCCGGGTAGTTTTCAAACAAAACTTCGCCCGAACCAGGATGCGACAGAGACGACGGAAACACGATTGCAGACCACGGCCGACGAAACGCGGCGCCAGTGGCAGGAAGGCACGGACCTGCAGTCCGTGGTCAATATTGCCACCGCCGGAATCCCGCCTCATTACGTCCCCCACGTTGTGCTGTTGAGTGATGGGAACCAGACGGAAGGCGACGTGATGGCAGCAGTTGCATCATCCGGGCCCAGGATCTCGACAGTTTCGTTGCCCACTCGCGACGACCCCGAACTCCAGGTTTCAGCCGTTAACGTGCCAGCCCAGGTGGCGGAAGGTGAACCCTTCCGCATCGAAGTTGTGATTGATTCCAACCACGACGACCAGGCTGTTGTGGAAGTCTTCAGCGGCGACTACCGCATTGCCTCCGAGTTGCAGCAAATCAAAGAGGGCGAGAACAAGTTCTACTTTACTCAGCAGGTCCAGCAGCCAACCGAGTTCTCAGCGCGGATCACCGGACCAGCAGTCTCCACGTCGTCGGAATTGAACTCAGTAGCGGGTGCTGCGCCGTCCGAACATTTCCGCGATACGTTGCTGGACAACAATATGGCGTCCGGAATGGTCTTCACCGCGGGCCGGCCCCGAGTTCTGCTGATCGAGAGCGTCCCGGAACAGGCGCGGAATCTGGAATGGGCGATGAACGAGGAAGGCATCGTCGTTGATACTCGTCCTGCTCAGGGCATGCCGGAATCGTTGACGGATCTGCAGAACTACGAAGTCCTGATCCTGTCCAATATTCCGGCGACTGATCTATCAGCACAGCAGATGGACGTCATCCGTGCGTACGTCAGTCAGCTGGGTGGCGGCTTTATCATGCTGGGTGGCGACCAATCGTTTGGGCTCGGTGGCTATTACAAAACGGTGGTGGAAGACGTGCTTCCCGTTCGCAGTGACTTTGAAAAGGAAAAGGAGAAGCCTGGCCTGGGAATGGTGCTGATCATCGATAAGTCGGGCTCCATGGGCGGGCAGAAGATCGAAATGGCCAAAGATGCCGCTCGTGCGGCGGTCGATCTGCTGGGTGCCAAAGATCAAATCGGCGTGATTGCGTTTGACGGTTCACCGTATTGGGTCAGCGAAATTCGAGGTGGATCTCAGAAAGGCGCAGTCATGGACCGGATCGCGTCGATCGAATCCGGTGGCGGTACGACACTGTATCCCGCGATGGAGCAGGCGTTCGAGGCTCTGCAGTCGATCAGCGCGAAACTGAAGCATGTCATCATTCTGACCGATGGCAATTCGACTCCGGGTGACTTCGACGGCATCACAAACCAGATGGCGGCCTCGCGGATTACAGTGTCAACCGTGGGCATCGGCGATGCGGATCAAAATCTGCTGGAACGCATCGCTCAGGCAGGCCATGGACGGTATTACTTCGCAAACGATGTGAATTCGATTCCACAAATCTTCGCCAAAGAGACGATGACGGCCAGCAAGTCCGCCATCAATGAAGAACCATTCCTGCCGATCCTCATCCGCTCGACGCCGGTGCTGGACGGAGTCAACTTTGATGAATCACCGTTTCTGCTGGGGTACGTGGTGACTAGACCAAAGGCCACCAGCGAAGTCATCCTGACGGCAGAAACCGGTGACCCGTTACTGTGCTGGTGGCGTTACGGCCTCGGCATGTCGGTCGCGTTTACGTCAGATGCGAAAGGCCGATGGGCGGCCGAATGGTTGACATGGAACGGCTACAACAAGTTCTGGTCACAGGTGATTCGGCACTGCATGAGAAAAAGTGAAAGCAGTGGATTCGTCGTCGACATCCAACGACGTGGTGTTCACGGCAAGGTGGTGATCGACGCCGTGGACTCTGATGGACAGTTCCTGAACATGGCCGAAACGGAAATCACGCTGATCGACCCGCGGTTGAATTCCAGATCGATCGCTGTCCATCAAACCGCACCCGGTCGCTACGAAGCGGAAGTGAAAATGGCCACGCCAGGTGCGTGGCATGTGCAGATCACACAGAAGCGTCACGGGCAGACGCTGTACCAGCAGTCACGCGGACTGATTGTTGGTTACAGCGACGAACTGCGTCTGCGGACCACCAACGAAGACCTGTTAAAATCAATCGCCAGTTCCAGCGGGGGCACATTCGAGCCCGCCGCGGCATCGGTCTTTGCCCCCCTGGAATCCGAAACAGCAGCCACAGCAACACCACTGTGGCCCCGGCTGCTGATCATCGCCATGATCCTGTTCGTGGCTGATGTCGCGTTAAGACGGCTGGACATGTCCAACATTTTCGGCACGGAACTGCATCGCGGTAAGATGCGATCCTGAGACATAAGTGGGTAAGGGAGTGGCGAGTCCACTCGCTCCCCGTTATCGCGATGAGGTTGATTCCTCATATTTACCGCCGTGCGTCTTTCTCGCAGCGGGCGGT
>JBDONA010000876.1:0-5401 GCA_039831575.1 Fuerstiella sp. | reverse complement strand
TAAGAAACTTAGGCTGCCAAAGTGGTTGAAAGTTGGCGTTGTCGCTCAGCGTGGCCAGACAGCCGAACATCGTATTGACAAACAGCAGACGCCCATCCGCATCAACCGCCACGTCATGCACGTCCACATGTCCGGTGGTGTAGCCAACTCGAGGAATATAGGCGAAGTCGTACCCTCGACCAGACCACTGGGGCACGGCTTGATTCGGGTTCGACGGATCTGGTTCCGGAGAATCGGGTGCTCGGTAAGGCACGATCGCTGCTGGCACGCGTTGCAGTTTCCAGATTTGAAAACGGGAACTTAGCCAGATGGTTGAGGCATCTGGCGACGCCCACATCCCCATGCAGTGGCCATACGTGCGTTCAAACACGGAGATGGAATCATCCGGTTTTCGACCGACGAAAAACAGCTTGCCGGTTTGATACGTGGTAAAGCCCAGGCTGGCGCCGACATCAGCCAGCCAGTCCATGAAGTATCGGGATCCGGCCACATTGAGCCACGGCTGCGAGGCCGCCGCACCGGACGAATGATCATTCATGTTTTTTACACCCCTGGCAAATTGCGAACATGCTCCACAAGTTTCGACACCGGCACACTGTGCTATTTGACAGGAGTCCATGCTGGAGAATCGTCAACCAGTTCCTGGTAGCCGGATGTGATCTTCGCGATGAGTTCTGCCCGCCGGGCGAAGTTGCGTCCGGCAAGGTTGGATAATTCACCGGGGTCCGCTGCGATGTTGTAGATTTCGAAGTCAGTGAGTCTGGCAGATTGGGCTTCTGCCAGGGTTGTCGGCGTGAGATTCTGACGTTTGGAAAAACGGCCATCGTTCAGACGTGCCAGCACCTTCCATTCGCCATGCCGCATGGCAACTCGGGCATCGTTGATGCCGTTGTAATAAGCCCAGAGCAATGGCTTTTTTCGTGCCGCTGTCTGCCCGGTTGCGAAGAACGACGAGAGACTCATTCCATCCAGCGAGCGGTCTGCAGGAATCGCGGCTTCGGCCAGAGAGCACGCCGTGGGCAACAGGTCAAGCGCCGACGCGGGAGTGTCAACAACCTGGCCGGGTTTGATTCCGTTTGGCCAGTTGACAATCCCAACCACGTGAAAACCACCATCGTGCGTGTGCAGTTTCATGCCTCGCAGGTGAGCGGTGATACCCCAGCTGCGGTTGGCACTGCGATAGCGATTCAACGTCTCCGGCCCGTTGTCCGACGTGAAGGCAATCAATGTGTTGTCGCGCACACCATGCTTTTGCAACGCCTGCACAACTTTGCCGACGGCCAGATCCACGTTGTGTACATTGGCGTAGTATTGAGCCTGGTCAGGATGCCATGTGACGTCTTTGTACTTCTGAACAAGTTCCGGCGGCGAAGCCACCGGTTCATGCGGCTCGTGGAACGGGAGGTAAATGAAGAAGGGCTGTTCTGCATCGTCCTTGATGTGAGTACCCAGCCAGTTGATGACTTCATCGGCCGCAATCTGGCAGCTGAAGCCTTCAATTTTTCCCACCGGCACTCCGTTGCGGACATAGTTCACAGGGTCTGCGTGCGATGGTGCAGCATTGTTTTGTGTCGCCATCCAGTGATCAAATCCTGCATCATTTGGTTGAGCCTGCAGAGGGCTGTTGAAGGCAGCATTGCAGTGCCACTTGCCAGCCATGCACGTCGCGTAGCCGGCCTTCTTCAGCAATTGAGCAATGGTGATTTCGCCCTTGCGCATGTGGACCTGTTCACGAGCGTCGGATCTCGGTTGCTTCGATTCCGGAATCCAGTCGTACACGCCCGCTCGGTTGGGGCTGCGTCCCGTAAGCAGTCCGACTCGCGACGGCGAGCATACGGGGGCCGTGGAATAGAAGTTGGTGAAGCGGATACCCTCGTTCGCCAGACGATCGATGTTTGGCGTTTGAATATGAGGATGACCGTGCACACCAAGATCGCCGTAGCCCAGGTCATCACACAGAATGATGACAATATTGGGACGGTCGGCGATTGCCGAACAGGACAAAATGGCACACAGAAGCGTGACAATGGAATAGCGCATTGTATTTTCGGTCCAGGAAACGAGTACCGCCAGGAGTTCTAATGATCGTTTAACCGCGTGCCCAACGGGCCGCGTTTTCTTAATGCCGTCATGCGCGGAGCGTGGTCGTCGCGGTGAAACAAACATGTCCAGGCAGATCGGTTTATTCGCATCAGTGTTCTAACGAGTGCCCAGGCACTGGCAGAGCCAGTGGCACACACACTCATTTGGTCACCGACAGGACACTTAGCTGCCTGTCACCTTCAGAAACTGCTGGTACGCACCAGCGACGTTTGCTGTTTCCGTATCGCCATCGTGAATGTACAGGCCATAATCCAGCTTGAATGATGGCTTGCCGGGCCGAATCGTGACGGGTGATTCCGCTTCCTTTCCATTGCTGTACTTTTTTGGCCCGAACGGACTGATGGAAAACAGTCCGTATGATCGCACATGGTAACGCGACTGGCGGAAGTTGCCCGGATGGTCCATCAACGTGACTCCGGCTATTGAGCCATTAACTGCGCCGTAGTAATCGATCCACGGTGACGGTTTACCCCAGCAATCCTTTTCGCCCTTCAGCCCATCCGCATTCGTAATGTGGCCGCCTTCCATCTCTCGCATCGTATGTGCCAGGCGAACAGCAAAGAAACCCTCCTTGGTATCATAGATCGTGACATCCGTGTCAATGGCCGAAAGTTCAATGTGGTAGGTCAGCAAGCGTGAAGGGTAAATGGTGACCGTTGTTGTCTCCTGCAGCAGCGGTTTATCACCCTCCATCCAGTTGTTGGTGATGGTTAACTGTCCACTGCCGTTCTTTCCGGCCGAGTGTTCGACGCCCTCACATTCGATCCTTGCTGCCTCGCTCCAGAAGTTTAATCTGTCGTCGTTAACGGAATCGACGGACACCCACACACCTTTGTGATGAAAGTGATCCTTGCCCTCCTTCGAGGATCCAGCATCAGCCTTTGTGGGAACGATATCGCGCAGCACATTCGTTCCGTTTGGTGCATGCACGGGAAATAAGAACGGCTTATTCCATTCTTTGCCGTGGTTCAGCACGGCAAACTTCTTCCCATCGATCTGGATCCCCAGTTGACCGTCCTTCGTTGACTGAAAAGAAACGCCGCGCGAACTCTTGTCGACGGCCGACGTGGAAGCCGCGGTAAGACAGAGAAAAAGGGCGGAAGCAAGCAAAACGGCTGGTTTCATGATCAGAAGCCTTAGCGGTATTCTTGAGCGGAGAGTAAGGTTCGCGGCCATAGACCGGCACACAGCGCAGCACGGCGAAACCCTGACGACCGGCCTCCGGCATGGCACAGGTCTCGTTTCGCCAGCAAAGATGCTACCTCAGCCACTCAGAAGATGCCACGAAGCCGCGCAGGCAGTTTGCCGGAGACTGCCGCTCCATCACGGATCTACAGCATTTTTCTTACTCGATGCTTAGTCTTGATCGAAAGAGTGGAGGACTTCGGTCGTGACTTGTTTCAGCTTTCGAAATACAATGCCCAGGAATTAGACCCGTCCTGCGAATAGAGTGAGTTCATTTTCTCGCAGGCAGTCAATATCACAGGGTGCAGAAGCACCAGATTCGACAGATACCATGGAAGCTGACCCTGAAGAACCTCGCGAAATGATGAGATCGCCCAAACCCAAATGGCGGCGAGCCGTCGTTGCCACTTCGGTACTCGGTGGCATGCTGTTTTCCGGAGCAGCAATTTTGCCGACAGCTGTCATGCGCTCAACTTACCGCGACACGGTACTGAACGCGGCATTTTCAAAGTACGGTTTGAGCGCCACGTCGGCTGCGGGGGCGGGCGGCTGGCTTACTCCGGTATCGTTTGAGCAGATCTCGGTGTCAGATGAGGCCGGCCAGATTCATGGCACGATCCGGCAGATTCACACTTCGGTATCGTTGTTCAGCGTGCTTACGGGCGACGGTGACCTGGGAACCATCACACTGACGGAACCGAATTTCCAGGTGGCTCTGGACGAAGACGGCAACCTTGCTCTGCAGACGCCGGACGGACCGCAGGAACCAATGACGCGAAACGTCGCGTTCGAAATCGTCAACGGTGCGTTCCAGCTCAGCGTTCCCTGGCGCACGCTGCCGATTGTGGACGTGGATGATCTGGATATCGCCGGTGCCATTACCCATGAGCCGGATGGTCGCTGGCTATCGCTGCAACCTGTCCGGATTTTCGCACATGAACCATTGTCCGAAGCACACACCGAACAGAATCTTGCGTTGATCGCTCCCGTGCTTTCGCAGTCCACGACACTGTCCGGGGAAGTTTCCGTATTGCTGCACGCCACCAGCATTCAGCTGGACGGAGAAGACGCCTCGCAGTTTTCGATTGGAGGTGAAGCCGTCTTCCACACAGTGAATGCCAGACTAAAACAGAATTGGGTCTCACAGATCAGCCGCATGGTGGGACAGGCGTCCGGCAATGCTGTGCCGGATCGTCTTGAGATCGCTCGGGATTCCAGCGTTGCCTTCGAAGTCGACTCGATCGGGATTCATCACAGTGGTCTGGCTTTTCTGCTTCCGGAAATTGCGGAACAGATGCGAATTGAATCGTCCGGCATGGTGGGTCTGGATGAAACGCTGGACCTTGCATTGCAGGTGCAATTGCCATTGATTGCACCGAGCAACGCGTTCACAGCTTTCATTTCAAAGTTGACGCTGACGCCCATAACGTTGCAGGTCAAGGGCACCGTTTCGGAGCCCCAGCTGATTGGGCCACCGCTTCTGGACGAATTGTCAAAACGCATCGCTCCGGAACAGCACACCCAACAGCCATCGGACGTAACTGGTGCCGTGATGCAGCTGCTGGGAACCGTGACGACACCGAACAAAACCCAGGGCGCTGAAGCTCTGCCCGGCGAGATCATCGGACTTATTCGTTCGATCAAAAAGGCCCGCGAAGAAGCGCCGCCCAGAGAAAAACCGGCTCGCAGACAGAAGAAACGTAAACGGACACAGACCTGAAACGTATCTACCGCGGCTCGCGCGATGCCGCAGCATGATCCGGTCAAATGAAACGCAGCGATCCGTTTTTGGGAGCCGGCAATCCGGAGGATTGCGTTCTCGTACCTGCAGAAGACTCCGGTATCCCAGACCCAGGGGTAGGTGCGAACACCACTCAATTTGTAACGATTAGTTCGAAGTGCCGGAATAGGTTGATGATGCAGCGACTGATGCAGTGCACTGGTACGTTTTTTAAAACGAATCAACAGCAGGCCCTGTAGATCACCCTAGTGCCCTGTCAGCTTTTAATTTCAGGGTAGAGTGATTTGAGTTTTCTGCGTGCGGCTTGCACGTTGAATTGCCAATCGACTCCGCGTTGTCTGCTGTTCGATGCTTGCGACCAGGCCTTTGTCT
>JBDONA010000853.1:0-5408 GCA_039831575.1 Fuerstiella sp. | reverse complement strand
TGACTGCACGCTCCCGGAAGGCGGGTGAAACCTGTCGTCGCGACTTGTGTAGATACCAATGCTTCATCGTGTGCTGATTTCGTGACCTGCAAAGCGTAGTGCTTTGCCCGGCAGTGCGCCCGTCACCTGACCGTTGTGGACGACCGGCGTGCCGTTGACGAAGACGTGCCGGATGCCTTTGGCGTATTGGTGAGGATTGTCGAAGGTCGCAGTGTCACTCAGGTCTTTCACATCAAAGACGGTGACGTCGGCCGCCAATCCTTCTTTGATCAGACCGCGATCCGTCATTCGCAGGATCTCTGCCGGCAGGCTGGTCATGCTGCGGACCGCAGCTTCCAGCGAAAGGACTTTTTCCTGAATGGCATAGTATGCCAGTTTGCGAGGAAACGTACCGTAGTTGCGGGGATGAGGTCGGTCCGATCCCGGCAGGTAGGCCCGCCCGTCAGACGCTGTCGCCACCCAGTCGATCGCCATGATGTGACGCACGTCGTCTTCGCTCATGCTGAAGTTCACCACGCTTGCGCCACCGCCGCGAATGATCTCTTCCGCGATTTCAATGGTCGGTCTGTTTTCGCTGGTAGCAATGTCCGTCAGGCTCCGCCCCACCCATTTCTTGTTGGGACTGTAGCGGGCAATTCGCACGGCGTTCCCGTTGTCACGTTTCACGATCGCGTTGCTGATCAGCGTGCGCAGCTGAGGGCCGGTCTCGGGGGCGTCCAGCCGCTTGATCAGCTCTCGGGTGCCGCCAGCGCGAGCGGAACTGGGTAGCAACGTTGCTCCCAGCGAGGTACTTGATGCGATGTATGGATACTGATCGGCCGTGACGGCGCGACCGGATTTTCGTGCCTCCTCAATCATCCGCGCGGCTTCGCGAACCAGCCCCCATGCATCGCGACCGCTTGATTTGAAGTGCGAGATATGGACCGGCAGATTGGCTTCGTGGCCAATTTGTAATGCCTCGTCGACCGATTTCAGCAGGATCGTCCCTTCGCCTCGGATGTGACTGGCGTAGATTCCACCGTGCGCGGCAACGATCTTTGCAATCGCGATAAGTTCTTCTGTCGATGCGTAGGAGCTGGGCACGTAAATCAGTCCCGTGGACATCCCCCATGCCCCGTCCTGCATGGCTTTTTCGCTGAGTTCAAGCATCTCTGTCAGCTGCTCGTCCGTTGGCTTGATGTTGCCAGATCCCAGGATTCGTTCCCGCAGGGAGCCCTGAGGGATCAGGTGAGCGACGTTCGGCCCGGCTCCGTGTTGATCAATTTTTTCATAGTAGGCGCCGGTGTCGACGGGGCCGGAACCGCAGTTTCCGGTGACGATGGTTGTGCACCCCTGCGTGACATAGTTGACCGCAGCACGGGTGGCCGGTCTGACAACCTGTCGATCCGAATGGTTGTGCAGGTCGATGAATCCGGGGCATATGATGAGTCCCGTGCAATCAATCGTCCACGCGGCTTCGACATCGGCTGCGTTGCCCACATGAACGATCTTTTCATTGCGAATGGCGACGTCCGCAACGATGGCCTCACTGCCGGATCCGTCAATCACACTCCCGCCACGCAGGAGAATATCAACTTCCTGAGCATTCGATGTTCCGGAAAATGCCAGGGTCAGGCACCCGGCGAACGTTAACAATGCACAGGATCGGTGTCTCATTTGGATGGCTTCTGAAGTTGAAACGGTGCTGTTGGAGGGTACACTTTCATCGACGCGTGTTGAATGTACCTGTCCTGCCAACGAAAGAACGGCGACAGGGCTCAGGAGAGAACGTCATCCGCATCATGCTGCACTTCTTCCGCTCACGCAAGCCGCTGCCGCCTGCATTTTATTCCGTATCTGAACAGAAGTGAGTCATGGCCAAACGTGTTGTCCTTGCGATGAGCGGTGGCGTCGACAGTTCGGCGGCAGCAGTCCTGTTGCATCGACAGGGATACGAAGTCATCGGACTGTTCATGCGGTCCGGTGAAACAGAAAAAACGGTCTGCGGTGTTGCCGATGGCGGCCTGCTGCCGGTCGTTGCCACGCCCACTCACAAGCAGGGGTGCTGCAGCGCCGAAGACGCCGCCGATGCGCGACGCGTCGCCGACGAGCTTGGTATCCCGTTTCATTCCCTGAACTTTCAGGATTCCTTCACGCGCATCAAGGATTACTTTGCAGACGAGTACCTTGCCGGTCGCACACCGAACCCGTGTGTGCAGTGCAACAACTGGCTGAAGTTTGGCAAGCTGTGGGACTTCGCTCAGCAGGTGGGTGCTGATCATATCGCCACCGGTCATTATGCTCGGATTCTGAAGGATGAACGGTCCGGTGAACATACGCTGCACTGCGGCAATGACCCCAACAAGGATCAGTCGTACGTTCTGTTCGGGATCCGACGTGAACTGCTCGGTCGCATTCTGCTGCCTGTCGGCGAATTTCAAAAACCCGCGATTCGTGAGTTTGCTGAAGAAGCCGGGTTGCGCGTGGCTCAGAAAAAGGACAGCTATGAAATCTGCTTCGTACCCAACGATGACTACGCGGGTTTTCTGAAACGCTATCGCGGCCACGAGGGAACGGAAGGTGAATTTGTTGATACGGCTGGAAACGTCATGGGTCAGCATAATGGCTACGAAAAGTTTACCGTCGGTCAACGGAAGGGACTTGGGGTCGCCTTTGGGCAGCCGAAGTTCGTCCTTCGCGTTGACGCGGAAAGTCGACAGGTCGTTCTCGGTGATCGGGAAGATCTGGCGTCGTCCGAGGTCCGCATCAATGATTTGAGCTGGCTGGTGCAGACACCGCCGCAGAATTTCGAGTGTTCGGTGAAGGTTCGTTATCAACAACCGTCGCGCGCATGTTCTGTAGAGATTACCAGCGAAAACGAAGCTGTGATCGTTCCCCATGAACCGATCATCGGTGTGGCTCCCGGTCAGGCGGCCGTGTTATACGATGGCGATCAGGTACTTGGTGGCGGATGGATTCAGTCAGCCTGATGTCGAGCCCAGTGGGCGGCTCGTCCGCGCTGGCAGGTCGCCACAGAGCTGTCTATCCCAATTGTGTATCGCCGATGATGCGGCGCAGTTCATTGACGGACGTAATCCTGTCGAAGACTTTCCGTCGTGTGGCATCTTCCAGACTGATCATTCCACCACTGCGCGCGACCTGCTGAATTTCGTACGCTGGCGTATTGTTCCCAATCGCGTTTCGAACGTCGTGTGATGCCAGCATCGTTTCAAACACGGCAGTTCTTCCCGAATAGCCGGAGTTGAAGTTGGCGTCCGTTGAAATGCCCTGCACGATTCGTGTCTCGTGATCGTGTTCGTCCATATGCAACAGGCGGCGGGCTTCGTCGTCGGGTTCGATTTCCTCACGAGATTCGTCGCACACCTTACGGACCAGTCGTTGTGAAATGACGCCCCGCAGACAATCGGCAATGGCCATCGACGGGATTCCGAAACCACGGAGCACATCGACGGCCGAAGCGGTGTTGTTAGCGTGCAGTGTCGAGAGAACAAGAACTCCGGTCGTGGCCGCTCGGCAGGCGATCTGCGCGGTCTCCCCGTCTCGAATCTCTCCGATGCTGATGATGTTCGGATCCTGCCGCAACGTGCCTCGCAAAGCGTTGACGAAGGTGAGGCCGGTTTTTGTGTCGATCTGAATCTGGTTGGTTCCCGGAATTCGTCGTTCGACGGGATCTTCGATCGTGACCACGCTTTTCTCCGGACTATTCAATTCCTTCAACAGGCTGTGAACAGTCGTACTTTTGCCGGACCCGACGGGGCCGACGACCAGCAACAGTCCGTACGGCGCGTCCAGCAGGGATTTGATGGCCGACAGCTGGTCGTCGTAGAACCCCAGTGATGTCAGATTGTTCAGCTCTTCCGGGTCCGGCATCAGTCGCAGAACCAGACGTTCGCCGTTGATTGTCGGAGTACTGCCGACCCGGATATCGCGCAGCAAACCAGGATGACGATCTGCAGAAATCGCTCCATCCGAAGGGCGGCGACGGTCAGTGATGTCCATTCCCGCCATGACTCGGATGCGCGACAGCAGCACGGCTGCTTTTTCTGCAGGAATGGGCAGAATGTCCTGCAGCGTGCCGTCCACACGAAATCGAATTCGCGTGCCCAGAGTTGTCGGATCCAGGTGAATGTCGGTTGCGCCGTGAGCGAATGCTCGCTGCAATACCATGTTTGCGACGGACGCGGGTTCGACAACACTAAGCAACTCATGCAATTCGGCCGCCAAAGCTGCGTTGTTCGGGCGCGCGTGTCGGGCGACGAGTTGTTCGCCGGACGCTGTGTGATCTGTTGTGGCCGCTTCTGTCATCTGTGTGCACCTGTTGAAACGAAAAATTCTGTTCGACCGGACGTGACCGAAGGCTGGTCACGTTCGTGTTTGGCTCTGCCGCGTATCCGCAGCCGACGCAATCTCGATGGCAGTGGTATTGCCGTTGCCGGGACTTAGTTGGGCGAATTTGATGGGATTGCCCTCAAACCACAGCGAAGACAAAATCCCCAGCGCCACGAGGACGGCAATCCCTGACAGAATTCGTGGAATTCCCCTGTCCTTGATTACGGAAATGACTCCGGTCACAAGGGCGACGGAGGCCAGCAGCAGCGCCGCTAATTGAGAATTCACACCGATGTCGCCCTGTCGCTTCATAAACATCGGAATCATTGAGAACGCTGCCATGGTAGCGAACGAAACTGCCACCATCACCAGAATGCGTCGTTCCCGCTGTTCGGACTGAGCCCCGCGTGACACTCCGAGATCGTAGGCCGCTTCTTCCCGATCATCGACGACAGACCACAGCTTCCAGAGACCTGCAGACTTCAGGACATCAGTCACGACTTCGTTTGGGCTGACCAGAGAGAACTGCCCCTTTTTCTCCTGCATCATCTTCCACATGCGTACGAGTGATGCAATCAGTCCGCTGTTGATCATATCCATCGCACCGAGGTCGACAAGCAGGCTTTTTCTACGGGACTGTTCGAGTTGTTGGATGATCTTTGACGTTGCTGACTCCACATCCCCCCAGGTGAGCGTCATCAGAATCGGATTGAACTGGACCGAACAAAATCCACGCTGTTCCTCAAATATGAATAGCTTGGAAGAGGTGACCGCTGGCTGCCCGGACGGTGGTGGGGTCTGATCGGTGTCGCCGACGACACCTAATTCTGAGTATCCGAGCTCCAATGTCGTTGCCAGCGTCCACAATGATGTGAGTCCGGTTTGTTGTAGCTCGTCCGTCACTACCTGCTGAGGCGACACGACCACAAACCGACGACGCTTCTCATCCATACCTTTCCATGTGCGTACGAGCGAAGCGACGACACCGCTGGGCATGGTCTGCAACGGCGACAGATCTACAAGGACCGAATTTGCAGGAGCATCATGGACCAGCTGCGTGACGCGTTTGGTTGCTTCCT
>JBDONA010000634.1:0-5463 GCA_039831575.1 Fuerstiella sp. | reverse complement strand
GCCGACGAGAAAACCCGACCGGCGGCACGGTTTCTGCTTGATCGTGAAATGAAAACCGACGCCGCGACACGCGATCTGGGGCGAATTTTTCTGGGCCGCGATCTGCAATGCGCCCAATGCCACGACCATCCCAACATCGAAGACTATCTGCAGCGGCACTACCACGGGCTGGCGGCCTTTTTGAATCGCACGTACCTGTTTACGGATCCCAAATCAAAGCAGACGTCGATTGGCGAAAAGGCAGAAGGAGCCGTGAAGTTTACGTCGGTCTTCACCAGTGAATCCGACCAGACGCCGCCCCGTCTGCTGGATCTGCCGCCCATCGAAGATCCGCCTGCGGTCGACGAGCCCTACACCGTTAAGCCGGATAAAAAAGTACGCTCTGTGCCGGTTTACAGTCGGCGGCTACAGCTGGCCGTCGCCATGACCGATCCCGCCAACGTGGCGTTCCGACGGAATATCGCCAATCGTCTGTGGGCTATGATGATGGGCCGCGGCATCGTCGAACCACTGGATATGTGGCACGCGGAGAATCCACCGTCGCATCCCGCACTGCTGGATCTGCTGGCCGACGCACTGGTCGACCATGACTACGACATGCGATATCTGTTGCGTGAACTGGCACTGACAAAAATCTACCAACGTAGCAGCCAATACAACAGTGGCGTGGCAAGCGTCGGTGACGATCGTTTCGCGGTGGCGTTGCTGAAACCGCTGTCACCCGAACAGCTGGCGTGGTCGATGATGCAGGCCACGGCCCTGACAGACGCAACACTGGAAGACCTGAAAGCGAAACATCTGGCGGCCGGTGCAGAGCATGCTTCAATGCAGATCGCGGACCCGCTTTGGCAGGAAAAGGCTCTGCACAACGCGCTCAAGGTTCACGTTGAAATATTTGCAGGCCTGTTCGGCGTTGCGGGAATTCAGACTTCGCGATTTGACGCGTCGGCAAATCAGGCGTTGTTTATGCGCAATGGAACGGCGTTGCAAAGCTGGATTGCACCAGGCGACAGGCGACTGACGTCCCACCTTAAGACACTTGATGCTAAGCAACTGGTTGACGAGTTCTATTTTTCGGTATTTTCACGACCGCCTACCGCCGAGGAAATTCGACAGGTCACACTGTTTTTGGAACAGCATCAAAGTGACCGGGAAGCGGCGATCGGACAACTTGTGTGGGCCGCCCTGTCCTCGGCCGAATTCCGATTCAATCACTGAGGCGATCAGCGAGAGAAACCATGCGACGAGATCAAGGTTGCAATCGACTCGAACATGAAATGGCCCGCCGTCAGTTTCTGGCGGGCACAATGGCGGGTGCTGCCGGCATGGGCATCCTGGGCACACATGCACAGGCCGACCAACTCAAGCGTCAGGAAAAACGAATTCTGCAGGTGTTCCTGCAGGGTGGCGTCAGCCAGTTGGAATCGTGGGATCCAAAACCGGGCACAGTTCACGGTGGTCCGTTTCAGGCCATTCCCACGTCAGTCCCGGGCATCCACATTTCCGAGTTGCTGCCGCATATCGCTCAACGCATGCATCTGCTGTCAATCGTGCGCAGCATCAACATCAAAATCAATGATCACGAACAGGGGCGGCAGTTCATGGAAAAAGGCCGCCGCGTGGGTGACTTTCCCTACGTCGGCGCGGTGGCTTCAAAATATCTGGCGGCATCGGACAGCGACCTGCCCGGTTATATTCATGTTTCCAGTCGCGGCCTAACCGACGTCGCCGGTGGCGCGGCCTTTCTGGGCGCACAGCATGGGCAGTTGAGACTCGAAGGCATCAAGCCCCCTGGCAATCTGACCGCTCCCACGGGTATCGATGCATCGGCCGACGCTGGCCGTGACCAACTGCGACTTCAATTCAATCAGCGCTTCGCCGAACGACGCTCGAAGGCGCTGACCGAAGCCTACGACGCGGCCTTCAACCAGGCGGCAAAGCTGATGAGTCGCAAGGCGATGTTCGAAGGCAAGGCGTCAAAGCAGGATCTTGAGCGCTACGGCACTCACGACTTCGGACGCTATTGCCTGCTGGCCCGCACGCTGCTGGAAAACGGTGCTGCCTGCGTCAAGGTCACCCATCACGGCTACGATTCACATGCCGAGAATTTCAATTTTCATCTTGAGCAACTGGGCGAATTTGACAAACCGTTCTGCATGTTACTGGATGACCTTGAAACTCGAGGATTGCTGGAAAGTACACTGGTTGTGATTTATTCCGAATTCGGCCGCACGCCGAAAGTCAACGTGCGTTACGGACGCGACCATTGGGGCACAGCATGGTCGATCGCACTGGGCGGTTGTGGCATTCAGCCGGGTGCTGTGATCGGCAGCACCAACGACACCGGGACGGAAGTCGCCGACCGTGAAGTTGATGCCGGCCATCTGTTTCACACTTATCTGCAGGCCGTCGGACTCGATTCCACCGCCGAACACGATCTGCCGGGACGATCGATTCCCATCGGTGACCCGGCTGCCGAGCCGATCAAGGAGTTGTTGGCATGACCACAGATATCGCTGACACAACAACCGACCAGACCGCAATCGACCCCAACCTGCTCGACCCGACGCAATCGCATCAGGTGAACGAGTTCAAGCACGAGATTGCGCTGACAACGCTGCGAGTTGACCCAACCGATCGTCTTGTAGCGGCCGGTGCTGAAGACATGGACGTGCAGCTTTGGGATCTGGAAAGCGGCCAGCGACGAGCGCTGAAAGGACACAAGAGCTGGGTTCGATCGATCGATTTTTCCGCCGATGGCAATCGTCTGTTCACTGCCTGCTGGGGTGGAGTTGTCAACGTCTGGGATACATCACAGGCTGAACCAAAGCTACTGCGGACCATTCACGCTCATCAGGGCGCGGCGCGATTTGTGCGAGTGAGTCCGGATGGCAAACAACTGGCTACCTGCGGCAACGACCTGCTGGTCAGAGTCTGGAATATTGCCGACGGCAAACTGTTGCATGAGTTCGCCGGTCATGCACGACACGTTTATGGCGTCGACTTTCACCCTGACGGCACCCATCTGGTTTCGCAGGATTTGATGGGCGGCATCAACGTCTGGAATCTGCAATCCGGTCAACACGAACGGAGCATTGATGCCAGCATCATGACGGGCTACGACAACAAGTTTGCCGCCGATATGGGTGGTTCCCGCGACCTGCAGTTCAAACCTGATGGCAGCCAGTGGGCCAGCGCGGGCATCAGCAAAGTGACCAACTCATTTGCCGGCGTCCAGGACCCAATCGTCGTTCTGTTCGACTGGAAATCCGGCAAAGAAGTCAAACAGATTAAGTCGGCCGACGACAACGTCAAGGGCATTGCCTGGGGCGTCCGTTTTCATCCCGACAACTTTATCATCGCAGCAATCGCCGATCGCAACGGAAAAGGCGAGCTGTGGTTCTACAGGCCGGAAGAAGAAAAGGCGTTTCACACGATGAAGCTGCCCAGTGCCGCGCGGGGACTGGACCTTCTGTCGGACAATCGCCGCGTGGCCGTCGCCCACGCCGATGGCCACGCCAGAATCTATCGCATGACTGCCAAACCACCGGCTAAGGATGCTGCTGCTGAGAACACAGCCACTGAAAAGCCCGCGACTGCAAAGACAGAGTAGTGCTTCGTCAGGTCTTATTTTTGGGGTAGCCGAAGCAGCCACGCACAGCGCGCAAATGTCGCCTCAGAAACGGAACTCAATATCATCAACGAAAGACAGGTTCGTTCCGCTCCGGTTTCGTGTATGCTGAACCGTCTTCGACGGTCTACAGCGAATTTCGCTGACTCATGGTCGCGGTTCACGTATTTTGATAGCAGAACGGCTGCCCCCCACGAGCCAGAACCGGTTCCGTCATTTCGTACACTGCTCTAATCGAGCTAACGCTCGGAAACAGTTAGTCCGCTTCCGTTGGTCGCTCAGATGATGCGCTCGAAGCGGGTGTTTTTCCCGAAAATCCAATCGGGTTTTCACAGGCTCCAGTTTATGACGTTTTTCATTCGCGTGTCCTGCGCACAAATACTGACTTTGCTGTGCTGCACTGGATCCAGCACGGTCACGCTGGCCGGTCATCCCATTTCGGTAACGGAAACGCACGTGTTTGTGACTCGCACGGCAGCTCGCGTCAGAATCAAATTATTTGCCGAAGACCTGTTCCTGTTTCAGGGGTTGGAACCTGACGCACAGGACGTAATCTCTGCCTCGGAACTGAGTCGCGGGCTGGAACAACACAAACAGTTTCTGCTGGACAAGTTCAGTCTGCGCGATGCCAGAGGTGACGCGTTCAAGGGCAGTGTGACGGATGTGCAGAGGTTCGAGATTCCTGAAGAAGGAATCCCCGTCGACGATCTGATGCTGTTCACAGCCACATATGAACTGGAATACCTATTTGCGAAGCCCCCCGAATTCCTGACGCTGCAACAGGATATCAGCGATGAGAACTTTATTTTTCCGTCCGAGATGAAACTGACTCTGCATCAGGCCGGCACGGAAATGACCTACACCGAGTCACTCAAGCCCGGAGCTGCGGAGACGTTGCGTTTTGACTGGGACCAGCAATCACTCACAGACGAATCGTCGGACGAGGACTGGGAAGCGTGGTTCGAAAAACAACGCGAAGCGACTCTGGGCATCACCAGTTACAGCAGCGTGTATTCGTTCATCTACATCGAACCCGCAGAAGTGCGGCACGAAGTGCTGATTCCACTGGCCAGCCTGCGCACCATCATGCCGATGGAACATGAAGACCCGGCCTTCATCGAAGTCGGCGAACAGGACGGCGTCCGAGAACTGATTCGCGACTGGCTGTCGGATGTGAATCCCACGACGATCAACGGTGTCGCAGTCAAACCGGAATTTACACGCATCGACTTCTATGGACTGGACCTCAAAGACTTCGCTCGCCAGGCAGAACAGCGACGCGTCAGTCTGGCCAACGGTCGGGTCGGCGTCATCATGACCTATCGCACGGTCGACGATTCGGTCCGCGAAGCCAGTCTTACGTGGAACAAATTTCACGCGTCGCTTCGCAAAGTGCAGTCGGTTGTCTTCTCCTATCCCGATCGGATGCAACGCTTCGAATTCTCTCGATTCAACGAACCCGTGGACAACGTATTTCGGTGGACAGCAGACGAAAGTGTTATACCGCAGCCCGTGGCCGCGGTTATTGCAGACGTACCCCCGTTGCCGCAACTTGTGGTGCCCGTGGCATCCATCTGTGCCATGGTGCTGGCCCTGGCATGTGCCATTTTCGGGAAGACTCAGGGCAGAAGAATTGCGGTGGCATTCTGCGCATTGGGCGCTGTCACATGGCCGTTTGCAAGAATCGAATTGCCTCACCCGTTCACTCCGTTGCCGGAAGTGGCAGACACGGACCAGATCTTCGAACAGTTGCACACGGGAGCCTACCGTGCCCTGGACTTTGGCACGGAAGACCGAATCTATGATGCGCTGAACCAGTCGGTCGACGGCCC
>JBDONA010000631.1:0-5476 GCA_039831575.1 Fuerstiella sp. | reverse complement strand
TTGCGCTCGCACGGTCACGGGGGAAAGGGGGATGACAGCCCTATTGCACACGACAAACACTAAATCAACAGGCCGTTACGCCGAGGGCTACGTGCTGACACCGCTCCGCGGCTAATCAGATTTGTGGGTAAGAACAAGCGCTCCAACCCCGGCCACCCTCTCCAACTTCACAACCAGTCATGACTACACGAGCCAAAGGGCGCCACCAGCGATAACGCATCGCTCAACGGTGTACGTTATTCGTTTTCCTTGTGCAGCTTCACCATGGCGGTGACCACTGCATCCAGTGTTCCGACAATCACCAGACAGCGAAACGAATAATCTCCCGGTTCCACACCGTCGCTGTCGCGCACTCGAAAGACGCAATTCCATTTGACAACCTTTGGGCGAACAAATCGCCAGCGACCGTATCCCGTTTTCGTGAAGCCCGGCTGCGGCCGTTGCGGGGAATAAATACCCATCGCGTGCAAGCCGGACTGAGTCGCAAGGATGACCGGCATCGACTGTTCACCCGGACCGTCGGACAGCGGTTCCACATTTCCCCTCGAAGGACTGAACGTGTAGAAGCGGCGAAACTCCTGGGGCATGTATCCGGTCAGCGCCTCAAACTGAGCGTAGCGATGACGCTCGTTGACGGGCAGGCTGAACGTCACGTCGTACTGCAGCACATTCGGCATGTCACGGTAGCCGATGGTCACTCGTTTCGTTAGTAAATGATTGGACAATTCTGTTGTGTTCTTCGCAGGATTCCCGTCTGACTTTTCTCCCGGACGCAGCCAGAATGCCATCTGGCTGGTCGTCTGCAGCGTGTTGTCTGCGGCGATCAGGCGCAGCAACCGACTGGATGAAGTTGGACCGGCCCCATCAAACCGTGACCCTGCCTCTGTGGGATTAAAGGTCTCACTGATCATCTTTGAACCGGCATCGAAATTGGCGGCGGACTGCAATTGCCGCCCATGGTCGTGGCTGTCGATGAATTCCTGCCCGGCCCACGTCAGTGAATCGATCGCTCCGGCCAGCCGTGAGGTCGTGGTAATCACGATTTCCGAACCGGCGTATGGTGCGCGAATCACGGCATCACCAGTTGGCCGTGGATCCTGTCCAAAAGAGACGCAACACAGGCTGACTGCGGTCGTAAAACAAAGATTCCTGATTTCCATGGATTTTACTTGCCAATCTTCAGGCGTGGGCGACGGTTGGGCGACAGAATATACCGGCTTCGATCGTCATTGACAGGCCCCTGTTGATGCATTGGGGCCGCTGCTGTCGCTGTACTCGATTCCACAACATTTTTTCATTCGAACGAAAGCCGTGCCGTAATGTCCGAGGCGGAGAATTCAAAGGATAGCGAAGAAACAATCCAACTGGATCAGTTTCTGAAGCTGGCAGACCTCGTCGGATCCGGCGGCGAAGCCAAGCATGTGATTCGGTCGGGCGTCGTCCTGGTGAACGGCAAAGAAGAAACTCGGCGCGGCCGCAAACTGAAGCACGGGGATGTGGTGACATTCAGCGGTGAAGAATACGTCATTGAAGCGACGTCCGATGAATGAACCGTGCCTGCAAGTGCCGCCGCAGCTCGATTGGCAGTGGCACGCATTTGCTCATTTGAACAGCAGACAACTGTATCAGATCCTGCGTTTGCGGCAGCAGGTGTTCATTATCGAGCAGCAGTGCGCATACGGCGACATCGACAATCTGGACCAGGTCGCCTTTCATCTGTGCGGGACAGATTCGGCAAGTCATTCTCTGCAGGCGTGTCTTCGAGTGTTGCCGCCCGGCGCGCTGTTTGAGGAACCATCGATCGGACGTGTGGTAACGGCCACTGACGGCCGCAGCTGCGGACTGGGCCACGAACTTATGCGGCGGAGCGTGGAATTCTGTCGCGATCGTTTTACCGGGACGGCAATCAGAATATCCGCACAGACTCATCTGCAACAGTTCTATGCATCGCACGGCTTTGAGACCGTCACGACAGAGCGTTTCATTGACGGAATTCTCCACGTCGAAATGCTGCTCCGCTGAATCACGTGATGGCTCACGACGCCGACGCTTTTTTCCCGGTAAATGGCTGCGTTCTGTCGTCAGACACGTTACGATCCAGGAACCGGCACACTGTTATGACAGTGTGTTCCTTCAATGCTGGCCTCCTTTTTCAGGTGGTGACTCAATGATTCGAATGTGCTTCCTTTTGTCCCTGTTGGTTTCTGCTTCCGCTATGGCTGATGAACCTGTGATGACCGATTTTGGCAAGACCAAAGACGGCACAGCCGTTGAACTCTACACGCTTAAGAGTGACACCGGTCTTGTCGCGAAGGTGATGACTCGAGGCGCGACGCTGGTTCAAATCCACGTGCCCGATAAGGACGGGAAATCCGAAGACGTGATTCTGGGCTGGGACGACGTGGCCGGCTACGAATCCGAAGACAACCAGTACTTCGGCTGCACCACGGGCCGAGTGTGCAACCGAATTGCCAACGGCAAATTCTCGCTGGAAGGGAAAGATTATTCCCTGGCCATCAACAACGAGCCCAATCATCTTCACGGCGGCGTGGAACGCAGTCTGGACAAGGTCGTGTGGAAAGCACGGCCGTATACCAACGACCGCGGACATGGCGTCCGCTTCAACTATACAAGTCCCGCTGGTGAAGAAGGGTATCCGGGCACGGTCAAGGCGCAGGTGTCATTCTTCGTGGCCAAAGACGCCAACCGCATCAATATCACTTACAAGGCGACGTCCGACGCCGCAACGCCGATCAACCTGACGAACCATGCGTATTTCAACCTTGGCGGTGCCGGCAGCGAAACGGTTCTGGACCACGTGCTGCAGCTGAACGCAGACAGGTACACGCCGACCGACGACACACTGATTCCCACCGGAAAAATCGCGGACGTTGCCGGTACCCCATTGGATTTCACCAAACCAAAACGGATCGGCGCTCGCATCGAGAAGCTGACGGACACGGCGGCCCTTGGCTACGATCACAATTTTGTGCTGAACCCCATGCCGGATGACAAGAACTACAATCTTGCGGCGTTCCTGCGACACAAGGAATCCGGACGAACTCTGCGGATCTGGACTCAGGAACCCGGCATTCAGTTCTATTCAGGCAACTTCCTGAAAGGCCAGACTGGCAAAGGCGGCAAGACGTATGCTCACCGCAGTGCCATCTGCCTGGAAACTCAGCACTACCCGGATTCAGTGAATCAAAAGAGCTTCCCGACGACCATTCTGAAGCCCGGTGACGAGTACAAGACGTCAACTTTGCTGCATTTTGGCATCGCAAAGGACCAGGCGGACAATTGAATGACACGAAAAGAGTCCCGGTCTTTTGAAAAGACCGGGACTCTGAGTCTCACCTGTTGAGCAAGTCTGAATTGCGGCCCGCTTATGCCGCGGACGTGTCGATCAGCCCTGCCGGAGATTCAGAGCGAGGCAACTTGAGGGTGAACATTGTTCCCTTTCCGACCTCGCTTTCCACGCGAATACGGCCCTTGTGGGATTCAATGATTCTGCGACACAGCGATAGGCCGATGCCGGTACCACCCTGGCCTCGAGCGTCTGCTTTCTTCGTCGTAAAGAACGGGTCGAAGATCTTTTGCAGCTGCTCGTTCGGAATCCCACAGCCGCTGTCCCCAACCGAAACTTCTGCCCAGCCGTCTTCCGGATTGTCGCGGATGATCAAACGCAGGCGACCGCCTTCCTTCATGGACTGGCGGGCATTGACAATCAGGTTCATCAGGATCTGCTGAATCTGACTGCTGTTGACGAGCGCCCAGACGCCCGGTTGAATGTCTTCGTCCACTCCAATCCGGTGCATCTGAAGATCCTTCTGAACAAGGACCATCACGTCAGTCAGCAGTTTGTTCACCTCGCACGGTTCAAAGCGATCACTGGTATTGCGAGCGTAAGCCAGCATCCCCGTGGTGATCTTGGTCGCTCGCTGGCCAGCGGACAGGATTCGATCGAATGCCTTGTCTCGAGTCTTGGCGTCTTTATGCCGCACGCCCATCTTGGCGTAGTTGATCACCGTCGTGAGAATATTGTTGAATTCGTGGGTAATGCTGCTGGCCAAAGCTCCCACAGAACTCAGCTTCTGCGTCTGCATCAACTGCTCGTCCAGCATTCGAAGTTGCTGTTCCAACTGCTGAATCTTTTCCTGGTCAGTCATAACGATGTCTGTTCTGATGTGTGGCCCAACTTCGTATCCCGAATCAAAGTCTGCACCCGGACGTCGCCGCAACGCTAGTCACTCGGGTCTCGGCGAACCATCGCTTGAAATCGGGAGGCCAGCGTTTCCTCATCGCTGCACTGATGCTGGTGGATAGCGCAACGTGGGCGTCTGCAACCGAAAGAATCTTCAGAACCGCCCCTGTCAGATCTATCGGCATGTACTCGGATAGAATCGAACCTCAGGTGCCAGGAAGACTAATTCCGGACCTTAAACCACCAGCTTTTCTGGTGAGCCTTCATGAGGTCTTGCCTTTCCTGATACAAGCAGACAGCTCAAGCAAGTGTGTTTCTCAAACGCACCAGACTCACTCGCTTGCGCGTCGTGCCTGTCTTACGGTCGTTCCAGGGGCCTTCCTCAGACCATCGGTTTTGGCCGTGCCTCTGATGACTCAAGGACCGGCAGAATCCGCTGCTGAAAAACACGTCAGGTGAGCGCACTTTTCACACCGCCGACCAGCGAAGTTCCGCGGCGACGGCAGCCCTCGCTCCAGTTCGGCGAGCCATTGAAGACCGCGATCCTTAATGACTGATCGCGACAAACTGCCCCTCAAACTCAGCCACCTGATCGCCGTTCAGCAACAGACGCGAGGAGGCTTGCAGACGGCCGCGTCCCTTGCGAGCCATTCCCGCAACAAACTTCTCCCAGGTATTCAACTCGTCGGCAGAGGCAACGGCGGTGAAATCAGCCACGATCGGCTTCTGATACACCATCGAATTGCGTGAAATCACCAGTCGACCCGTCAGATCTTCGGTTCGCATGCGCACCAGAACCAGAGTCCATGCGGCCAGCGTCGCGACGGCAGCTGCACTTCCACCGAAGACCGTTTCGCGGTGATTGATGTTTGGCGCTAATGGAGCAGACAATTCGACGCGATCGGCCGTTGCTTCAACGATTTGCACACCCATCGCGGATGTGATGGGTATCTGACGGTGGATGTAGGCTTCAAGGGACTCGTTTGTCATTCGTCCAGGTCCGAAAAATTTGAAGTCTCAGCTCTCGCATGGAAAAACGCGAACAGAATTTGCGATTTTCACCCAGCCGCTGCCCAATCCCAGGCTAACTTCTCAGTGTGGCGAAATAGCAACATTGCCAATCCACCCGATCTGCTCATTCGACTGCCATAACCGTTCCAACCTGTCTTCGACAGCCTGTGCAGTCCGTCTTCGACAGTCTGTGCGAGCCGTCTTCGACAGTCTGTGCGAGCCGTCTTCGACAGTCTGTGCGAGCCGTCTTCGACAGTCTGT
>JBDONA010000313.1:0-24116 GCA_039831575.1 Fuerstiella sp. | reverse complement strand
CGGCGATGAACCTCGCCGCGTGCTGTCAGAACTGTCCGAAATTCGCTCCCTGGACGTGGTCCTGCCGACTCGCAATGGTCAGGAAATCCGCACACGTTGTGTCTCGAAGCCGAGCGACCACCAGAAATTTCTCCTTGAGAAACTGAGGCTCACGCTGCCCTCGAAAATAATCCAGAAGCAAATGTAGTGGAAACTTTTCGCCTCAGGCCAAACAAAACACTGCACATACAATCCGAACTGGGGAAGTTAGGTTAGAAAAAGTCGTCTATCAGAAGGTCTAATTGTCGTTGACGAGTCCCGGCGCGTCACGCTGGCTCCGATTGAGATTGAACACGGAGACACGGTCAAAATCGACTACACATCACTTGATCTGGGATCGAGGACTTCAGTCTCAATAAAATCCTACGCTCACGTTGATGCCATTTCAGGCAATGGAAAGGCAGTTATTACCGGGACGAATGTGGGTGGTTATGATTTCGTCAAAGTAACGCTGTTCAAATACGGTAAACATGTATCAATGACGGAACGTCTGGATAAATACGACATCAAGGTCAGAGTTCAGAAAAACGTTGTGACAACATTGGTCATACCGGTTTTGGTAAAATCTCCCGTGGGCAAGGGGCTTCCGCAGTACAGTTTGGATTCCGATAATAAGACTCAGAAAGAATCATCCGACTTCGAAGAAACGTCCAGTCGCTCCGGATTGTTCGATGAGTCGCGTTCAGCAGTTGTGGCTGACGCAGGCAGTTTGTCGGACAAGGCTTCCACAAACGAAACGACCAAAGGGACCGACGCCTTTTTCTCCGACGACAACCTCTTTGACCAATTGACAGCTTCTGTTGATGGCGGGAAGAGCGCTGTACGATCATCGGACATCAGCGAAGGGTTGAAGGAAAAAGATGACCTCCTGTCCGTAGGCTTTAAAGTGCTTAGTGGGCGACTTTGGTAACCGGAGCGAGGCACTCCGCAAACCGTTTGGACTGGGCAATCTGTTCGCAGGCTGGGTCGTGACCCAACCTACATGATGTTCTGCACTGCGCAGTAAGACTTTCTGAAAAGTCGTGGTCGCGGGGCCGTTTCTCAATCAAGAACAGCCCGGGGCAGCTAACTGATCCTGCTAATCACTTGTTCCGGCTGTCTGTCTGCCGTAGTGTTTAGAATGTTGCGCGAGATGTTTGAGTTAATAAACAACGGGAAGTGTCGCGATATGCCGTGGGCAGGAACCATGCATGCAATTATTCAATTTTTTGCCTGCGGAATAATGCTTCCGCTGTGTGTCAGTGCCGCCGCCGCTGACACATTTTACGCCGGTGCCGCGACCGCAGATCTGACGCCCGGTGAAGGTGTTTCGCTGGATGGACCCATCAGTAAACCCGGACCCGTTCGTGGAGTACATGATCCACTGACTTCGCGTGCTCTGGTGCTGCAGCTTGGTGACACCTCAATCCTGATCGTCGTCAATGACATGTGCCTGATTGACCGCGAAGTCTATGACGCTGCGAAGAAAATCGTCCATGACAGGACGGGGATACCGATCAATCATCAGCTCATGGCGGCAACCCATTCGCACGCCACGCCGCGAGTCGTTCGAATCAGCACGCGCCCGCCCGACGAAGCCTATCGTTCTCTGGTGGCTGAGCGGATCGCGGAAGCTGCGGTGAAAGCCTTTGCCAATCTTGCTCCGGCAAAAGTTGGATTCGGTACGTTCTCCAAACCCGGTCTGGCGGCGTGTCGTCGATCGCTGTGCAAAGCAGGGTCGGTGGGCGTCAATCCGTTTGGTGAGGAAGGAGAGCTCATCAAGTCTGTTGCAGGGAAGAGCGATGCGGTGATTGGTCCTGCTGGCCCGGTTGACCCGGACTTTTCCGTTCTGTCAGTGCAACATGAGGACGGTCGGCCACTGGCACTGCTGGGCAATCTCAGCGTGCATTACTGTGGCGGATACGCCGGTGGCCTTGTCAGCGCCGACTACTTCGGCTGCTATGCAAAGCGGCTGGAATCAAAACTTTCTTCCGGCGATGAAGGCGCACCGTTCGTTGGCATCATGAGCAACGCGACCAGCGGAGACATTGGTTCGTTTCGAAGAACGGATGGTCCGAATCCGCCGTGGTCGCGGATGGAGTACTTTGGAAACATGCTGGCCGATGACAGTCTTGATCTGCTGCGGAAGATCACGCATCAAATACCGAAATCGCTGAATGTCGTCACGTCCGAACTTCCGTTGAGCGTGCGCAAGCCGGACGCGGAACGTGTCGACTGGGCAAAGGGCCTTGTGAGTCAACCAAACAGCAAAGGCAGTCATCGCTGGAGTCGCATCTATGCTCAGGAAGCATTGCAGCTGCACGATTTTCCCGACCGCTACAATGTCCCGTTACAGGCCATCCGAATTGGCGACATCGGAATCGCCGCCGCGCCATGCGAAGTCTTTTCGGAAACAGGACTCGCCATCAAAGCACAGAGTCCGTTTCCGCAGACCATGACTATGGAACTCGCGAACGGCTACAGCGGCTACCTGCCCTCGTCACAGCAGCACGATTGGGGTGGCTACGAAACATGGCCCGCTCGCAGCAGTCATCTTGAAGTCGCCGCCGAAGCAAAGATCAGAAAGGAGTTGCTGCGACTGCTGAAACGGCTTCGGTAAATGGGGTTGGCACGTTCGGTTGCTCAACGAATTTGCCAATAAGTGCTCTCGGCCGATATTTCAAAGTCAGTCGTCCGATCACTGTCCCGCTTGTGGCGAAATCCGCTATACTCACTTGCCGGATTTGTCCCCGCTCGGCTGTTCGTGCGACGGATGCGAAACGCTAGAGTCGCTGGCGACATCCGGCCAACCGGATCTGAGTTGCGGTTAGCCACTTTATGTTAAAAAAGGCGTGCGAATCAGTCAGAAAGGATGCTCATGCTCATGCTCATGCTCATGCTCGTCACCGCACCGATTGCCGATGCTCCGCGATACGCATCGATAGATTGCCGTCGCTCTGGTGGGCCAGAGTTCAGGTCAGGGACTGAGTGCTCAGCAGTTTGTGGTTTTTCCGGTTTCGACTTCCGTGTCCGGTTTCGCGGAATCAGCATGGCCCAAATTCGGCCGCATGCATTGCCCGAAAATGTTTTTGGAGACCGGGCGAACGCAGTGGATGGAAGCCGGCAGTTGTGGGCCAGGGGAAACACCGTTGCCGAGCAACGCTCACTTCCTGCGGCCACATTGCGAGCCGCGACGAACGCTCACGAACCGAATGCTCTCTGGCCTGTCGGCGACGGAGCACGCCATGATCGTTTGGAAGACGAACGCTTATCTCATCGACGGAAGCGTCACAGCGAAGCTCAACGCCGATCGCACAAGGGTGAAATAAATCTGCTCAGAATCAAACCAATGGGCACGCGACAGGACTGAACGGCAGGAATCAATGGACGGATAATGCCAGCGCGTTGGCTGAGTTCGATTTTCTTAGGGTGACCAATGAACGATATTCGACCGTTGTTTATTTCAACATATCCCCCTGAAGAGTGTGGCCTTGCAACGTTTACGAAGGATTCGGCCGATGCGTTCGATCTGGCCGCCAAAGATCGCGTGTCGTCCGTGGCAGCGATTCAGAAGATAAAAAAAATAGACGCACTTCCCGACAGAGATCCACGCGTCGTCCACGTTATCGACAACAGTTGCACCGATGCCTACTCGATGGCCGCGGAAGTGGCAAACGAAGGTCCCTGCGACATCGTCAGTCTGCAGCACGAATTCGGTTTGTATCCCGATGAGTGGGGCGGTCGCGTGATGGAGTTCGTAAACCGTTGCGAAAAACCGATTGTGACCACATTTCACACACTGCTGAATCAACCCGGACCCGTACCGCGACGGTTGATTCGGGAACTTGCCGCTCGCAGCAAGGCAGTGGTGGTCATGACAAAGACGGCCGCTCGGATGCTGACGGATATTTTCGGATTGTCCGGCTCAAATGTGCAGGTGATACCACATGGAGTTCCGTTCGTACCGTTCGAACGCGAGACGCGACACAGGCAGGAACTGGGGCTGGCCGGACGGCAGGTGATTTGTACATTCGGACTCATCAATCCGGGCAAGGGCCTTGAGCACATGATCCGGGCGATGCCACAAATCGTGAATAAATGTCCTGAGGCGCTGTACCTGATTGTCGGCGTGACTCATCCGCAGGTGAAGCGACAAAAGGGCGAAGCTTATCGTGAAAGTCTGATCCAATTGGCCAGTACATTGGGTGTTGGAAGTCACGTACGTTTCGTAAACAAGTACCTGAGTCTGCCGGAGTTGCTGGCTCATCTGCAGTCGTGCGACGTATTCGTCACTCCTTACCCCGGCAAGGATCAGATTGCCAGTGGCACAATGGCTTACGCGCTGGCAGGAGTCGGAGCGATTGTCAGCACTCCTTACCTTTATGCAGAAGAAGTGCTGGCAGACGATCGAGGATTGCTGGTGCCATTCGCCGACAGTGCGGCCATTGCCGCAGCAACATTACGACTGCTGACCGATCCTCAGCTGTTGGCGGATACCCGGCGTCGCGCCTACGAATACGCTCGTTCCATGTTCTGGCCGAATGTGGGGCGAAGGTACCTGGATCTGTTTACCAGAGTTGTGCGAGATCATCAGGACTCCGCGATTCTCCACGATCAGGTCAAGTCCACCACCGTTGATGAAGATCAGTGGAACGCGTTATAGGAGAAAGGAAACCCATGCATGCCTTCAGCGGTCCGCCTCTGGATCATCTGGATCGAATGACGGATTCGACGGGATTGATTCAGCACGCCATTTTTAATGTGCCGAGGCGCGAGAGCGGCTATACGACCGACGACAATGCTCGTGCGTTGCGGCTGTGTGTGCGGTTGTGCAGCGAACACTCCGATGAACAGATGCTGGAACGTGTGGCGTGTTACCTGAGCTTTCTGGAAAACGCGCGCTGCCCGGGCGGCGACTTCCACAACTTCATGAGTTACCAGCGCGAGTGGCTGGATACCGCTGGAACCGGCGACTGCCAGGGACAGGCCGTCCTGGCACTGGCGGAAGTTCTGGCCAGTGACCTGCCCCGAGGGTTTCGCGACCTTGCTCGCGAACTGATTGACGGTGCCCTGCCTGTGCTGGCAAAGCTCAGAAGCGTGCGGGCTCAGGCATATGTCATTCAAGCCGGGGCTCTGCTGTGGCGAGCTGACGTGGCAGATATTGGTCCTCTGGAAGAACTTGCCAGGCTTGCCGCTGAACGTCTGGTGGAATCCTACCACAGCTCGCAACACCCGGACTGGCCGTGGTTCGAATCACGCATGACCTACGCGAACGCTATTTTGCCGCATGCGTTGTTCGATGCCGCCGAACGTTGGCCGGACGAAGAGTTTCTTGCCATCGCCGAAGCGTCGTTTGGTTTTCTGAATCTGGCCACCACCGTTGACGGAGTCTTCTGGCCCATTGGCAATCATCACTGGTACCTGCACGGCGAAGAAAAGTCGCCCTACGACCAGCAACCCGTCGAAGCTTCCACAATGGCAGCGGCAGCTCTGGCTGCGTTTAAGTTTCGAGATGACCACGTCTATCTGGTCGCGTTTCAAAAAGCTTACGGATGGTTTCTGGGGCAGAACAGCCTGAAGACTTCGGTGGCTGATGTTGAGTCCGGTGGTTGCTTTGATGGGCTCGAATCGACTGGATTGAATAGAAACCAGGGTGCAGAATCGACGCTGGCCTACATGTGGACGGCGTTGCTCGCGTTTGACGTCGAACATCCTGTGATTTCCACGACGACTGTTGCTGCCGAGGATGTCTCGCAGCCACTGAAACTACATCAATAAATCGGTCTCAAATACCTTCGGCTGGCATTCGGGATCGTCGGTTTTTCCATGCACACCAAAGCTATTAAGCTCAGTCGCACCAACACGGTCCTTGAGCCCGACCAGTCGCGCGTCCTGTTGCGGCCATTCAGTCCGGGCGATTCACAACGCAACGGCAGGATCATCGACCGGGTCATGTCGCTTCCGGAAGAACAAGTGGGTGCTCTGCTGGAAGAGGTCTCTGCCGAATTCGCGGATCGTCACCAGCAGATCCAAAAAATGTTTCTGGAACGCTTTGAACAGATCCGCGAGCAGCATATCCAGACAGACGATCTCTCTGAACAAAGACGGTTGTTGATCGGCTCCTACTTTCTTGCTGAATATTCACTCGAATCTGCCGCGCTGTTCAATCCTTCCATCGTGCCGCACACTGACCAGACGGGGCTGCCGCCTGGGGCTCTGAAGTTCATTCTTAGTCTGCGGGCCACAGGGGAAGGTCATATTTCTTCGATCACGTTTCGCACCGGAATCGTTCATCCTGACAATCGGATTGAAATCCTGGACCCCGCACATCTGCTGACGGAACCTCGACAGATTCTGCATTCGGCGTATGAGAAAGGATTGTTTTCGCGGAAGCTGAATGAGCTTGGTTTGAACGGCGAATTCACCGGTCGGGTTTTGAACAGGCTGGGCGATACATTCTCGATGCAGGAACTTCAGCACAGTATTAACGCCGAGGTCGAACAGGAGCGACAGTCGGACGGTGTTCTGCACGAAGATCAGGACACCGCACACGGAATCTGGGTGCTGGCCCGTTCGAACTATGAGGTTCAGTTTCAGGCGGAGCAGAAACTTTCTGAACGCATTCTGTTTCCGGCCACTCCATCACAGAGCAACGGCATTGAGGACGCGCGGTTTGTTCGTTTTCAGAACGACGAT
This sequence comes from Fuerstiella sp., assembly GCA_039831575.1. GTDB lineage: Bacteria > Planctomycetota > Planctomycetia > Planctomycetales > Planctomycetaceae > Fuerstiella. The sequence continues at coordinate 17,402 of JBDONA010000313.1, read as the reverse complement.
GGCAGCTGTATTTATTACGCGACATTCACGGCCTACGATGGCAAGGTCATCATGCCGGAATTGGTTGAAACCGTTGACTTCCTGAGATTTCGCTTCATCACGCTCAACGGACCAGCCGCGAAGAACAAAGGCATGGCCATGTTCCCGCGGAAGATCAATGGGCACTACGCCATGCTCTCGCGGCAGGATAACGAGAGCATTTCAATCATGTTCTCCGACAATATTCACTTCTGGAATAAGCGCCAGGTACTGCTGAAGCCGATTTTTCCGTGGGAGTTGGTTCAGCTGGGAAACTGTGGGTCTCCCATTGAAACCGATGCTGGCTGGCTGGTGCTCAGTCACGGTGTCGGCCCGTTGCGAAAGTACTGCATCGGAGCGTTTCTGCTGGACCTTGATGATCCGGCCATGGTTATCGGTCGCCTCCGCGAACCTCTGCTGCAGCCCAATGAAAACGAACGCGAAGGCTATGTGCCGAACGTCGTCTATACCTGCGGCGCTCTGCTGCACGGAAGCGAACTGATCATCCCATATGCGATGGCCGATCATGCGACTGGCTTCGCGACTGTTCCCGTAGACGATGTCCTGGCTGCGATGGAGCCCGAGAAAGCCTGAACGTGATGGCGAGAAACAGCAAACGAATTGCCGTCCTGTCGCCGGTCGCCTGGCGCACGCCTCCCCACCAGTACGGTGCATGGGAAACGGTCGCCAGCAACATCACTGAAGGACTCGTCGCCCGCGGGTGGGACGTCACGCTCTTTGCCAGTCGTGACTCTGTCACCCAGGCCCATTTACATGCCGTCGTGGATCGAGGCTACGAGGAGGATTCCTCCGTCGATCCCAAGGTGGCCGAATACCTGCACATTTCGGAGGTATTTGAACGTGCTGCCGACTTCGATCTGATCCACAGTCATTACGACTTCATGGCACTGACATACACACGGCTGGTCAGCACTCCGGTACTGACCACGATCCATGGGTTTTCGTCTCCGCAAATCATGCCGGTGTACCGGAAATATCACGACGGATACTTTGTATCGATCAGCCATTCCGATCGAGCACCCGGACTGAATTACCTAGGCACCGTGTACAACGGTATCGATCTTTCACTGTACCCACTTCAACAATCGCAGGGCGATGACCTGATCTTCCTGGGTCGGATCCATCCGGACAAGGGGGTTCATCTGGCCATCGAAGTTGCTCAGCAGAGCGGGTGTTCGCTGGTGATCGCAGGCATCATTCAGGATCAGACCTACTTTCGGGAGCAGGTGGAACCACACCTTGATGATCAGCAGATCTGCTACATCGGCTCGGTGGACGTACCAGGTAAGAACAAATTGTTCGCCCGTGCCAAAGCATTGCTGCACCTGAATACGATTCCCGAGCGATTCGGCCTTGTTCTGGCAGAGGCGAATGCAGCCGGCGTGCCCGTGATCGCGATGGACCTGGGCTCCTGCCGTGAAGTGATCGAGGACGGACGGACTGGGTTTCTGGTGAACGACGTCAACGAAGCCGTGCAGGTGCTGCACCGAATCTCCGAGATCGTCCCCGCCACGTGCCGGGAACACGTTGAGCAACGGTTTTCCATTGACACGATGGTCAAGGCGTATGAGCAAATCTATGACCGGATCTTCGAGCAGAAACAGGAGACGCGATCATGACGCATGAACTCGTCAGACGGTATTCGGGGAATCCGATTCTTACCAAAGCGGATATTCCTTATCCGGTGGAAACGGTTCACAACGCGGCTGTGGTCAGGCATGAGAATGAATACATCATGCTGTTCCGATCGCACTTGCGCACAGGACGTTCGATCATCGGTTTGGCACGCAGTTCGGATGGGTTCAAATTCAAGGCCGATCCCCAACCGTTTCTGACGCCAGCACAGGACGGCGCATTTGCGGAGTACGAGGCTTTTGGCGTTGAAGACCCGCGCATCACCAGGGTGGACGATGACTATCTCATTACCTACAGCGCCTATTCTCGAAACGGTGTTCGGATCGCTCTGGCCCGGACGAAAGACTTTGTTCAGATTGAACGAATTTCTCTGATCACTCAGGCCGATTATCGCAACACCGTGATTTTTCCTGAAAAGTTCAACGGACTCTACGCTCGCCTGGACCGGCCACATTCCGAGATTTCGCCATGGTCCATCTGGATTACCTTTTCGCCGGACCTGGTGTATTGGGGTGAGTCACAGCTTGTGATGAGGCCTGTGCCGTATCACTGGGATGAAATGAAGATCGGTCCGGGAGCGCCGCCGATCCGGACGGATGAGGGTTGGCTGTCCATCTATCACGGAGTGTTCGAGACGATGGATGGTTCAGTCTATCGTTTGGGGGTGGCACTACATGATCTGCACGACCCAGCCAGGATCATCGGTGTGGGTGACTCGTGGATCCTGCAGCCGGAGGCTCCGTGGGAAATTACCGGCTACGTCCATAACGTCGTCTTCACGTGTGCGGCGGTCCCCGAGTCTGACGGGACCGTGAAGATTTATTGGGGCGGAGCCGATTCCGTGATGTGTGTGGGTGAAGCGAATCTCGTCGATCTTGTGGACCTGTGTCTGAATCAGAGTAGATCCGCAATTTGAGCGTTCAGATCAATGGGCCATGAGTGCCGATCGAAGAAGGGGCACACCGCCCGTCGCGACATATATCGGACCGCCGATCAATTGGACGACAGTTGACGCGTTCCTGATGGCGCCCAGTTGGTGCAGATTCGTTATTGCCCCACAATCGCTGCTCTTAGACTATGAAATTGCCGCGATGTGACAAAGGAGGATTCAGGCAGCCTTTGGCACTGGAATTGCTTTTCAATCGAGACAATGTGATATTCAATTCTCGAATTCATGATGACAAACAATTTGTGTCGACGATAATTCGCGGTGGTCTTCGGTTCTAGAGACGGTTCATGTCTTACGGTGCAGCAAAATATCTGACTCTTCTCAGCCTGCTATTTCACGCGGGACTGGGGTGTTGCGCTCACCATGACCATTGCTCTGCATTCGGAATGGCAGCAACTCCGGCCGACAGGACTGCTGAGGTACATCCCAGCTCTGCCTGCTCATGTGGTCACCGCCAGGTTGGTGATCATTCTTCGGACGAAAACAACAACGAATCAGGTGGTGATTCCTGCCCCTGCGGCCACAATCATTCTGATTGCACGAATCATTGCTCCTGGCTGACGGTCTCGAGAGTTGAATTACCGTCAGACCACGATGTTTTGCTGCCGGCGACCATGACAGACTGTCGTCTGTCAAACATGACAGCTACGTTGATCGCAGGATCGCTGATTGGCGACTCGCAATTGATGTCACATTCCGGTGACTCCCTGCGCGCAGCGACGCAGGTTTGGCGACTGTAAGAACACCCCCTCTGACGCAGGTTTTCTGCGATTCGGGTGTCCCTGTCAGAATCTCTGAAGTTGTGCTGCGCCATGTTTTGGCTCTGGCACAACATCCGTGCTGATCGCGTGCTCGTTCGCTGTCACTGCTGCCTGCTCAGCTCCTGGGTTCCTTCCACGATTCGCCGCTGCGCTCATTCTGCCGACGAATCTGTTTCGCACATGTCTTCAAGATGGTCACGGATCTATGAAGTTCCACTTACCCCAAATCTCATTGAAATTTGCCTGGCCGATTACGTTGTTTGTCGTCGCGCTGGTCGCCAACGCAACACGCGGCCAGTGGTGGCCAGGCCTGAATTCCTGGGTCGAGTCGATAGTGGCCGAGAACCGTGCTCCGGTGGGGCTGGATCAGCACGGCCACGCCGACGTTGCTGACGACTCTCACGCTGGTCACGGTCACGCTGCCCATGACGAAGCCACATCGCTGGAGTTGTCTGACCAGGCACTTCAGAATCTTGGATTGACGGACGACGGCATTAGCGAGATTCGCCTGACCACGTTCAGCAGATCGATCACCGTGCCGGCACTTGTCGTCGAACGTCCGGGACGTACCCGTATTCAGGTCGCCACGCCAATGACAGGCGTGATCACGGGTATTCACGCGGCTCAGGGCGAAGCCGTCGAACCGAACAGCCTGCTTTTTGAAATTCGTCTGACGCACGAGGACCTTGTTCGCGCTCAGACAGAATTCGTCACGACACTTGGTGAACTGGATATAGAAAAGCGGGAAATCGTTCGCCTGAGCGACGCTGCGGCAGCGGGAGGTGTGGCTCGAAAAACGCTGCTCGATCGACAGTACGCCAGCGACAAACTTGAATCGCTGCTGATTGTGCAGAAGGAGGCTTTGCGATTGCACGGGCTTTCCGACGATCAGGTCAACCAGATCGCCAGGAATCGTCGTTTGCTGCGTGAACTGAAGGTGTACTCGCCCAATGCGGACGGAAGTTCATCAAAGGAACTGAAGCTAAGTCAAGCGTTCGTACGCGCTGAAATCGTACCGGTCAGCATGCAGACGCCCGATGGAGATCCTCCGTTGATTTTTCGGGAACTGCTTGTGCATCGAGGTCAGGCAGTCGATGCCGGAGAGCCGTTGGGGACGCTGGTCAACTATTCGGAACTGTACATCGAAGGGATGGCGTTTGAGCAGGACATCGCCCAACTATCCGCCGCCAGCCGGAACGGATGGAAAGTCATCGCGCTATTCGATGAGGCTGACGGAAAATTGCGTAAAGTGCCGGAGCTGGACATTGCATATCTGGATACCGAGATCGATCGTGTGTCACGGACATTGAAGTTTTTTGTCGGACTGCCCAATGAACTGACTCATGAGAACACAGGGCGGGACAATATTCGTTTCGTCAACTGGCGATATCGTCCAGGTCAGAGATTACAGCTGCGGGTGCCAGTCGAACGGTGGGAGAAACAGATTGTCCTGCCCGTTGACGCTGTGGCTCGTGAAGGTGCTGAGTATTTTGTGTTTCAGCAGAACGGCGATCACTTTGATCGGCTGCCCGTTCACGTGAAGTATCGCGACCAGTTTTCCGTCGTTGTCGCCAACGACGGACAGTTGTTTCCCGGTGACGTGGTTGCGATGCGAAGCGCTCACCAGATGCAGATGGCCCTGAAAAACAAGGCTGGCGGCGGAGTCGATCCTCACGCTGGTCACAACCACTAGAGCGGAATCCGCTCGGATGTGCCCGCGGCGAACAGCCCTTCTTCAATGAAGGGTGATCCCGCGAGGCAGGACTCTTGTAAGTATTCGAACGATGCCGTGGAAGGGCCGGAAATGTTAAACGCAATCATTCGATTTGCTCTCAGACAGCGTTTGCTGACGATCGCTGCGGCCGTATTTCTGTTGGCGTACGGTTCGTGGCAGGCGCTGCAGATGGACATTGACGTGTTTCCCGACCTGAACCGGCCACGCGTTGTCATCATGACGGAAGCACCGGGGCTGGCTCCGGAAGAAGTGGAAACGCTCATCACTATTCCGCTGGAAACGGCGATGAATGGTGCCAACGGCGTACAGGCCGTGCGCAGTTCATCGGGCATCGGAATCTCGGTGGTGTATGTCGAATTCGATTGGGGGACCGACATCTACACAGACCGGCAGATCGTGACGGAACGGCTGCAACTTGTGCAGGATCGAATGCCGCCGGGAGTGAAACCGACTTTGGCACCGATTTCGTCCATCATGGGTCAGATCCTGATGCTGGCGATGTGGAAAGAAAGTCCAGAGTCAAGTGCTGAGAGTCCAGAGAACGCCGCTCCTTCGGCAGGGGCTCTCGATTCTCGGCTTTCAACAAAAGATTCCATGGACCTGCGGACCACTGCAGACTGGGTCGTTCGTCAGCGGATCCTGACGATTCCCGGTGTGTCCCAGGTCTTCACAATGGGAGGTGGCCGGAAGCAATTTCAGGTGCTGGTCGATCCTGACGAAATGATTCGCTACGGCGTCACTCTGCACGAAGTGAAACAGGCTGTCGTCAGCAGCAACGAAAACGCAACCGGTGGTTATCTGGATGAACAGGGACCAAACGAACTTCTGGTGCGAGCCCTCGGCCGAATTCAGAACATCGAAGATCTACAGAAAGTTGTCGTGGCCGTACGTGAGGGACGTCCGATCGCACTGGCTCAGATTGCCCGCGTGGTTGAAGGACCGCAGGTGAAGCGAGGGGACAGTTCAGCGTTTGTCAGAGTCGCGCAGAGCGGAGAGCCCACAGTGGAGAGTCAAGAGAGAATCGCAGACGCTCTGGACTCGTTCTCTGGTGGTTCAGCCGTTGTACTGACAATCAACAAGCAGCCTGGCGCTGATACTCGGCGAATTACAGACGCGATTCTGGCGGCTGTCGAAGAACTGAAGCAGACGCTGCCGGACGATATTCAGATTGTACCGGTGTACTCACAGAAGTCATTTATTGATCGAGCCATTGCCAACGTCGTCGAAGCGTTAAGGGACGGCGGCATTCTGGTGGTTTTCATTCTGTTTCTGTTCCTGCTGAACTTCCGCACCACGTTTATCACTCTGACTGCGATTCCGCTGTCGCTGGTGATGACGGCCGTTGTGTTTTCCATATTTGGACTTTCGATTAACACGATGACACTGGGCGGCCTGGCCGTCGCCATTGGCGAACTGGTCGACGATGCGATTGTTGACGTAGAGAATATCTTTCGTCGGCTCAAAGAGAATCGGCAGGCGACCGTCCCCAAACATCCTCTGCTGGTGGTGTATCAGGCCAGCTGCGAAATTCGAAATTCCATCGTCTACGGGACGATCATCGTTATTCTGGTTTTCATTCCTCTGTTTGCTCTATCGGGCATGGAGGGGCGACTATTTGCTCCGCTGGGCATTGCTTACATCGTGTCGATTCTCTCGTCACTGATTGTCTCGCTAACCGTGACACCGGTGCTGTCGTACTGGCTGTTGGGCAAAGCGAAGCTGATGGATCACAAGAAGGATGGCTTCTTTCTGCGGATGGTGAAGTGGGTGGGTGACCGCGTGATCCGGTTCAGCCTGAAGTTCCCGCGCTTCAACCTGACAGTCACTTTGCTGGGTGTCGCGTTGTCGGCCTTGTTTGTGTTCAGTCTGGATCGCGACTTCCTGCCTCCCTTCAATGAAGGTTCGATGCAGTTGAATGTGGTTCTGCCACCGGGAACATCTCTGGCGACATCGAATGAAATCAATAAGACCGTTGAGCAGCGGTTGCTGGAACTCGACGACGTGGATCGATTTGTGCGACGTACCGGACGTGCCGAACTGGATGAGCATGCGGAAGGCGTCAATATGAGTGAATATGTGCTGGAGCTGAATCCGGATTCGCCTCGCAGTCGTGAAGAACAGCTCACGGAAATCCGCGATGCGATGGCTGAGATTCCTGGAATTGTCACCGCTGTCGAACAGCCGATTGCTCACCTGATCTCGCACATGTTGTCGGGCGTCAAGGCTCAGATCGGCATCAAGATCTACGGCGATGACCTGGACGTTCTGCGTCGCAAAGCAAGTGAAATGGAAGCTGCCATCAATGCTCTGCCTGACGAAGCGGGTATCACTGACTTGATGGTGGAACCTCAGGTCATTGTCCCTCAGCTGCGCATTGAACTCGATCGTGACCAGTTGCTGTTGTACGGTATGACGGCGGCCGACGTGAATGAATTTATCTCAACCGCGATGAATGGAGATGTTGTCTCTGAGGTGCTGATCGGGCAGCGCACGTTCGACCTGATGGTGCGGCTTGACGAAAACTATCGCGAAGACCTGCAAAAACTGAAGCGGTTGACGATTGATCTGCCGGACGGAGGCAAGGTGCCTCTGGAGGCTGTAGCGAACATCTACGAATCCGGCGGTCCTAATACGATCAACCGCGAAAGCGTTCGCCGCCGAATTGTGTTGCAGTGCAATGTCAGCGAACGAGGTGTCGTGGACGCTGTGGAAGACATCCAGAAGGCCGTCGCGCCAGTCATTGCCACAATGGATGACGGTTACTTTGTGGAATTCGGTGGGCAGTTTGAAAGTCAGCAGTCCGCCACGCGAGTTATCGGAGCATTGTTCGCTGTGTCCATGATCGGCGTGTTTATGGTGCTGTTTACGATGTTCCGATCGGTCAATCTTTCTCTGCAGGTGATGGCGGCTTTACCGATGGCGTTCATCGGTTCCGTGGCGGCTCTCGTGCTGACGGGACAAACGTTGACTGTCGCCAGTATGGTCGGGTTCATCTCCCTTGGCGGAATTGCTTCTCGCAACGGCATCCTGCTGCTGAATCACTACCTGCATCTCGTGAAGTACGAAGGTGAGACCTGGACCAAAGATATGATCGTGCGGGCCGGTCTTGAGAGACTTGCTCCGGTGCTGATGACGGCTCTGACGTCGGGTATCGGATTGGTGCCGCTGGTGCTGGCTTCCGGCGAACCCGGCAAAGAAATCCTGTACCCGGTCGCCACGGTCATTCTTGGCGGGCTGATCAGTTCCACACTGCTGGACTTCTTCGTTCATCCGGCCCTGTTCTGGCTGTTTGGCATGAAAGAAGCACAGCGAGTTATTGGTGCTTCGGACTCGGAAGTCGAATTCGAAGAAGAGGCACATGACCATTCAGAAACGACAAGTGACTCACCTGACTCTGCAACGACTGCAGAGACGACAGGTACCTGACCTCCTTTGGCGAAGCAGACGTCGCGAAAGACAATTCCAATCCTGTTCATGAAGCAATGACCGACGCGAAGAAACACCGTTTTCTTTGATTGCCGGTCGTTGCGAACAATCCATCAATGATGGCTGAAGGAAAACTAAAATGAAAATTCTCATCAGGACCATGCTTGTTACTCAGATCGCCATTGGTCTGAGCCTGGAAAACTCATCGTTGTCCGCGGCGCAACCATCTTCGATGGCAGGGCTTCCGTCGGTGGCCTATCGTCTGAAAGAAACGAAGACCATTCACTTTGACGATGCGAAAAAAGCTCAGCTTCATCTACAGACCGTCCGGAAGCTTGGCTGTGAAGCGAAGATGGACGATCACGGTGGCCATTTGGATGTGTCGTATCGACTGAAGTCATGGACTGCACTCACGCTGGACACCGAACAGACTGCTCATCAATGGGAAGGCTGGATGAAGAAGTCGGGGTTCGAAACGATGCACGCCCACGGCGAAGATCACGATCACGCCGGACACGACCACGGGGGCCACGATCATGGAACTGCCGGTGATTCTCATGCCGGTCATCAACACGGCCTGGCGGACGGACACTTTTATGGTGATGGCCACGATCACGGTCACCAGTCCGCAGAGATCGTGAGCTATTCTCTGCCGAACTGGATGACCACCCATACTCGAGATCAACGCGAAGCTGATGAACTGGTCGCGATCCTGAAGGGACTCGGCTGCGAAGTACGAGAAGGCCGGCACGATGATCACAGAGACGTCGTCTTCCGATGTTTACGGCTGATGCACATTGAATTCCAGTCTCATCGAGCCGCTTCAGGCTGGGAAGACTGGATGAAGAGAACCGGATTTCGCACTCAGCACGTGCATTGAATTGAGAGAGGAAATTGGGAGGGCCAGAGTCGAAACCCAATAGAATTTCATGGTCCCAAAACCCTGTGCGGGACCTCCTGCCTGCGAAGATTTGCTTCGAATACGTAACTATTCACCCCACCAAAGAGCGAAAGCTTTCAAGATGAAAACCATCACCTCAACATTGCTGCCACTGATAGCAATTGCCGTCGTTTCCGTCACCGGCTGCGTGGAAACTGTGGAGTCGCCCGACAGTTCTTCACCCGTCAGCGCCTTGCCACCGGACACAATGGGCGATCCTGACGATCCTGACGATCATGATACTCACGCCCATCCATCAGAGGGACCGCATCACGGCGACCTTGTCGAATTGGGCAACGAAGAGTACCACGCCGAAGTGGTTCACGATGAAGAAGGCGGCAGCCTTGAAATCTATATTCTGGACGGCAGTGCCACTAAACAGGTCGCCATCGACACGACCGAACTGACCATCAACATTTCTCACGATGGCCAGCCGGAACAGTTTATTTTGACGGCCAAACCTGACGAAGGTGATGAAGCTGGAAAGTCTTCCCGCTTCATTTCCGCTGACAAAGAACTGGCGGAACACCTGGACGAAGAAGGCACCAGCCCAAGAATGGTGGTGAAGATCAACGGCAAGTCGTATCGTGGCGAAATCAAACACGACCATGACCACGAAGGTCATGATCACGACAAGCACTAAGAAAAACAGCAGGGAAACGCCCGCGTAGCTGCTGCCGTTAGAGAAGTTTACTTATTCTCGTGAACCGTTCTGGCTCGTGGGCAGGCCATTTTCTTAGGCGGGAACACGTCTTTCACAGCCATGAGTCAGCGTAATACGCCGTAGTCGCAGGTGTTGCCGAATGGATGCAGCGCCATACAGCGCATTTCTCCCAACAGTTTGAACCGCACACGAGTGACCTTAGGAAAAGGATTTCCCGCAATGACTCTTACTCGTCGATGTGGCCGAGCCACAATGCTCATTCCTGCCCTTGCTGCCGTGTGCTTTTTACAGCCCTCAGCAGTACTGGCAGAATCAGCCGGTCAAAGTTCTCTGGCAACCGCCGCCAGCCAACAGAAGTTCGCATTCATTCTGTTCTATCGGACTAATAATGCGGCGACCCAGGCGATGTACAAAGTGCTGAACGCGGAGCTCGGACGCCGTAACAACACGGCGCTTGTTCGGGTTGATATCACCAACCCGCAGGAACGGGCAGTTGTGGAGCAGTACGATGCAAGCCGTACGCCGATGCCTGCTGTCATGGCGATCGCTCCCAACGGTGCTGTCACCGGTGTCTTCGCGCAGAGGCTGCTGGCGGCACATGTGGATTCGGCCATTGTTACGCCCGGCCAAACGCGATGCATGCGAGCTCTGCAGGACAAGAAGCTGGTACTCCTGTGTATTCAGCCGACGGGAATCCCACAGGTTCCTGCCGGAGTTCAGAAGTTCAGGGCCGACAGGCTGAACGCTGGCCGCACTCACCTTGTCAGCATCCAGGCCGGTGATCCTGCTGAAGCAAAGTTCCTGCAGCAACTCAAGGTGCGTTCGGACACCAAGAGCGCTGTCACCGCATTTATGGCTCCTCCCGGAGTTCTGCTTGGCACATTCAACGACAAAGTGACCTCAACCATTCTGATGACAAGGCTGGCTGCGGCCGGTCAGTGCTGTGCAGACCCAAACTGTAAACATGGTCGGGCAGCGACCGCAGCGAAACCGACAACCCGCCGTTAATGGCGTCTGCGCAGTGACTGTCGGCCGATTGTTTCGCAGCTCCACGCTCGGCCACGTGTCTTGCTCATCAATGGCACTCGTGCGTTCTGTCGCCGCGGCCGTTGCCTCTTTTGAAAAGGAATGGACTCCATGCAACTTGGTAATCTCATCTGGAAAGAACTGTGGCAACGTCCCACGTCGCTGATTACCAGTCTGGCCGCCGTCGCTCTGGGCGTTACCGCCCTGGTGGCCATTCAAAGTATCACGGTTTTCTCGGAAGAGAAGATTGCCGGGGATATGCGGTCGCTGGGAGCCAACGTGCTGGTGCTGCCACCAGGTGTGACTTTGCAGGACTACTATTCTGCTGACATGCACGGGCAGACAATGCCCGAGGAGTACGTCACGCAGCTGGCTCTGGCGCGTATGTCGGGTGTCGAAAACCTGGCTCCGAAACTCTGTGTTGCCGCGGAGGTTGATTCCATCCCCGTGACGCTGACGGGAATTCTTCCCCGCTCGGAATTCGAAGCGAAGACGGCGTGGCAGGGGATGAGCTTCCTGACAAACCCTGTTGGCACCGATCGAGGCTGCTGCGCGAAGCCGGTGACAGATACCAGCGGAGAAAGCGAACTCACGTCCCTGGCAACTCAGCGAACCGTGCAGGATCTTGGCAAAGACGAATTGATTCTGGGGGCCGACATTGCCGCTCAACTGAGGGCCGACGTGGGCAGTAAGCTCACACTTCTTGGCGAAACGTTTCATGTGCTGACGGTGTTACCGCCCACGGGAACGATCGACGATGGCCGGTTGTTCGCACACCTGCACAGCGTCCAGCGTCTCAGTAATTCCGGGCCGGTCGTAAACGTGATCGAGATCATGGCATGCTGCGAAGATGCGGCCGGGAGTTTGATCACGGATCTGTCCAGCGAGCTGCCGAATACTCGAATCATCACGATCGCTCAGGTTGTGGAAGCTCAGATCGCAGTTAATGGTTTGATGTCTCGTCTGTCATGGGTTTTCTTTGGCATTCTGCTGCTGGTGGCTGGTGCGAGTATCGCCAGCGTGATGTACGCCAACGTCGCTGAACGGCGACGTGAAATCGGCACTCTGATGGCACTGGGGGCCACGCCCGGTTACGTAACAAAGATGTTTCTCGGCAAGGCGACGATTCTGGGAATTGCAGGCGGAGGTCTCGGCTTTGTCGCCGGCACTATTCTGGCGATGGTGCTGGGCCCACAGCTTGTCGGCGTGAGTGTTCTGCCGATGCCCTCTTTGTGTGGAATCGGCATCGCCACCGCCACACTGATGGCCGTGGCCGCCAGTTACTTGCCAGCACGCCGAGCCGCAGCACTCGACCCGTGTCTGTGCTTCAATGACGGGTAAGGGACCATGCTTCCGGCGTGCCAACGCAGGACCAGCACACTTGACTGTTACTTCAACAGCAGACATCCCGCATCAGTAAAGGAATAGCGTCGTGTTTCAACTTAACAACGTCACCAAGGCCTACGAATGTCGGGGCCAAACCGTGCACGCTCTGAACGAAACGTCACTGTCCATCGGCGACAACGAATTTATTGCTCTGGTCGGTCCCAGCGGCAGCGGCAAAACAACCATGTTGTCGCTGCTGGGAGGCATGATGGCCCCCACATCGGGCGAGGTCCTGTTCCGTGGCGAATCGCTTTACGATATGTCATTGGTCGAACGCACAAAGCTGCGGTTAAGGAGCCTTGGCTTCGTATTCCAGTCGTTCAATTTGGTGTCGTGGTTATCGGCCATAGAAAATGTCCAGGTGCCGCTGAGTCTCGCCGGTGAATCCGTTTCCGCCCAACAGGAACGAGCCAGCGAACTGTTGAGCCGCGTCGGGCTGTCGGACCGTCTGAGCCACCTGCCCTCAGAGCTCAGCCAGGGCCAGCAGCAACGAGTTGCTCTGGCACGAACACTGGCCAACGACCCTCGGATTATCCTGGCCGATGAACCAACTGGCAATCTTGATCCGGAATCCCGCGAACAGGTCATGAATCTGCTGTCCGATTTCCACAGCGAGGGTCGCTCGGTCGTCATGGTCACCCATGACCAGTTTGCCGCACAGCACGCGCACCGGTCGCTCAGCCTCGTTGACGGCACGATAGTGAATACTCCTTCCGCATCCAGTGCTGCCTGATTGCCGGTCGGGTGCAGTCACGGATTGTGGTATCGGACTGGTGGGTGGCCGGAGGCTGGACTGAGCCTGCGAAGGAAGCCCCGGGGTTTCACTCGTTCCTCGCTCCAACCACCCTCCCGGTTTCGCAACATTCCTTGACGGCACCCCTGCCGGTCGACAACCAACGCACCGACGATGACTGCGCTCCTGTGGGTGCTGTTGTTCACCCAGGGTCCGCATTTCGTTGGATCAGCCGCAGTGTCATGACCATTCAAAGAAACAGCCTGCACAAAGGCAGGCCGTTTCGTCTGGATTGCACGGTTCAACTCAGCTATCGCCGATAAAAGGCAGCGGCATCATTTATTCCGAGCGTCAGCTCGCATAAACCGTCGAAGACGGCGGGGTTATGGGAGAGATGGCGGTGGAGCGACGGTCAGTGGAGCGGGTGCCTGTTCTCGGATGCCGCTTGGAGGTGGCGCCTGTTCGCCGTCAGTTGAGTGAATGCCGACGTCGTTCATCAGATGGTGCAGAGTCGATTCGATCATATCCATCTTTGATAGAATCCCCAGCTGACCGATCTGGCGACGATGGTGTCGCGACCAGCCTCGTACGTCATCCTGAACGTGATGGAACAGTTCGTCCATACCGTTCAGCTTTGATCGAATGGCGTTGCGGTCGTTAGCGTGTTCGGCATCGTGGATAAACTTCGCAACCAGCATCAACTGGTAGCCTTCTGCATACGTTTCACGAAATCCGTGGTTATGAGAATAATTGTAGTGCAGGTCCAGGCAGAATTCGTTGGTCAGTTCTTCCAGACGACTGGCAAGGTCGTCCACATGTGAAAAGCTGCCGAACTTAACGGCAACGGCCCGCTGCACGGTACGGCTGCTGGATGCCGTCCGAGCTGTGTAATAGAATTTTCCGTTGTGCAGATGGTACGTCCCATTGTGGTTCGAATGACTTGTGTGAGGGACAATGTATGTGGAATTCCGATGCACGACGTCGTGATGATAGCTACCGATCACGTGACCATGAGAGTCTCTGATGACGTGGTCATGATGATCGATGTGGTAGCCTGGACTGTAATGGTTTTTGTGCGAGCTGTGGCTGTCGTGGTGGCCCTGAGCACTATTGATGATTCTATTGATCTGATTGCTGTAGCGGCGAAGCTGTGCTGAGGCGTCCTGTGGCGTTGCGGACAGCAGCAACCCTGCCAGTGCCGCCAACGCGAAGCGAGAAGTGTTCATTGTGAGCGTCCTTCCGTAATGGATAGATGACATCCGTGAGTTGATATTCCGCCGCTACGCAGCGGTGCTCCTCATGATGAGTCGACTGTGAGTCAATGGATAAGGCACAAGTCGTGCCAATGGCTTGTACGTGGAATGCCTGTGAATTTACACCCCAATTAGATGGCAACCCGCGTAGACCGTGTCGCCGGCACGGGACAGGTGTTGTCAACCTGATGTCACATTATTCGGTTGTGATCAGTTCGCTACAGGTGGATATTGAATCGGAATCGACGGTCTAAATCCGCCACCGACGGTTCGGTGATTTCGGAAGGAAGCAACACCGGCGTTTCCTCCTCAGTCGCAGTCCGGCCCTTGTCGTGCCCCACAAGTACTTCGTCACAAGACTTTCAGATGTGATGTCGTAGTTGCCGCAATTCTTCTGACGGTACTGCATTGAGTTTTTGCAGGAAACACAGGCGTAGCATTGATCCGCTATGCCCCGAAGTGAAGGTGCAGCTGATCGACGAAACTGAAGCTGTCGTCGGCGATGCTCGCAACGTCCGACAAGGCCTTTCTTGTGTTTTTTGTGGCAATGATTCTGTGTCAGTGACTGACCGGGCGGACGCGAACGGCCACAGGAAACACGAAGAGACACAAGACGTAACGCGCAGGATCGACGTCGCTGAGCGCCCCATTGAAACAGACGTAATATGGGCTACCAGCCTGTAAGAGCCCGAGGTTCAGTCCGTGCAAAACAGGCTGGTAGCCCGTACTACGACAGTTTCCAATGCACGTCGCCAACCTTCCTGGCCACGCTCGCGATTGATGATTGTCGCGCAGTCGGTAGTCTACGCGCATGAGCATTCAACCGGTGATCACGCCTGCGGGGCATCTGATTGTTGAGTCCGTGTCAGACGACGACTCACACTTGAAGTTCGATCCTGTGGTGGCAGAAAAACTTCGCGACACGTTTTCCGAATCCGTGGCCGCAGGACTCGTTCGACTGGCGTCAGGAAACCTGCCAGCCGAACTGCCTGTGGAATTCGTGTTCTGGCGTGCGTTTGCTCAGCTCTTTTTTCATGAACTGTGCGCGTTGGGTGAGGAAGAATTGAATCGGGCCGTGTCTGGAAAAGGCAAGGCATCATCCAGCATCGATCCGCCGCAGGAATTGGCTCTGGTCGAGCTGATTGAAAACGCCCCACCGATGCGTGGTCTGGAATATCTCACGCCGGAAGTGATGCGCACTTTCTGGAGCGAACTGCGGACTTTTGCGTTACAGCAGTGTGCCGGTCACTCGGACGGGCCAGTCGCATGGTTGCACAGTGTCAACCCGGTGTGGAATCTGCTGGGGCGAGTGACGTTTCATCTGGCGGAGAACAAGCGGGACCCCAATCGCCCGTTCGCGTTTATGGCGACGTATGCGCATCGCGTGTCGGCAAAGGCAAAGCTTCAGCACCTGCCACTGGGAGAAGCATTGAAACAGTACGCTGGCGCAAATAATCAGGCAAAGCTGGTCGCGCTGCTGGAGCCAGTGCAGAGGGCCGCTCAGGAAGGCTCGTTGGTGCGGCAGATGCTGGATTCGCGTCAATTGTTCCAGCCGCAGGCGCTGACGATCGACCAGGCTCATCGTTTCCTGACCAGCGTTCCCCAGATGGAGGACGCCGGATTGGTCGTCCGCGTGCCCGACTGGTGGAAATCCAGGCAGTCGTCGCGACCGGAAGTTCGGGTAACGATCGGGCAGGAAAAATCGAGCCACGTCGGCATGGACAGCCTGATGGACTTTTCGATCGACCTCGCCCTGAACGGAACACCGCTCACGCCGGCGGAACGTGATCAGATCCTGCAGGCGACGGACGGGCTGGCGTTGCTGCGAGGCCAGTGGGTTGAGGTTGATCAGGACAAACTGCAGCAGGCCCTCGATCACTGGCATCTGGTTGAGCAGCAGTACGCAGACGGAGTCGACTTCATTCAGGGCATGCGCATGCTGGCGGGCACGCAGTTTGGGACAGACGAAGTCGATGAAGAAACGGCGGGCTGGACTCGAGTTACGACCGGCGATTGGCTGAGCGAAACACTGCAGCACCTGCGAGATCCGTCCGGCATCGTGGACTGTGAACCGGGACAGGATCTTGATGCCACATTGCGGCCTTATCAGGTCGACGGGGTTCGCTGGCTGTGGTTCATGACGCGACTGGGGTTGGGAGCCTGCCTGGCCGATGACATGGGACTCGGCAAAACGATTCAGGTGATCGATCTGCTGCTGCTGCTGAAGCGTGAAGACAGGCAGCGTGAGCGGAGGGCAAAACAGAAGACGACGACCAGCCTGCTGGTCGTCCCGGCATCGCTGGTTGGAAACTGGAAGAGCGAATTTGAGCGATTTGCTCCTTCGCTGCGAGTTCTTTACGCTCATCGATCGGAATGCGACGCGCAGACGTTACAGGCCGTGGCGAAGTCTCCCGGAAAACTTGTCGACAAATTTGATGCAGTCGTGACGACGTATGGTCTGGCTCGACGATTCGAGTGGCTGTCAGCGCTCGATTGGCGACTGATCGTTTTGGACGAAGCTCAGGCGATTAAGAATGCCTCGTCGGCTCAGGCCAAAGCCGTTCGAAAGCTCCGGTCGTCCGGTCGGATCGCGCTGTCAGGGACACCGATTGAAAACCACCTTGGGGAATTGTGGTCGTTGTTCGACTTCTGTTGCCCGGGTCTGCTGGGGAACTCATCCCGGTTCAGAAAATTCGTCAAGGAACTCAGCAAACAGCAGGACGCGGGGGCGTATGGGGCACTACGCAAGCTGGTTCGGCCGTACATCCTGCGGCGACTGAAAACCGACCCCGGGATTGTCCCCGATTTACCGGACAAAACCGAGATGCGGGCCGAGTGCGGACTGTCGAAGAAAC
>JBDONA010000291.1:0-5485 GCA_039831575.1 Fuerstiella sp. | reverse complement strand
ACTGCGATCCGGAATTCTCGTTTCGCCGGCTTTGTGAATCCAGCTTGTCGGCACGGCTCGGCTGCAGCGAACGGCCGCCGCCCGACAAACTGCACAAAGCCGAACATCCGGATATGCTATAAGCGCCAGCGAGGGGGTCTCGTGTGCTTCAGAAACACACGTGCTTGCGCTGCGTGCTTAGATCATAAACGGCAAAGTGTCATGAGTGCTCACCAGCAAAGCTGGTGGTTTTCGGTCGGGAATAATTAATCTTCTTTACTGTTCCCTGGTCGCGGTGCTGATGACTTTCGCGGCGCGATAACCATGCGTCAGAAATGAGCGTTCGACGTAGCAGGTGATGCGGGCTGAAGTGTGGTAAACAATGTCGGTATCGCCGTCGCCGTTGATGTCGCCGGGCGATACGCCATAGAATCCTCCAATGCTTTTTGGCAGTGGCAGAGAGGTTGGTTCTCCAAACTCACCGCGCCCCGATATTGCCAGGTTTGGAAATAAAGCAACACGCGATCCGGTGATGACAAAAACGTCGGCGACATCATCTCCCGTCCAGTCCGCCGCATGAACGCTTAGACGTGAATTGCTTTGATGGACCATCACCGGTGCGGCAAAATTGTGCCGTCCATTTTCGTCACGGCCTTCGTTTCGAAAATAGCGAACTCGGCCATAGGTATCGCCGACGACGAGATCCACGCGACCGTCCTGGTCGAAATCGGCAGGTGCCGGTTTGGGACGAGCCCCTTGCAGGTCAGTAAAGTTGAAACCCGGTGGCTTGTCAGCGGGAGCTTCGCCCACCTGGACCAGTCCGCCGCCGATGAGCGGCAGGCGGTAGCCTTTTGTATCCATCACCGGCGAGGCATCGCTGCCTCTATTCTCGTGAAACCAGATGTAGCCACTGTGAGCACCATAAATGCAGTCGTGGTCACCATCGCCATCCATGTCGTGCAGTGTCACGTACGAATTCTCATCACCGTGCGGCGCAGGATGTCGAATGGGCGGCTGGCCCGCCATGATGCTCACTCGCCGTGAAAATGAATGCGGCAGGCCAGTGCCGTCGTTAAGGAATACGCTGAAACGGTTCATAAGATCCGGCAAGCCATCGTGATTCCAATCCATAAATGTCCCGGGAGGAAGTGACTGACTGGTCCACACGGCGGATATTGCGGGGCCATTCATATCGAACATCGGTACTTCACGGGAACCGACGTTCGGCACAGCAAAAACCTGCATCGATGATCGCGTTACCAGCAGCAGGTCCGGTAGTGAATCTCCATTCCAGTCACAGACCGGCGCCATCAAAGTCGTTCCGGTTTGTGGCGGACCGCTGGCAGGAAAAGGTCGCTTCTTCAATACGGGTCGAGTATGGTCGCCGACGTTTTCAAAGTACTGCAGGTTGCCAGTCGGATCACTGGTGTCTCCGCCAACCGGCGTCACCGATTTCGCGCCACAAATCAGGTCCAGGTCACCGTCATGATCAAGGTCCACCGCGACCGGCGCAGCCGCCCAACCGGTATCGAGTGATTCGCCGTCAACCATGAGCGGCCCCCGCGCACGAAGATCGGGTGTGCCATTGTCCAACTGGCCGACGTTTTCAAAAAGAAAGATCCATCCGGTCACGAAACCGCCCGCCAGCAGGTCAGAATCACCATCGCCGTCCCAGTCACAGACACAGGGAATCGCCAGATAGTCTGCCGGAAATACGTCACCCGCCATACCGTGCGGCTGTTCAGCAATCGGCCAATTCGGCGTCAACAGCATCGCGCCGTCGGCCTCCACGAAACCATCGAATTCAAACGCCGGATCAACATCAGTGCCGCGGTTGGCAAAGTACAGAATGCAGCCCTTCTCTGCGCCGATCAGCAAATCACGCACGCCGTCACCATTCCAGTCGACGGATAGCGGACACGCATCGTAGCCCACGTCAATCGGTGTGCCGGACATGTCAGAAATTAACCGGCGACGATCAAATGCAGGGCTCACGCGACTGCCGGTGTTCTCCGCGACAATGACATACCCGGACGAAACCCCGTACAACAAATCCGGCAGGCCATCGCCGTTCCAATCCACAACGCTGGCAGAACCATTGCCCGGCGGACCGGGGGCGCGGCTGTGCCTGACAATTCGGTTGCTGCCGTCACCAATCCATCCCGCGGGTGGCGATGTGATGGCGTGAGTCGTGGCGATCACATCAAAATAAATGCCATAAGTGGAGGCTGAATCTCCAGTCTGCGTGTGCGCCCAGACCAGAGTGCCATGCGTATGCTCTGCAACCGGGTTGAACACGCGGTGTCCAAACTGCAGACGCTCCTTCGGCTGCATCACCGGACGATTCCCCAGCGCTTCTAAAGAAGCATAGCGCCGCCACGTTGGAAATTCGTCCAGCAGTCCGCGGTCATAGAATCGGAAAGGTCGGTCCTGCCTGGTTCGCTGCTGGATATGTTTCGCAAACGGTGCAGCGTGTGAGTCCTCACGAACAACCTGCAGCGAATGAAGATTGATCCGGTGATTCGCCGCCGCGGCAGGAAACAGTTCATGAAGATCCAGGTCCACGCTGGCAACCATCTCGTCCTCAGCTCGACCGAGATTTCGAACGGGCGGAACTTCGACCACAACGCGATAGCTGGCCTGACCTGCCCAGGACGACTGCTGTGCACCGGCAATTCCGGTCCACACGCAGAACAGAAGAGCAACGCTAAGAAAAATGGCAGAACGAGGTTGGAAATTCATAGTCGCCCTGTTCAATGGAAAACAACGCACTGACAACTCGAACGACCTTTACTGCTCGCGAAACGTCTAGGATTCCGCTGGCGCGGTCAGTCGATATGCGCCTGTGTGGCCAGTCGAGCGGATTCCGCGTCCCAGATTAAAGACAGCTCCCCGACTTTCTGCGGCATCCGGTCGGCCAGATCCTGCTGTTCGGTTGGGTCCTGCTTCAGGTTATATAACTCCCACGACGTCTTCTTTTTGTTTTGCTTCGCCGCGACAAGTTTCCAATCACCGTGCCGCAGGGCCTGCCCTTTGTTGTGATGAAAGAAGAGCGTCTCGTGTCCGGCGAAGCTTTCGCCCGTGAACACCCCAGCCAGCGAAATGCCGTCCATCTGCACCGGCGTCCCACCCGAGATTTCTTCCGGGACTGTTGTCCCCGTCACTTCCAGTACTGTCGGCATGATGTCGATCAGGTGAGACACCGTCGGCACCAGACGACCTGTCGCAGTGATCCCGTTTGGCCAGTGAGCAATCATGGGCGTGCGGATGCCACCTTCATGGTCATATTGCTTGAACAGTCGATAGGGTGTGTTCGATACATTCGCCCAGCCATGACCATAACTCTGGTAGGTGTCCTCCGGGCCGGGCATGATCTCCGGCAGATTGCCGGGGCGCACCGGACGACCATCGCGAGTTGTCCCGGGAAGAAAGTCGCCCTTGCGGTCCGGCGTGTATTCCACATGACAACCGCCGTTGTCGATCGTGAAGAAGATCAACGTGTTTTCGATGCGTCCGGTTTGTTTCAAAGCGTCAATAATCCGGCCGATGCCGCGATCCATCACCGTCACCTGAGCCGCATACACTTCCATGCGGCGTTGCTGCCATTCTTTGTGGAGTTCATTCTGCCACGACGGAACGTTTGGGTGGCGATTTGACAGCGTTACATCATCCCGCACGATGCCCAGCTGTTTCATGCGTTCCAGCCGTTGTTCGCGCAGTTGATCCCAGCCGATTGCATAACTGCCTTTGTACGCAGAGACATCCTGTTCCGGTGCATGCAGTGGCCAGTGAGCAGCCGTGTAGGCCACGCTCAAGAACAATGGGCGATCCACCGCGGCCTCGTGGATCATCCTCTGAGCCTCATAGCTGACCGCATCCGTGAAGTAGAAATCCGGATCGTTGTGCGCTTCTGGTTCGATATTCGTTCTGTTGCGACACAGAGAGGCCGGAGCGAAGAAACTGGCCGCACCACCAAGAATGCCATAGAACTGATCAAACCCGCGGTCGTTGGGGTAAATGTGATAGGGCTTACCGGCGAGATGCCACTTCCCCGACATTCGAGTCTGATATCCGTTTCCCCGGACAGCTTCGGCCAGCGTCACACAGCGTGGATGGAGAGCATTCTTCACCATCGATGTCTTGTGATAGATACCCGTCAACATGGCGGCTCGCGACACCCAGCACATGTTCTCACTGTAGAAGTTGGTAAACCGCAGCCCGCCTTCAGCCAGACGGTCCAGGTTGGGCGTCTTGATTTCGCCGCCAAAACATCCAAGATCCGAATATCCCATATCGTCGGCCATGATCACGACGATGTTGGGGCGGCGGCTTGACTCGGCGGCAAGTGACTGCGCAGAAACGAGCTGTGAAGTGATGGCTGCGAGAGACAGAATTGCCAGCGTACTTATCTGATGCAGCAGATAACATGAAAATGACCGACGACAACCGATCTGTGTGTTGGCGAGGAATTGCAACATAATGAATCCTGCGGTCATCAACGGTCTCTGGCTATACATCCCAGGTGATCTTAGCGATTTGAAACAACCTGCCAAAGCCAGGCCCGAAAACGTGCGACGGCTTCAAAACGATGGGCTGCCTGGTCCGACCGGCACCAACACCCCTTCCCGAAGCAATGTCGGATAACATCAATGCGTCCCATCTCTTGTTCATCAGATGAGCTGGGCAGCGCAGTATGTTATAATCGTGACACGGCACAGCCGGATTGGCTTCAAAGTCAACGTACATGGGAAAGGTCGGTTGAACTCATATGAAACGATCCAATACCCGAACGGCTCCACGTCGGTTGTTGACCGCATGCCTGCTCATTCTTCTCCTGACACCGTGTCGACCGGGTTTGACTTCTGTTTCACCAGCGTTTGGAGATGCTGCAGATACACCGCCAGGCGAATCAACTTCTCAGCAGGCGTCAGCGCCTCGGGCTGATGATCGCTCTCAGGCGGCCGGTCATCGCGGCCCGGAATGTCTTGTCGTTGACAGTTTTTTTTGTAGACGAAGTCTGGGCGAAAGTCGGCGAACGAACCTGCCTGAACTGCCACAACGTCGATGGCGATGCATCTGCGAGTAGATTTCTGTTGCGAGATACCGCCCGAACCCGGTCAAAACGCGCAGCGGCGATGCGTCACAATCAATTGGCCTTTCAGCGAGTGGCAGCTGCGCAGGAAGAGGGCACGTCGCGGTTGTTGCAAAAGATCCGGGGTGATCTCGATCATGGTGGCGGAGAGGTGCTGAAGGCGGATTCGACCGGATATCGGATCCTGGAGCGATTTGTTCGCCGAACCAGCGGCAATCCCGACAAGGGACCGGCGATTTCGAACTATGATGCCAAACCGTTTTTTGACGGGATTCTAACTGGACAGCGCCAAGTCTTTTTGTGTTGTGTGTTTAAGTCGTGATGTGGTTTGGTTTTATGGATCTTGACATGGCGACGGAAAAGAGACGACCCTCCGTGTGATAAGACGTTTCACTCGGAAACCACGGAAGGTCA
>JBDONA010000659.1:0-5500 GCA_039831575.1 Fuerstiella sp. | reverse complement strand
CCGTCTGCTTGAGATCGATGACGACTATGACGATTGCTGGCATTATCGGCAGCACTGGAGAGCGGATCTGCCCGTGCTGACACGTTTGCAGTACCTTGATTTTCATACCTATCTGCCGGACGACATTCTGACGAAAGTGGATCGGGCCAGCATGGCAGCTTCGTTGGAAGTACGTGTGCCATTCCTTAGCCGACGTTTGATCGAATTTGCGTTTTCGTTGCCGGAAAGCGTCCGCTACGATGGAAAACGCCTCAAGGGCATCCTGAAACACGCCTATCAGAAGAGACTGCCCTCCGCTATTCTGAGCCGTCCCAAGAAAGGATTCTCCACTCCGCCATCTCATGTCTCTGCGTACGGCGGTTGTCTCAGAGAAGCGATCCTCGCCCGGAATCATGGCGTTCAAATCGATGCGCATTGCCTACCTCTCCGACTCGACGATACCGTCGTGCAAAGCGAACAGCATTCAGGTGATGCAGATGTGCAGAGCCTTCGCCGACGCGGGGCATGACGTCACGCTGTTTTCGCGTCCGGGGGCGGATGAAGTTGATGACTACGCGTGCTATGGTGTGGGCCGCAATTTCAACATTGTGAAGACCCCTGCCTTCGGTACTCGCAGAATCCGCGAGTGGAGATACGCCCGCGCAACCAGGAACGAAATGCGGCGGCGCAGTCCGTTTGACCTGATTTATGGTCGACACTTACCCTCATTGGCTGTGGCCGCCTGCGGAGATACCCCGTTTGTTTACGAAGCTCATCAACCAGCTTCACGAACGGGGCGAGTAGTCGAACACCTGCTGTTTCGGCGAGCGAATCTGGCAAAAACCGTCTTCATCTCCGAAGCTCTGCAGCAGGAATACTTGAGACGGTATTCGTCGCTGCCGCTCGGCAAGACTCAGGTCTGTCATGACGGAGCAGCCGAACCACTGGCTGATGCCCGGTTTGCTGTTCCGCGTCCGCAAAATGCTCGTCTGCGGGTTGGATACATCGGGAGTTTTTCGATTGGACGTGGAGCCGAGTTTGTATGTGGTTTGGCCCAGCGAATGAAGGACTTTGAGTTTCACCTGTGCGGCGGAACACCGGAAGCGATTGCCAAATGTCGTCGTACAGTGCTGGGTTGCGAGAATATTCAGTTTCATGGACTTGTGACGCCGTCGGCAACGCAGTCGTGGCAACAGTCCATGGACATCCTGTTGGCTCCGTATCAACGAAACTCGCCAATCATTCGCTGGATGTCACCGTTGAAGGTCTTCGAATACATGGCCGCCAGAAGACCGATTATTGCCTCAGATGTTCCGGTTCTGAGTGAGGTTCTGACCGATGGTGTGAATGCGCTGCTCGTTCCCCCCGATGATCATGAAGGCTGGGAGGTTGCGCTGCGCCGACTGAATGATACAGATCATCGCGTTGCTCTGGCCGAGTGCGCGTACAAAGACTTCATTTCCGCTTTCACATGGGACAAGAGGGTTACCAATGTGCTGGACGGAATCACCATACAGAATGGCAGCAGCAGCGTGAAATCTGACAGCCCATTCAAGCATAACTGCAATGCTCAGATCAATTCTTAGTACCATGTCGTCATGCCGAGTCAGGACGGGGCTGCGCGCGTGCTACGGAAGAATGGGCAGAGCTATCCGTGCAGAGCGAGAAAAGCAGATCAGGAGAGTCCCGCTGACTGAGAAACATATGCGGAATTGCGAACTTGTCCTGAATCGTTCTGTCATGCTTTCCAGGCTGAACAACTTCGGTTGCGTTGCGGAAATTGGGGTGAATCAGGGTCAGTTCAGTGAACAGATTCTGAATATCGCAAAGCCGAACTTACTTCACCTGATCGACGTCTGGAGTTCCGGCAGATATCACGACGGACTCTACGAACAGGTATCCGGCAGATTCAGGAAACAGTGTGAGATGGGCACAGTCCGGATCCATCGGAAACTTTCGCTCGATGCGGCACCGGAGTTTCAGGACCGCTACTTCGACTGGATCTATATTGATACTGACCACGGTTACGAAACGACCCGAGCGGAACTAATTGCATACGCAGAGAAAGTAAAGCTGGACGGAATCATTGCCGGCCATGATTACACTATGGGCGGCTGGGTCAAATCGTACAGATATGGAGTGATTGAGGCTGTACATGAGTTTTGTGTGGAGTTTGACTGGGAGCTGGTGTTTTTGACAGTGGAGCCTCTTGAGAATCAAAGCTTTGCGATCAGAAGGATGCAGGGCTAGTCGAGCATCTGTTGTGGCCGTCGGCTCAAAGATCGTCGCGAAAGTCAGAGTTGCTGAGCCTTCGGCCGTATCCCATCATTTCTCACACGTGACTACGTATCCGGTCGTTGCGGCATCCCAGCGAATAACCCGGTTCAGGAGAAAAATGAAAGGGAATAAGGGAAAGGACGCAGCCAGGCATAGCAAGCCAAAGCAGCGGTCGGCGACGAACGGACTGCGCCATAGGCGAAGCAGGGGAACAAGCACTGCTTTGATGTATCCGTTCCGCGGCCGGACGACAACGTTTTTGAATTCACGTAACAGATGATGCAAACCGAATTTCGTGTATCGATAGTAGTCATGTGGCGCGTCGTGAATCTCAAACAGAAACGGCGTACTCAGAATGAGGCGACCTTCAGTTTTGAGAACGCGATGTAACTCGTCGATCGCCGCCTGCGGTGTCGAAATATGCTCAAGAACCTCGAACATCAGAACGGTGTCAAAGGACTCGGGCCCGAACATGGTTAGCCTGGACACGTCGCCTACGATGTCTGGCCTACGATCCGGATCGTAGGCCACAGTGATAATCTGGGCGTTTCGCAGCTCGGTGCCGCGGGCGCCTAATTCGCCTCCGGCTCCGATATTGAGAACACGCACCGGTTCGCCGCCGCAATTCAATGTTTCAATTTTCCGGTCGATGAATCGATGCAGATTCTCTCGACTGAACACATTTGACCATCGAACCAGTAGCCTGTACGCCGCGCGTTTCATGACGCGAGGCAGGGAAAGTATTGCTCGCACGTTATTGTGTGTCCGGAAGAGTGCAAAAAACGATGCGGTTGAAGTACTGCCAGGCCTGTCGGAACGGAACGAATGACTCAGGTCTCTTCTGGTGGAACGTCATGGCGTCCGTTAGTTATGGGCATCGTGGGCTTTGACGGGAACCTGCCCCGAGCGAGTCCTGTCCTGTGACCTCTTCAAGGCCCGAAAGGTAAAATCTGCAATTCCTGCCCGTTTAGGACCACCGTCTACAGTGCCACGGGATTCTGTGTGAGGGCGCCGGAAGCATCGAACGGCGGTTGATGTTGACTCGTGATCCGCCAGTTCCCACCGTGCCGACCTGTGGGCCCGGATTCTAAGGAAAACGGCATTCTCGCAGCCATAGCATTATCCGTATGTATTGCGTGTCAAAGACATCTTGCCCGGATTACCGCGATTCGATATGTCTTGCACGGGATCCCCCACGTTTGCTTGTGTGGACGTATCGAAGGGTGATTTTCCGACCCGCAGTGCTGGGAAAACGGAATGATCGGGGCGTTGATGGATCGCCTGTGCACGGGGCCCAATGTGCGAGCAGCGGCGTTCTGTGGCGACTCCCGGCATTCGTCCCGTCGGGACGAATGCTGACATTCATCGAATCTTCATTCAGACATTCATTGAGCCACCGACGCTGTACATCATTGACAGGTCATCCATGATGAGCAAATTAAACCGTTTCGTTTTGCTTTGCCACCAGCGCAGCGGCAGCAACGCGCTGTCAACCGTCCTTCATCAGCATCCCGATATCGCCATCTTCGGGCAACTATTCAAGGACCACCCAACAAGCCGTCCCGCACTAAGGTCGCTGGGCCTGCCAATGTTTAAGCGGTGCCCGACGTACAACTACCTGACCAATAGTCGTTGCGAGACCGGGACGGCATTAGCCGAATTGAGGTTGCGACTTTATCGGCGTTCGTCCGATGTGCGTGACTACGTAGACTGTTTCTACGAGCGCTTTCACGCGAAGACCGGCAATCCCGTCGTGGGGTACAAGCTGCATGCCCATCAGTTGTC
Source organism: Fuerstiella sp. (assembly GCA_039831575.1). Lineage (GTDB taxonomy): Bacteria > Planctomycetota > Planctomycetia > Planctomycetales > Planctomycetaceae > Fuerstiella. The sequence continues at coordinate 1,459 of JBDONA010000659.1, read as the reverse complement.
CAATGAGGACTTTGAAACTGCGTTGACCGAGCGCACTGATAAGGTCATTCTGCTGCATCGTCGGAATCTGCTGGCGGCGGCAGTGTCGTGGTGCGTGGCCGTTCACACTTCGCAATGGGTGACCACGTCGAAGCGAAGAGTGAAGTCGCTGGCCGGAGTGTCGATCGATGTGGACGAAGCCCGCTGGTTTATCAGGCAAACTCGTCACCAGACAGATCAATGGCGATCGATGCTGAAACGGAATAACGTCGAATACCGTGAGTTCGTTTACGAAGATCTGTTCAATGAATGCACGCTGTCCGATGTCTGGGACTTTCTGGAGGTTAAGCGGCTGGCCGACGCCCAGCCGAGAACGCGTAGGTTAATGACCAAAGACCGATACCAGGAAATAGTCAACCTTGACGAAGTCAATCGCACGTTGGCATCGGACGAAAACGGTTGTTTGCGGGTCGCTTAAAGTGGATGCGCCCTTTTATTGGGCCGCATGAAAGGACTCGTCCTGACGCTCCTGACTGTTGGAACTTTGATTTTTGCCCCGGTCGGAATTCTTTCCCGGACTACATCGGGTTCATCTTTGCATGATGGTTTCGAGGCAATCGAATACGAGGCAGACTAAACCAATGTCGATCGTGACAGACTCGCAAACTCAGCCACCGAAGAGGCAGCTGACTGCCTTCCTGCGCAGATTTGTAGCAGGCCGCGAACGGGAGTGCGTGACCTCGTGCGCGGTGGCTTTTCTGCTCGCAGTTGCGTCCGGTGTCTCAATCATTCTCCTTGTACCAATGCTTCAGCTGTGCGACATCGGTGCGGCTGATCAAGTCGCCAATCCCGTCTCGAACGCGATTAGTCACGGATTTTACGTCTTTGGCGTGACACCCACAATTGGCAGTGTCCTTGGTGCGTTCGCCCTGCTGTCAGCGGTTCAGGCGGCCTTACTGTATTCTCAGTCGGTTATTGACGGCAGACTGCAGCACGGATTTTGTTTTTCCTTGCGGGAGGAACTATATAAGGCAATGAACCTCGCTGCATGGGAGACGCAGACATGCACGCGAACAGCAGACGTTGCCCACGCACTGTCTGTGGAAGTTGATCGAATTCAAAAGGGAGTGGCGTCTCTATTGGTACTGAGCAGCAGTGCCGCACTCGTCATAGCCCTCGCGGTCGTATCGATAATTGTCGCTCCGGCCATGTCACTTCTGGCAGTGATCGGTTGTACATTATTCTGGCCAATGTTGCTGTATCCCATGAGGCTTGCAAAACGCTCCGGAAGTCAGCTGACGCAAACGGCGCGAGGTTTCTACCGCCAGGTGCTGGACCAACTTGCGGGACTTAAGGAATCGAAACTACTGTCAGCTGAGCAGCGTCACATATCACTGTTTCATAGGCTTGCAGATGACATTCAGGTAGTTGGAATGGATTTTGAACGGGCCAGGGGATTGACCAACTTCGTGTTTTCATT
>JBDONA010000785.1:0-24204 GCA_039831575.1 Fuerstiella sp. | reverse complement strand
CTTCTCAAAGCAGCGAAGATCTACAGCTTCGCCTTTGTTGTTGAGTAGAAGCATTTTTATAACCCCTCTCGCACGATAACCGGAAACCCGAAGCGTGAGCGAGGGACGGAAAAGCATCGTCTCGCAACAGTCCGTCGCTCACGCGTTTTGAAGTTGCGATATTTCTTGCCCTCTCCCCGGGAATTCGGGTCACGTTCAAATGCTCCGACAACAAGTGTTTTTCCGAATTCCTGGGGAGAGGGGACCAAGGCAGCGGAACACCTGCGGCGCGGCAATGCTCTTCCAGCGACTGAGATTCCGGTCGAAGCATTTCCCCCCGGAGAAGAACAGATCAGGCCCGTGGCTTCGGAGTGGCGCTGGAGGCCGCATCTTCGCTCTTCCATTGCCGACGGGCTTTGGTACGTTGCCTTGCAGCCTCCACGCGGGAGTTGTATTCGTCATCCGCCTTTTTCCGTTCTGCCTGCAATTGCGTTGACCGCTCCGTGAATGTCTTGTTGCCCTGTGAAACATCAATTGCGGCGGCAATCAAGTCTTCGTCCATGGATTGCGTCACCAGAGTTTCCAGTAACACTGCTGCAGCAGGCTGCCCTTCGACCTTCGCGGTGTCGCGAAGCAGATCACCAAACCGCAGATGGGACAGTTGTTTTTCTTCGTACATACGTGACTGCAGAAGAAGCGACTGTTCATGACCGCCAGCCAGACGCAATACATCAATCGCCAGCAGTTGATGCTTTCCGGCGACCGTGAGCATGTCGTCCGTCACGTACGACAGCGTCTGCTTCGCATCCGCGGGGCTATTGCGTTGCACCTGTCTTAGAGCGATCGTCAGCAGTGTTTCCACTGCAATCTCAGGCTTGGCGTCGCCGACAACATCGCCCGTCGCCTTTGCTGCCTGCTTCAGCCACGCATCGTAGTCGACGTATCCATCGTTCTGCTCCGGAAACATTCTGATCAGATTGTTCCGTGTCACAGTCAACAGATTGCGCGAACTTGACGTGGTATAATAGCTGTACGTGTTTGTGAGGTTCTGTTGCGGCTGACCGTGCTGTCGAATTGCGAGCGTCAGACAATTCAACGCAATGCTGTATTCACCGGCCCGTGCGAAGACAGGCACAGCCTGAATGACATTCTGCAGCTCCACCGTCGTATTCGCTGACAGATGACCCTCCACCAGTTGCCGAGAACGATCTGCCGCTTCCCGGGGGTCAAGCAGTTCGAGACGTAGCTGTAGAATTCGTGATGCTTCCGCCGGCCCCTGTTTTGACAGCAGGAACATGGATTCGGCCAAATCCATCAGCTCGTCGCCCTCAAACGTCTGCTTCGCCTGATCAATCAGCCCCGCCAGCGAAGCGGCCCCTGTTGTCGTCAGCAATGCGCAATGTCGGTACAACGCGAAAGCTCGATCCCGCTGTCCGGCCTTCCCGCAAAGATTTGCCAACTGGCTGGCTCTGGCGGCATTGGTCAGGTCCAGACGATCCAGCAATACATCGATGACGGCTTCGTTATCTTTGTTAATGCGTCCGGAATCTTCTTCCAGCATCGCGAACAGGTGGACCAGAACCTCGTCACTGATGTGCCCGGCATGGATCTTCCTGACCAGTGCAGCAAATACTGCTTCATCGCCCCGTTCGTTGCGTGTCGCCTGCAATAGACCTAATGACACATTTCGAACGCTGGCAATAGTTGTGCCGGATTCTGACCGCAGGATTCGACGCATCTCTTTGGCCGCAAACGGTCTGTCGGCCAGTACCTTCCATGCGTTGTCCGGTTTCTTTCGTGCCGCACGAACTTGCGGTGTAAACGTACCCAGGCCACCACGCGCAATTTGCCGTGCGTTCTCTGCCGCGATGCGTTTCTCCTCTGCAGTCTTCTGTGGCGGCGTGCCGGCCTTACTGGTCCTGCTGGTCGTTGCAACGGCGGGCCAGGTAAGGTCGTTAAATCGCTTGCGACTGATGTAGCGATAGGGACTGGCAACTGCCGGTGGGAATGATCGCCAGATTTTACGCAGAGTTGCTTCAGCTGCCGGCAGATCTTCATCGTCGATCGCGGACTTTACACCCGCCATGGACGTCGCGTACTTCTTTTCCGGTTTTTTGACCTCTTCACTGGGCTGCTCTGATTTCGGAGCCGTATTCGCAGTGGCCGGATTTTCGTTACTGTTGGACTTGCTCTTTGCAGCCCGCGCCTGTTGTTCTTTAACAAATCGTTCCTGGTCCTGATCGTCCGCGATACTAAAGAAGGGCAACGCTCTGGGACGGTGATTTACGGTAACCCAGAGCTGTGCGAGCCTCTTCTTGATGGCCAGAGCTTTCGCCTTGGCAGTCTTCGCAGCCGCAGCAGTCTGTGCCTTCACAGCCTTGCTCTGCACCTTTGCCGTTTCGGTGTTGGATTCCGCCTTGTCCGGTTGCGTCGCGTCGTGAAGTTGCTGTTCGAACAGTTCGATGATGGCGAAATTGCGCTTCAGCCCTTTTTCCCAGCGTTCATAGGCCGTGGCATACTTTGTTTGCTGGGGATGATCCTTCATTGCCTGTCGATACACATCACGAAGTCGTTGTTCGTCTGCGGCCTGTTTGATTAGCGCGAGCCGTTGATCAGTTTGTGCCACTGTCGGTTTCCCGTCCTTGATTTCAGCGTCGACCAGTTCCACAAATCGTTCGGTTGCTGCCGGTACAAGTTCACGATACGCCCAGTCGCGGGAATAGCGAAGATAGTAGTCGGTAATGTTCTCCGTGGGGTCGTACGACTTTAAAACGATGCCCAGCGCTTCATCAGTTCGTCCCGATTGATGTAAAACAACGGCCTTGATGAATTCGGCCATTCGTGGAATCGTCTGTTCTCGTTTGCGAACTTTGTCCGTCATCAACAGTTCCAGAGTCCGGATGGCAAGATCGGTGTTCTGCGGACACTTCAGGGCGGTGCCATTTCGCGGAAGGTAATAGGTGCAATAGCGAAGGTAATTATCCTGAAGCGCCGGATCAATTCCGCTTTCTATCGATTCCAGCAGCACCTGTGCCGTTGCTTCATCGATCACTTGTTCACTGGTAAAGGCAATACGTACCAATTCTCGTGGTCGATATTTTGGGACCACGGCGTCGAGCGTTTGAGCTATTGCTTCTGCGCGAATCGATTTCGGAAAGACGTCCATGGCCAGTGAAAACGGAAAGTAGTAGCTGATTTGAAGATTGCCATCCTGAATCAGTTCCAGGATTTTATCGTCGTCCGGAATGTCGTTGCCCACGTATTCTGACATCTGTGACACAAGCCACAGATAGTCCGCCAGACGTACTTTGTCGTCTTTGTAAAGATTCGTGGCGTACCGAACCAGATCGCCGAAAGTCTGCGCTGGAAGTATTTCTTTGTAGGTGTCGAACAGCTGTCGAATCTGCATGGCTCCATACTGTCCGCCCGACTGCAATCTCGATCGTGCAAACTGCAGTGCCAGTCCTTCATCGTCCAGAGATATCGCCAGTCGCATCCATGCGGCCACATCCGATGCACTGCCCGTATTCTGCATGACAGCCATGCCGTTGATAATGACGTAACTCGGATGAGTTCCGGGTGCGCGTCCTTTGGTCTGATCCACACGTCGCAGGATCTTCAGGGCGGCCTCGCGATCTCCGTTCATCCAGACGGGCAGAAAGCGTTGCCACATTTCCTGAGGAGATAATCTTGACGTTTCAGATTCGTCCGCAGCATCTCCCAGCATTGTCAGCAATTGGTTACGCTGTTGTTCGTTCGGCTGCGACGTGTCAAGCATTCGTCGCACGCTGTCATAGCGTCCCCGCTGAATGCGCTCTCGCGCAAACCTGACCAGTAAGCCTTTGTCCCCGGGGAAACTGTCGATCAGCAACTGATCGACGGATTCCAGATCGGCAATGCGATCAAAGGCGAAGTAAATTTTCCGCAGAGCTTTCAGGCGTTTTTCGATTCTGGGCGCATCGCTGAGTTTTACTGCGATGCGTCCCGAATCTGCCACCTCACCCAGTTCCTGAAGACTCTGCTGAATCAATGCCAGTTGATTGCTGAGCAGTGAATTGACCTGTTCTTCGGGCACCGTTACCAGCAGCCCCTGCAACAATTGTTCGGAATAGGTTTGATAGGCGTCCAGGTTACTGCTCCAGTACCGGTTGCCCGTGTTCTTCGATTCCTCCTGCGTGGTCAGCGGCGTTTGCGAAAGCAGCAGGTCCAGTCCGCGTTGATAGAATCGAAACGCGACATCGTCCTTTGTTTCCTGTTCGTTCAATTTTGCAACTCGGGACATCAGGGCCACATCGGATGGACTGGTCCGCAGCAACTTGTCATATCGGACAAGTGCTTCGGTTAGTTTGCCTCCCTTTTCAAAGATCGCAGCGACTTCGCGCTGATACCCGCGGGGATCAGCCAGGCTGCGAGCCATCCCAAATGTGCGTTCCGCGCTTTTGGTATCGCCGTCATCCAGAAAAGCCTGCCCCAGATCCAGAAATACCTGCGGCGGCATTAACTCACCCAACCCGATCAGGCGACGACCGAAGGCAAAGAACGGTTCGTTGCCCTTATTGGTCGGGCCCCGTGACGAACTGGAATAGTAAACGCCGCCGCGAATCCTGGACGACAATTCCATACATTCACGCAACACCGACAATCGTCGCGTGCCCGACACGGCCAGCGAGTTTTCCATTGCGAGAATCTGCCCTGCTTTGTCATTAACTTCCGAGGAAAGATCGGACAGTAACTGGTACAGATAGTTCTTGTCTTCACGGCCGGCCAGTCGTTCCAGCGTGATGCGTCGCGCCCACTGCATCACCTGGCGAGGGGCTTCCATATTCAGCAGCCCGTCAATCGCAATCGTAAACATATCGTCCCGGTCAGCGTTTTCGGCCAGGTACTGAAACATTCCCACAGCACGATCGGTCTGCCCCATTTCTTTCAGCAGGTTTGCCAGCAGCAGGTACGATTCAATTCGGTCAGGATAGGTGGCAATCCCTTTACGATAGGCACTGGCTGCTTCTGCGTTCATGCCGACCAGAGATAACACGCCTGCTTCAAACTCACCACCAATCGAATCCTTGCCATCATCAGCGTCCCGCAGTGTCATCAGCACGGCACGGGCTTCCTGAGCCTTGCCACGTTCCAGCATACTAAGAGCTAATTGACGCAGATATTCCGTTTTCCCTTCCGGGTCGACTTCGATGAGTCGCTCGATCACCTTTTCGTAGTTCCAGTAGTCGTTACATATCTGATAGATGCGACCCTTTTCCTGCAGTTGCTCCACTTCGTTCCGGCCTGACCTGGCCATGTATTCTTCCGAAATCTCCGTGGCTGCCACAGAGTCATTAACACGACTGTAGATTCGTACCAGTAACCCGGCCTCGCGATCGTCTGCCGTTCCGTCTGCCAGCTTTTCTTCCAGGTCAATTGCAATATCGGCCAGGGTGCCCAAGCGACTGGCAACCGTCATCAGGCGATCTTCAACGTAGCGGCGGCGAGGAATTGATGTCACCTTCCGCCAGAGTGCCAACCATTGCTCCAGTGCCTTATCTTCGTCGCCGATTTCGCTGTACAGCCAGGCCAGACGCATTTCAAGGTCCTCGGCCACCGTATCACGCCCTGCCCGAATCGCCTCGTTCACTTCAATGGCTTTGTCCTGGCGTCCCAGTCGCTCGTAGGCGCTGGCAAGTTCTGATCGGATTTCGTCGCTGACGTCGTCCATCTCCAGGATCCGGTTCAGCGTCGTCTCCGCCCGATCGACATTGCCGCGACGTGTTTGCAGGTCGGCCCAGTACAGCAACGCCTGTCCGTGGTTCGCCTGCAAACGGACCATCCGTTCAATCGTCTTCTTTGACAGATCATCGAGCCCGAATTCACCAAGCGCCTGCGCGGACATCAGGAGAAGTGAACCACGTTCGGTTTCTAACAGGAAGTTCGTCCATAGGGCCTCTGCCTTCTCTTCTTCTCCCTTTTCCAGCAGGATCTGAGTCAGTCCCGATCTCCAGGTCAGCTCGTTGGGTTCCGACTGTATGAGCTGGCGGTACGATTCGATCATGCTGTCTTCGTGCCCGGCCTCACCTTCCATTTCAAGGAGTTCGCGACGCATTTCCACCGTAAATCCACTGTCGTCATGGGACGTGGATTTAAACAACCCGATGGCTTCGTCGTGCTTACCGAGCTCCCGCAGCAGATTGATCCATACGGTGCGCATCTCGGCGGACATCTTCTCACCGGCATCGTTCTTCTGCTTGAGTTTTTCAACCAGCTTTTCGAGGCCCTTGTCCTGCTCCTTCATACGATACGATTCGACCAGCACCGCAAGTGCATAATTTCGGTCTCGACGCAGTTCCGAAGAATTGACGGCCTCCCAGCCGGCTTCGATGGCCTTGTCACGGTTCTTGGCGCGAATCGCCCATTCTGTTACCCGACTGGCGCTGCGAAAACGCTGTGTCCCCTCGCCTTGAACCGTGAACAGCTTGACTGCATCAGCGTGTTTGTTCTGGACCGCAAGGACATTTGCCGCCCGATTGCGAAACGAAATATCTTTTGAGTTCTCGGCGAGTTCAATCAACGGCTTTGCGTCATTGCCCGTCCTGTTGGGACCACCGCTGATCAAGCCCATCAACGCCAGTCTCAGCCGCACGGCCTGCTGTTCTGCGTCAGTCAGTTGTTCCTTTGTCAGTGCCTCATAAATGCTCTTCGCTTCTTCGATGTTTCCCAGAGCATCGTGTAGTTTTGCGTGCCAGATCCGGAGGTCATGTCGTCGCTCGGCGACGTCCTTGTTCTTCAATAATTCGGTCAGCGCGTCGGACGCTTGCTGAAGATCGCCACGGCGCGATGCCAGATGGACTTCGAGTTCTGCAATTACCTGCCCCCGCGGTTTGTTCAGATCTCCTCGTGATTCTTTCAGCCAGTCGAGAGCCGGTTTGACACTGCCTTCGATGAGGACGGCACTGCGAAACAGTTCGTTGACACTATCGCTGGTTACACCGTCGCGAATCGAGGATTCAATCAGAACATTGACCTGTTCAGAAAACTTCTGGTTGAGTGTTGTTTGTTGGGCGGTCGCTGCGTTGGAGAAACACAAGATAAGTCCGACAACCAGTGCGGCCGACACTGTCGAGTGTTGAACGCGCTGTGTGCCATTCGTCGTTCGCAGAGGAATCCGCCGCCACAAGATTTCGAACAGGAACAACAGCAGAGCCAGCGCAAACAGCCATGATGACGGCGAGTAAAAACGATATCCGGCCGGGGGCGGTGTCGGTGCGCTGGTCCACTCCGACGAAACGTCATACTTTCGTCCCCCGGCCGCAGCGACCAGTCGGGCCATGTTCAGAGCGGCGGCGGGATCGACCTTGTCTTCGGCAACAACGGGTGACGTCGCCACCAGGGGTTGCCACCGATCAGGTGTTGTGTCGGCTGAGGTTTCAAATCGTAGTGTTTTGCCAAATTCAGGTGCGGGCAGTCGTGCGATAAATCGATCAGGACTTCGTGCAATGAAGTGCACGAACTGTTCGGTGTCTTTCTGATCCGAATGTTGCCGGACATTGGTGCTGACCCGTCTGGCCACGGGCAGACAGTCAGCGGTCCGTCTGGGTTGTTGCCGAATCGCGTGGATAATGACTTCCCCTCCATCATGTTCCACCTCATAGCGGAACGGATCTCGTGTGTCTGCCGCGCTGCGTTGCAGGATTCGGGTAATGGCTTTTGAATACTCCGGCCAGTCTTTCCATGGAGCTGTTCCCGCTCCGACAGGTTCTGTTCCACAGGTCGTGACACGCCCCAGGCCGTAACGCCAGGTACACAGGACAGGATGCATTTCAGTGACTGTTTCCAAGAGGACTTGGCTGCCAGGTCTGGCTTTGCTTTCGATATATCCCGCCAGGGGAGGCACGCTGGAGATGTCCACATCACCCCACCAGCCGGCAGCACCGCGAGCACGCACGAGGTGCGTTCCGGGACGATACGATGGCAGCTTTGTTGTGGAAGGCTGCTTCAACAGAATCTCCGGAAGATTAAATCGATTGGGCACGTTGTAGAAGCGACCCTTGCCCCAGTTGGCGATGTTGACCAGGAACTCGCTGTGATATCCGCCACCTGCCAGCACAGTTGAAACGTTGATCCCTTCAGCTGCCATGCGCCGCATTAGTGATTCAAAGTTTCCCGATTCGACACCACCGTCTGTCAACACAATCACGTGTTTGTATCGCGTGTCGACGTTTTGTAGTCCGTAGAACGCTTCTTCCAAGGCGGGCAGAATCACAGTTCCACCGCCGGCGTCCATCCGATTCAGCGCCCGTTGCAGTTCAATCGCATTGGAGGCCGGCTGCAACGGAGCGGCCCAGCGTTTGGCACCGTAGAATTCGACAATGCCGACTTTGTCGTGCGGCAACAGACGACGGATCGCCAGCCGAGCAACTTCTTTGGCCAGCTGGACCCTCACGCCACTCATGGAACCGGACGTGTCGATCACCACAACCAACGAGGTCGACGGATCACGTTTCTCCTCTTTCTGAACAAATTCCACCGGCAAAAGAGATTCCACGGGACGGTCGTGCCAACCGCCTGCACCAAATGCGGCGCGCCCTCCGCTCATGACCAACCCCAGTCCGCCCGACTGGACCGCTTCAACAATCTGCAGCTCGGTTTCCTGAGGCAACAGTTCTGCCGGAATATCATCCAGCATCACAAGATCAGACTGCCCCAGTGCTTTGCTCACAGCACTAGCGTCTTTCAGATCAACAGTGGTGATGTCGAATGCCGAACCAATCATCCGCCCAAGTTTTTCGGCTCCACCTGTCTGCAGGTACCCCAGATAAAGAAGTCGATGAGCTTTCTGAACGGGTAGAACGACCGCAAGCGACTGTTCGCCGCTGCTGCTGCTGACGATCACCTCTGCTTCCAGAAATCCGGCGTCCTGGGGTTCGAACTCCAGAACGACGGTCTGTCCGGCAGCACCGGTTAACGTTGTTTTTGCAAGTGTCTTTCCGTCGTGGTTCAGAGATACCGTTCCAGTGTTGCCAGCACGGCTGGCGACGATTTGCACGTTCAGCTTCGACGTCGTTCCTTTTCGCAGTGTATCAGTCCACTGAACCTGAACGGGTGTCGGCGGCCGTTCTGTCGCCGGCAGATCAACCCAATGAATCGGTAGTCCCCGCTGCAGACATGCACTGACAGCGCGGTCGTCGTCAGGGCGAGTCGCCAACGCGTCACTGGCAACCGTAATACTCCCGATGGATCCACGCGGAATCAGTGACTGCGCACGGGAAAGCGCTGCCGACAGGGGCGACGTACCCTGCCCTGCACTGGCAGCAATGTTAGTAGCGTCTTCGAAACCGTCGATCACCGACTTTGCAGGCGGTGCGCCAATGACAACCAGATGAGCCCGTTCATTATCAACAAACCGTCTGACTTTCATGGTGACGCTTTGCCGGGCATCTTCACTGACGCTGTCGCTGTAGTCGGCAATCAGCACATGATAAACCTGTGTGTCGTCCACGACAAAATGTGGCTGCGCCAGCGCCAAACCCAACGCAAGAAACAACATCGAACGCAGAACGTTTTGCACGCGATTGCTGCCACGCCACGGGCCAATCCAGGGCAACAGGGCCAGAATCGCAATTCCACACCACCACGGAGATGACATGATCATGGCAGGCGACCTTTCTGGTAAAGCACCCACTCACCACATAATAACACTGTGACAATCAGCCCCAACCATGTGTACAGACTAAACGGCCGGAACATTCCGGCCGTGGGTGATTCCCGGACGGTGGCCGCATTGACAATTGGTCTTACAAGGCGGCTTGTCAGGAGCTCACGCCCGTCGCTGGTGCTGGCGATTGCGCGGGCAGGGCGATCAAATTCTTTGGCAGCAACCGGCAGTCGTTCGCCCTGTTCTGCCCAGGGAACCATCGCTGGTCGATCCGCCAGCCAGCGAATCGCACGGGCGACAAAAATCGGGCACGCTCGAGTTTCCTGAAAATCGAAGGAGTCCGTAAAAAGACTGGCCCAAATCGCGATGCCCTTTTTGTTGGATGATACGACCTGTACATCGACAATCTGACCGCTTTGATCCGCGATGGACGTCGCACAAATTTGTTTGAGCGCCAGCTTGTCTATTAATTCAGCAAGTACGTTTTCCGCATCCTGCTGGTCGGTTTCGATCAGAAACGCTGGCTGATCTTGCGGGGAAAGACGCAGACTGGCGTCTTTGGCAAATCCGATATGAACGTCAGCCTCCGATTGGACAATGTGACATGCGTCGTCCAGTCTGACCAGATCTCTCAGCGTGGTCGGCACATCAGATGCGAAAGAGACCCTGATCGGCCGTCGCACCGGCAAAGTCAAGGCTCCAATCAGGCGGCCATTGACCTGCACATGCAGTGTGCCCCCATCGGCGACGACGCCAGGCAACAGATACTGACCATCGTCAGTCTGCCGTAACGTCCGCGTTACGGGTTGATCATCCACGGTAATCAGAATCGTGGCAGGATCGACGTGGTCACTGTCAGCAAAGCCAATGGCTACGTCGACGGTATTCCATCGGCCATCGGACGAATCGGCGATCCCCAGCGTTTGTAACCGGACGTTGGACGGCGCTTCACGTTCAATCCGATAGACAGACACTTCAGAGCTCAGAGCATCCAGATATTCCTGTTCGATGACGGCATTGCCCACAACGTGGAGTGCCAGTGGCTGCTTCTTTGTGGCACGAAACGACAACGAAGCAATTGCCCAGTGCAGGCCCTGTGGCGATACGGCGTCGTTCTCGTCCGCCCGAAGTGCGGCGTGTTCGATGGGCTCGCCGGCGGCCAACAATGTTTCCAGATGATTGCCGACGGCCATGATTTCGCGGGCAGATGTTGGCAGCGTAGCGGCTCGTTCGACGGCAAGTTGCAGATCAGCCGCACGGACGTCCGGGTCCTCCACGCTCCAGTCGACCAGCACGACATGCTGGGTACCGTCCAGTGGAACGGTCGTCGGCTGCGCGATCAACATCCAGAGTAAAGATGCGATGGCGACCAGTAACAGCCACGCCCGCCAGTGTCGGAATCGTCGCACAAAAACGCGAGTTCGAGTTTCTTCAATTGCGGCCTGCCAGAACAGTGTGCTTAGCACCTCCACTTCGCGGTGCTGCACTCTCAATCGCTGGGCCAGCCACAGCCCTGCAGCGAGAGCCAGGACGCCCAGAAACACCCCCAAGGTAGAAAGAAGGCCGAAACTCATGCCACGTATCTCCCGCCCTCAAACAGATTGGCCATCTGTTTCATGACGTCCTGATCGTGGTGCATCATCAGAAAACCACCGTTTCGACTTCTTGCGAAATCACGAAGTTTATTGAAGTGCTGATCGTATGCGTCGGTGTATCGCTTCAGGACGGAGCTGTCGATTGAAACGTCCCGGGCATCGCCGGTTTCGCAGTCTCGAACACGAACATCGCCGCGCAGAGCTGGTTCACGATCTTCCTGCAGGCCGATGGATACCAGCAAGGGCCGATGACGTGAGCGTTTCAGTTCAGTCATCATCGATTCAATGCCGTGCGGATCAAAGAAGTCTGATATTATTACCAACAGCCCTTCACGCAATCCGAGTCCTCTCAGCTTGCTCATCGACGTCGCGAGGTCGGTTCCGCTGCGTTGATCCAAAGCTGTCTGGCCCAGTCGTGTGATGGCTTCGGCAAGCAAACTCAATCGCCCACGTCCCGAGGTCGGACGCACGGTTGTGTTCAGGTCTTCACCGAATGGGAAAAGTCCCACACGATCATGTTGATCCAGCCCGATGGAAGCGAAAGCAATGGCCACCTTCATAGCGGTGATCGCCCGTGGAGATTCTTCCTGCCACATACTGAGCGACAGATCGGGCATCAGATAGATCGGCAGGTCTTCCATCTCCTCAAACAGTCGCACCACAAAGCGACCAAGTCGGCGGTAGACGTTCCAATCTATCGATCTCAGGTCGTCCCCGACGGAGTAAGGACGATAGTCGCGAAATTCCAGTCCCTGGCCACGGTCGCGTGACCTGTGTTCGGCCCACCGTCCGGCGGGCGCAACACGTCTGGCAACAATCCGTAAGGCACGGGCCTGTTCCAGAAAATGCGGATCCAAAAGATTGAAGTGATCGTTCATACGGATACTACTTTGGTCAACTGCCGAGGCTGCAAAGGCAACGATGTGCGGTGGTCGACTATTTCAACACTTCCTGGACCACGTCATCTGGCGTAATTCCATCGGACATGCCCTGGAAGTTGACCAGAATTCTGTGTCGCAGTACGTCCGGAGCAACCGCTTTCAAATCTTCGCCAGCGACCGCGAATCGGCCTTCCAGCAACGCGCGGACTTTCCCAGCAAGAATCAGCGACTGCACTCCACGAGGTGACGCCCCCAGCGAAACGACTTCGTTGACCATCGACGGGGTGTATTCGTTGCCCGGCTGTGTGGCCATGACCAGTTGAATGGCTTCTGTTTCAACGTGTTCAGGAACAGGAACGGCGCGGACGACCTGCCGCATGCGAAGTACCGTTTTGGCATCGGACACAGCGTTCAATTCCACTTCCTGGTTGGATGTTGTCCGCCGCAGAATTGTGCGATAGTCGCTTTCAGCCGGGTAACCTACAACCAGCTTAAACAGGAACCGGTCCAGCTGTGCTTCCGGCAACGGATATGTGCCTTCCTGCTCGATCGGGTTCTGCGTGGCCATCACACAAAACGGTTCGTCCAGTTTGATGGTACGGTTGCCGACCGAGATCTGCTTTTCCTGCATCGATTCCAGCAGAGCGGACTGTGTTCGCGGAGTTGCCCGATTGATCTCGTCTGCCAGCACCAGATTTGCGACCAGCGGCCCGGCCTGGAATTCCAGTTTTGTGCCACCCGCTTCGTTTTCGGTCAGCACGTTTGTGCCACGAATGTCGGCCGGCATCATGTCCGGAGTAAACTGAATGCGGCTGAAGGACAGATCGATCGCTTTGCCGATGGAACTGACCAACAGCGTCTTGCCCAGTCCAGGCACGCCTTCCAGAAGAACATGCCCGCCAGCGAACAGAGCGGTCAGAACGCCGTCGACGGTGGCATCCTGGCCAACCATCATTCGTCCGACTTCAGTACGAATCGACGCGTGGACCTTTGTGAATTCTTCAGCCGCTGCGCGGGCCACTTCAGGGTTATCAACAGTCAGGGTAGGACTCATGATTGCGGGGTATCGCTTTCTGTAACGTTGGTTGTTTGAGGCGGTTTGATAACTGTGGAGGCCGGGTCGGTCTGTGTGGCCGACGTGCGGAGTGGAAACCGGGCACGGCGGTCCAGAAAGTAGCGTCGCACCAGATCCTGAAGCCATGGGGAAAAATCGGGATGATGGATCGGCCCTACGGTACCGTCGCGCGGTGTTCGGTCCTGGGAAGCAACGGAATCACTTTCTTCGACCTCGGGCGTGATGCGTTGTTGAGTAATTCGAATGCGCCCCTTGTTGGGCTGCCCGTTGACCCGATCCGGTATGGGGACGCCCAAGACCAGTGAGGCAACGCCGCGAGATTTCTTCTGTCCGCCCGGGCCGCCGCGTCCATTGGCGTCTGGGTTCGGGCGGTTCGACCCAAATCCAATCTGCAGGTCGCGGTTTACGGGCGTACGGCGATCGCGCATGTTGGGCTGAACACCGCCACGCGATTCCTGTTCTTCCTCTTCGTCGTCGACGCTGTCTTCGTCTTCGATATCTTCATCGTCGGGTGTTGCCGCCTGGCTGGTGCTGGCCCAGTCGCTGGGAGCCGCGTTGTTGTCAGAACCTTTTGACGAGCCCTGCCCCGCTGTGGCGCCGGATGGCTTGTCGTCCTGCTGGCGTTCCTTTTTTTCGCGTTCTTTGTCCGGAGTCTTCTTTTGTTTTTTCTTTGGCTTTCGCTTGGTCTCGTCGCCTAATTTCGAGGGTTGCCCGGAAGCTGACGGAGCCCCTTTGGCGCTGGAGGGATTGGCGGCTTGCTGACTTTCCCGTGTTTCGCCTTCGTTGACTTTGCCGCGTGATTCCTCCGCGTTGTCAGGAATCGCAGCATTGGCGGATCCCTGCCGATTCACGGCACGCTGGTTGCGTTTTTCATGGGGCGAGGCTGTCTGCTCGGCAGGCGGTTCCTGGTCGTTGGGAGCTTGTGTTTGTTTTTGAGGCGTTGCTGTTTCATCGACGGAGGTCTTGTTGACTATCGCAGTACCCCCGGATACCGACGGCTCGGCAGCGACCACCGTTCGCTCAAATCGTGTCAGCAAACCTGCGAGGACCAGCGCGGCAATCGCCACGGGAACGGGCCAGAACAAAGACCGACCGATGGAATCACCGGCCGGTTCCATGTTCAGAACGGTGCCTCGCCCGTCGGCAACCCAGTCAACGGCATCCTCAATCGCTGCCTGCATAAAGCCATCTGGTGATACCTGCTGCAAGAAGTCGTCGGCTGTGACAATTCGGTCACAGGAACCGAGCTGTTCATCCACTGCGCGAAGTGCCCTCTTGCGATTCACAGCAAACTGACGCATGGTTGCTTCGCCAAACAGCCAGATTGCAGGGACAACGCAGGTAAGAATGCTCCACGCCATCCACGGCAGCCAGGCACCTGCCGAGAAACCGAATAGCCACCGAAGCACCTGCGCCACAACGAGAAGTAAAGGGACAATAATCAGCAACTTCAGTGCTGTCGGAATGTTCGCCCGCAAAAATCTGCGCTGGTCAAATGACTCGATCTGGCGGGTTGTATTTTGGGCCACGGCTTCAATGTCACTCGTCAGCCGCGCGGTTTTCTGCTGATTCACCTGGCCGCCTCCGCACGGTGTAGTTCGCACTTGCGCGCCTGCACCACTTCACCGCTCCTGGCGTCTCGAACCACAACGATCACTTCGACGCTGTTCGGTTCAATCCGCAGACCCATTCGCGTTCCTCCTTTGGTCTGACCCTCCTGGAGTGCATCCATGTATTCGGTGTTTTCTGCTTCGATGTCAGACAGATCGCGAGCAAATTCGAACTCCAGTCGGCCATCGTCATCAGGCAGATAGGCAATCCCGTTCTGCGGTCCTCTGGTGGCCAGGCCCCTGGCCAGCATGCGATGAATGACAACGCCGCTTGATCCGTGAAACACCACGCCTCGTTCAGCCACAATGACCTGTACGACCAGTGGTTTCAACGCAAGGTCACCTTCAGAATCAATTGCCGGTCCCTGCACAGAGACATGTCCAGCCAAAGATGTGCCGACCAGTTCGGCGTTGGCAGTGATGTCGATGGGGCCCGGACGCTGCAGCCGTGAGATCACCGCGTCGCGGGTCAATTCATAGATTTTTTCGGCATCCCGGTGTTTGCCTGCACCGGGAGCCTTGAGGATTCCGTCCACAACCTGCACCACAGGGCCACTGACACCCAGCCAGCCGGCCATGAATTGTCCCAGCGGCGTCACCAGCGGTTCCAGACGCGGAACAGACAGATGATACGACAGAAACAGACACTCGCTGTCCGCGAAGTGAGACAACACGCCCTGATTGCCCATGGCACCACCAATGGCACCGCCGCGGCGCTCGTTGCCAACGTAGGCGTTGGTAAAGAATTCGACAAGGCACGTGCGATTGGTTCTGGTTGTCGCGTCAACTAAGTATTGTTTAGGAGCCGAATAATTGCGTACTCGACCACTAATCATCCGATCGATGGTTTCAATGGTCATGCGTTCATCCGGCGGCAGTTCTTTATCCATCCGCACCAACGCTTCCATCGCCAGCTCACTGCTTTCTTCTTTGACCAACGCCTGAATGTATCGGCTGAACGCGCGTTGTTTTTTCCCGTTCGCTTCGTAAACACGCGCAAGATTCAGGTTGATCATTCCGTCATCCGGTAAACCGAAGGCGGCAGAAAGTAAATGCCGCCATGCGTCACGCTTGTCATCCGGCAGCAGCAATTCGCCCAGGCGGCCGTGCAGCTTATAGTTTGCCTCCGGGTAGCGATCCTTGCGGCCACTTTTGACGCCCAGTTGCCCGGCCGCTATACCAAGTTTCAGTTCTCCTTCGTTCACCAATTCTTCCATCAGGTCGAACAGTCGTGTGGCCCGAAGATCTGCCGGCATCGAATCGTTGATCCATTGAATGGCCTGAGCAAATTCATCCTGGTCGGCACCTTCATCCAGCAGCAAGGATAAAAGGAACTCAGCGGCTTCGCGTCCAAGACGTGAGTCACCGTTCTCTTTCAGCCACTTCAGGACCAAATCCCGGTCCTCGGCGACCATGGCCTGGAACCACGCCAGTTCCTCCTCTGGAAAATTGGGAGAGCGTGCGCTGCGCAGCGTAACCAGCAATGATTGACGATCAACGTGAATACGAAAACTACGCAACAGGTTGATTCCCATCATTCCAGCGACACCCTCCGGATGCACCTGAACGACCTGTTCAGGGCGAAACGCTACATACGGAGAGAAGTCAATGGACTCGCATTCGACGGGACCGACATTACCGGCCGGGCGGCGCAGAGAATTACAGAGTCGCCGATCCAGCACTGTGTCGTATTTCGACGAGCCAATTGCCAGCGCACGCTTTAGCTTTTCCTTTGAACCCTGAAGTGTGACAGGCAACCAGACAAGGTCGTTCTGAAGAGAAATCGGGACGACGACCTGCCCGGACAGCGGATCAGTCTGTTGCTGACCAAGTTGTCCCGGGGGAGCCAGCGTGATTTGTCCCTGCGGCAGATCGAAGATCACATCAAAATGCTTCAGGACCTGTGATCCGATCGCGCCGGTGAGTGCGTTCTCGCCAATCTCTTTGGAGTGGTATTTCGTGAAGTGCTCAAACTCTTCCTCCGGACCGAGTTCGCGTCGCGCGATCTCCAGAGTGAAATCGGGGAAATGAAGGGTCAGAGGATTTGGCCGTCCGGACTGACTTTCCGCCGGCAGTGGGGCAGCGGCTCGGTTGTGCAGCTGCAGGCCATAGGCACCGTCAAAGTCCAGCCAAAGATTGACCGGAATTCGCAATCGGGGACCGGAGATATCACAGGCGATCACCAGCCGCCCATCGATAATACGAACCGGGATCGAACCACCCTCGTCACTTAAGATCGGCGGCCGATCAATGGAAACACTGTCTTGCCCGTGTGCAGAACGGGTCACCGATAGAGCAACAGTCACGACAAGGATAAGCGTGGCAGGCAGTCGTAATTCGGGAGCAACAAGACGCAACATTCGAATCCCATGTTTGAAGAGTCAACAATGGTAGCCAGAAGGCGCATCGGTTACATCAAACAAAAGCACAAATATTACGCCCACAGGACGACCACGTTGCGATCGGCGAAATCGAACTCGCTACTTTCTGACCGTGCCTTCGATTTTTCCGAAGGCGAACGTGTCAGCGATCATTTCAACGTTGATTCTGGTGGCAGATGGTACGCTCACGGCGACCGGTACAAAGCCGCGTCCTCAGCACGATCCCGGTAAGATCAACACCTCCAGAACCGCTCCCGTGTCGGCATCCAGAATCTTGAATTCCGGTGACTTGCCGATCGGATTCCATCCCGCATATTGCTCGCCCGCTTTTCCGTAGTACCAGATTTGATTCGGGGAGAACTGCACCTTGCTTCCGACGCGAGCAAACTGAAACTCGGATTCGACCGGGCCGCCCCAATTGAATTCGGTTGTCTTTGCCTGCAGTAGATTGAGCGGCTTCATCCTGCCGGCCCCGATTCGCACGCGATGGTCCCCCAGCCCAAGTAGTCCGCCGACGACTGTGTATGTTCCCGCCGGAACCTCGACCGAGCCGTCAATTGCACCCACGTCAAACGAATGTTGTTGATCTGCGGAGACGATCACGGAAGAAAGCAGTACTGCTTTGGAGTTGAACGACGTCGACATGTCAATTTGTGACGTCGGGCCATCATACGCAGACAAGCTGATGGAAGCACCATCATCGGCATACTCCACTGTCTGCAACTGGTCGCCCACGAAAATGGTTTTGGACAACAGCATCGCGTGATCACTGGAGCCAACGATCAGAGCATCGCTGCCGATGTCATTGAAGCGACCATTACCGTCCTGATCGATGATTCGAATCGGCATTGGCCCCGCAGGAGTGCTGATTGTTCCCGCCATTGCACCCCCCGGTGCCCACTCCCAGCCGTTTGCATCGTTTCGCAGGCGAACGGCATAGCGAAGTGACTCACCTGATTTAGTTTTTCCGGTGAGAACAACGCGCGTTGACGAAACGCTTGTCTTTGCATCCACAAGCGGTCTGATCGTGCGATCAACCTGACCGTCACCGTCCGTATCAAACTTCAGATCGTTCCCTTCGAATTCAACCGGAAAGCCATTCCCGTTGGCATGAGGAATCCTGATTGCGTCTTTGACCGAAAACCATTGTTCGCGGGGCAGGTCAATCGACCATTTGCGATAACTGCGATAACGCAGTTCGACCGATCTGGAGTCCTCGGCGGAACACGGCACCAGAAAAATTGCCACGAGGACGGCAGTAAGCAACCGACACATAAGCAGAGCCCCTGTCAAAATGATTTGAAGCGGAACAAGTATCCTACCCGATCACAGGTCAGATCTGCACGTCCAATTCGCCCAAACCCCCGGAAGTTTCTGTCCGACCTGGATCGGAACATGGTACGGGGCATCAGAACCGTAGCGCCGATTAGATGTCCACAGCCGATTTCTGTTCCTTTGACGCCTGTTGGGCGTCTGAAACCGCGACTTTGAACGTCTTCAGCATCTCAACAAACTCCATCACGTCTCCGCCGCCGACATGTTGCTCGACTGATTCTCCATCCACGTCAAAGCAGATAAACGTGGGGAAGGAGTGGATACTGTTTTTGGTGGCAAGGTCGCGGTGCTTTTCCGAATCAATATAGACCGGGATAAACTCAGTGAGCGCGTCTTTTGCTTCGTCTGTGGGATAGACGTTGGCAATCATCCTTTTGCAGGGCCCGCACCAGGACGCGGAAAACATAGCGACGATAGGCTTGCCTGTTTCGACGGACGCTTCTCGTGCCTTTGCGAAATCGGTCAGCCAGTTTTCCGGCAATGCGTGACCAGATCGTTGGGCCGTCATCGGAACGCTTTTGAAGATTCGCTGAAACACGACGATACGACTCGCAAACTCAACGTCAGTGATCGTACCGTCGGCATTGCTGTCGACCTGCGCGACAAATTCAGCAAGCTGCTGTTGGTCGACGTTAACCATGCGTCGCGCTGCGTATGCTTTGAATTCGTCTACCGTTCGTTCCCTGCCTGTTGACAAACCAGGCAACAGGAACAGAGCTGCAACGAGGATCACCCATCTGACGGCCATGTGAAGATCTTCCCTTAGGTCCTATGCGAGTGGTACGTAGACTAAGGCAACGAACGGGATTAGCGGACAAGAAATAGCCGTTCTGCGAAATGTTTTGTGCATTTCTATAATACGTTGCCCAGGAGTGCGTCCGGTGAGCACGGTCATTAGGCGTGCGGAGACGACACCAATCGCATCGTGACCTGCACACAACGAACCGCAGGGGGGACAGCAGGACTCAAGCCATTTACGCGAATGTCTAATCGTTCTGCAGCCTTCCCACGGGCCCATCCTGATGACCAGAATAGCGGAAAAGTCTGATGGTGCGTCGCTCGCTGTCACGCCGACTGCGGAATCCCACTCCCGAAATTTCAAAACGCAAGGACGCTCATATGCGACAGACTCTGCAGTGTGGATAAACGTGATCGAACTGCAATAATGACCATCGCGGTAACAAGCGAAAATTTGCATGAGACGAACAGAGCGTGACGCCGTGAAAGCCAATGACATCGCCCCGGAAGTTGCCCCTGTGGGAATGTTTCCGGTGATGTTGTTGAGGACATGCTGAGGCGGTTTTTGTCCGTTCGTGGTCGCCAACGAACAGTCGCCATCAATATCACCTGAACGGTTGACTTACAACCGTTGCTGCGTTGGACACAGGAACTGCCTGGTTTTGACATGATACCAGCCAGAGCAGATTGTTGAACATTCTGTTGATAGTGCCGAGGGGCATTGCTGTGAATAGTCTGCTTTGGGAGGCCCGCATTGTTCGCCATCAATTTGATTACACGGCGGACACCGCCGCGAATCTGGCCCTTGAGGCCACGCTCTGGATGACCGCCGACAAGCTCCGCAGCAACATGGAACGGTATCAGGAGTTGCTCCCCGTTGCTTTTGCCGTCCTGCAACACGTAAGAACGTAGATTCATCACTCGACCCGATCGATCTGGATGACGGCCTTTGCACATTGAGCATGACGTCAACGGCTGCGACATATCGTAATGTGTTCGAGTCGTATTGACCGGGCAGCGCCGTTAAGCGTAGCCTTCCAGCTCACGGGCCGTAACTTCAATCGGTCGACGCCGATTGGAATTCTGAAGCTATGGAAGGCTGTCTATGCGATCCGGCGCGACTATCGTTCTGGCGTTGATTGTCGGCGCGACGATCTGTTTCCTGCCACTGTCATGGTTTGGCGGCAGCCCTCTGCTGACGATTGATGCGAATCACGCCGATACCGACCAGCCGCCCGCCTTCAGTGGAAAAGGCACGCTCTACCTAACGCTGTCGCCCGAATGCCCGATCAGCAAAGCTTACATACCGAGCCTGAATCAGCTGCACTCCTCGTTGCTGGACACACAAGTCCAATTGATCGGCATCATTCCCGGTGCCATCGCAGCAGATACAGATGTTGACAACTTCCGAAACAGTTTTCAAATCCAGTTTCCTATCGTACTGGATCATACGAATCGCCTGTGTTCGCAGCTGCCGGTGACTCACGTGCCTCAGGCCGTGCTGATCGATGCGTCCGGGGATGTTCTGTACAGTGGCCGAATCGATGACCGCTTCGTTCGCATTGCGTCAGCTCAGCGAGAAGTCCGCGAAGACAGCCTGAATCTGGCCATCAGGGATTATCTTTCGGGCAAACTTGAACGCCCGCGGTACACGGAGCCAATTGGGTGTCGGATCGAAGCACTGCCTCCAGAATCTTTCGCTGCGACACCTGAGCAGGTCACGTTCGCCTCTGATGTTGCTCCGATCATTTTTGAACACTGTAGCCGGTGCCATCGCGCTGGCGAGATCGCTCCGTTTTCGCTCCTGAGCTACGCGGAAACGGTTCGGCATGCACAGCAAATCAAGGACGTCGTGCAGCAGGGGCTGATGCCGCCATGGAAACCGGATGCACAGTTCGTACATTTTCAGTACGCAAGGCGAATCACCGAGGCTCAGAAGTCCACTATTGTCAAATGGGTCGACTCGGGCATGCCAGGCGGTCGCCCTGAAGATCTTCCTCCGCAGCCTGTCTTCACGGATGGCTGGCAACTGGGGCCGCCGGATCTGGAATTGGTGATGCCGGAATCGTTTGAAGTTCCCGCAGACGGGGCCGATATCTATCAGCACTTCATCATCCCGATGGGGCTGACGGAAGACCGCATGGTAAGTGCCGTCGAATTTCGTCCAGGAAATCCGAAAGTCGTGCATCATGCGTTCATGTACTTTGATACCACCGGCAAGGGGCGTGAACTGGACGCTCAGGAACCCGGCCCGGGATACCGTCGAGTCGGTTCGCCAGGATTCGCTGTGACGGGATCGCTTGGGGGTTGGGGCCCCGGAGGATCACCGAAGCGGTTGCCTCTTGGGATGGGGCGACCGCTGGCGAAGGATGCAGATCTGGTCCTGCAGGTTCATTACCATCCCTGCGGCCGCGTTGTCCGTGATCAGTCTCGCATCGGCCTGTACTTCGCTGAACCGTGGGTGCAGCAGCTGGTCACGAATATCATGATCAGCAACGTCAACCTGACGATTCCTGCAAATGAAGCTCAGCATCAGCACTTATCCGAATGGACGCTGCCGGTCGACACCATGGTGCTGGGCATTACCCCCCACATGCACGTGCTGGGCAAGTCGATTCATACAGTCGCCATTCAACCCGATGGCACTCAGGTACCGCTGATTCGAATTTCCGATTGGGACTTTTACTGGCAGGACGACTACATTCTTAAACGCCCCATCGAATTGCCAGCCGGAACACGAATCGTAATGCAATGCGTGTTTGACAATTCGGCGGACAACCCATTGAATCCCAATTCGCCGCCAAAGACAGTCTACTGGGGAGATTTCTCAGATGATGAAATGGGCATCTGTTATCTCCCGGCGACCACTCATAACTATGAGGACTATGTGAAATTGAATGAAGCTGCCAGCAAAGATTTCCACAGACAGTGGGATGAGTACCAGGCGCAAAAACAGAAGCGAGAAACTGTTGCACATAACCAGCGTTAGCTGGAATTGAATTCTTCGAGAGTTCGACTTTTCACTTGTTCAAGCCGAGTCAGCGGAAGCGGTGAAAGCAGGTAGCTGCGGGCGCCAGCCCGCGGAAGAATCTCCACGGTTTCAGGTTCTTCCTGATCGGATGTCCTTGGGGGGACATCCCACGGCTAGCCGCGCTCAACGTGACACCCGGCAGACGCGGAATCCGTTGGTTGTGCTGGCAGCGGTTTCAATTCCATCGTGGCGGCCTGAGCAGCGGCAACTGTGAGCAGAATTGTACCAGCTGCCGCCCTTAACAGCGTGCCATGCCGTTGGCTGCGGTGGACCGGTCGGGTCCGTAGCCGACACAACGGTGTAGTGTGCTGACGAATACCAGTCCTGACACCACTCCCCAACATTACCGTGCATATCAAGCAGCCCGAAGGCATTGGGGGAAAACCGGCCCACTGGCGAAGTAAAGGCCGAACCGTCGGACCACGGAGCAATCGCTTCGGCGAGTTGAAAGACGTCTTGTAGCGCCGCATCGCGGAAGTTGGCGTGTCCACGAAGCGACGCCGGATCGCTACCCGTGTAATATTTCGTCTGAGTTCCTGCACGGCACGCATATTCCCATTCGGCTTCCGTGGGCAGGCGAAATGTTGCGTTGTTCGTTTGGCTCAGCCAGCCACAGAACGCGTGTGCGTCGTTCCAGCTAACGCAGACAACTGGGTGGTCGTCTGTTTGAGGAAACCCGGGTTCGTGCCAGACGGTTTCAGACAGCTGCTGCACTGCTCCTGTTTGCAGGTTCAGACTGTTGGCGCCGACTTTCAATTGTTCCGCTTCTGTGACGTATCCCGTGCTTTCCACAAACTGACGAAACTGACCGACGCTGACTTCGTTCCTCCCAAGAAAAAAGTCCCGGGAGATTGTCACTGTGTGAGCCGGGTGTTCACAGCGCGAATATTCGTCAACCGGTTCGCCGGCGACGGCTCCCATGACGAATGATCCGGCACAAATTCTCACCAACGTAATTCCGCTGCCGTCCAACGTTTCCGTCTGCAGTCCATCAACTGACTCAGATCCATTCGCGGGAGACTTTGCAGTGGCAATGTCCAGTTGGCGGCAGCCGCAAATGAACAGCAGGCATGCGCAAAGGCCCGATAAACACGGCACCCGAGTGACGTGCCGTGCTTTGTCAAACACTAGCCGTGAGCTTTTAAAGGGAGTCATCAATCCACGCTCCGTTACCCATACTACAGAGGGTCGTAATCGTAACCGCGGTTACGCAACGGTGGTACTCCGACACATTGCCGTGCATGTCGAACAGGCCGAAAGCGTTGGGCTTAAATGAACCTACCAGGACCGTGAATGCAAATCGGTCATTCCATATTTCACAGTTCTCCCGGCAGCTTTCGCTGGCCGCCTTCTGACCTCCGAGAATAACGTATCCCGGCTGACTTCCGTGACGGTTATTGACGCGATCCAGCACACGTTCACTCTTCGCACCGCACGGATTAGGCCGAGGTGCCTTTGGGATCCTCCGCAGCGTGTCCGCATTTTTGTGCCACCACAAATCACCAAAACTCAACCAGCCACAACCACCTATGAAATATTCAGGCTAACCAACAAGGTTGCGGGGCTGTTCCCAAAACCAGCTTGCGCTGTGAGTTCTACTGATGACTTCCTGGGCGACGAACGTCGCTTCGCCGTCTCGCGTTTAGGATCGCAGGAAGCCTTTTGATGTCAGCAGTTCGATGACGGCATTTGCACATTCATCAACCGACTGCGCACCAGTCTTTAGCACCAGATCAGGCGATTCCGGAACCTCGTAAGGCGCTGTGTCTCCAGAAAATTCCGTCAGTTTGCCTGCATCGGCCGCAGCGTATTGCCCGCGAGAATCACGCTTGCGGCACAATTCTATCGGAGCGTCGACGTGAACCGTTAGGAATCTGTCGGTGCCGACGACTCCAGCCACCTTTTCGCGAACGGTTGCGTTCGGGGCCACAAACGC
>JBDONA010000297.1:0-5517 GCA_039831575.1 Fuerstiella sp. | reverse complement strand
CGGCGAAGGTTGTTCAGTCGATCCGGAAAGTGATGCAGGAAGCGGGACTTCTATCGTCTTGACTCTGTTGCCCCAAGTATTCCAGCCCGATTCTTCTCACGCCGAAGGGACAATTTCGTCCAGCGGGTCCAGCTAAACATCGTCTAAGTGGCCGACGGACACATCAAAGCGTCAAAAGCGTTCCTCTGCTGAGAACGGATCGCGGGATGTTCAGTTGCTGGCAGCAGCTGGCTTGTGATGTTGCTCATAGTGCTGTCGCAGCAGATCCTTGCCGTAGTCGTTTCCATTCGGTGTCCGCAGGACGGCGTGGATGTGGTCGCGTGTGGGTTCGCGAGAACGAAACGGAGCCACTCGGCGTTCGTGGTCGAATTCAATCAGAACGACCGGGCTGTGGATGCGGTAATAGTAAACACTGGTGTCGGTCGTGCCGCCGACCCACGCAAAGTATGTCCGGTCCAGATGTTGCCTCACTTCGTCCATTTTTACTTTCGCGTGCCCGTCGTCCATGGTGCCGACGAATTCTGCAACGGCGGCCAGCAGCAGCGATTGTTGTTTTTCGTGCATCCGGGCGGCAGGCAGGCCCGCGTAGTCAAGATCGACGTTGTCCTTATAGGCCTGCGTCAATGCGTTGTTGCCGTCTTTGACGGACGAAAGAATGGCAGTTTTTTTCTGTTCTTCATTCAACGCCTGAATGACGGCAAGGCCTTTCGCCTGTTCGTCCTGCATCACGATCGTGCCTTTGAATTTTCCGCTGGTGGCATGAACCGGTTCACTGCCCACAAAGACGGGCGACATGACAACCTGATCACCCAGCACAAAGTAGTTGATGATCAAATGATGTCCGTCGATCTGCCAGCCCCACGGCTTGGTCGTGGACGGATCGCCCATGATCGTGATCCAGTACAGCCATTCACCGTATTCATCAAAGTCGTCTGCCAGTTCCGCCAAAGTTCCGTTCAGCTTCATGATGTCCTGCGACTGCTTCAGTCCCTTCGCACTAAGACTGGCTTTTAGCAGACCATACGCCAACTTTCGCTGTTCTTCATTCATCTCGTCAAAGCCGACACCCCGTCGTTTGTAGAAATGGCGATTGTCCCAGCTGCGCCATTCGACATCGTCCACCGGGAACATCGTCTTCAGCGACTGGTCCTCGGTCAGTTTTGCCAGGAACGCGTTGGCCGCCTTAACGACGGGTTCAGTGCTGACGCCGGAGGGTTCGACTTTGAACAACCCCGCTTCGATTTCTCCGCCCGCAGCGATGCCGCGGAATGGCTGCTTCAATGATGCCTCACCTCCACCTCGCCGGCCGCGTCCGCCCGGCGGTTGAGCAAGAGTCGTCAACAGTCCGACCATGGCAACTGACAGAAGAATGAACGTGTTTCGTCGCAACATGATGGCGTTCTTTTACAGGTGGTTAACGGGGCGGATCCCCGCACTTGTTCACTGACCAGTCCTAAGTGTGACCCACGTCGCAGCACACTTCAATCCAGACACATCACTTCCCACGGTCAGCTGCGTCGCCGACCAGTGACTTTCCCTGGAATGCGGGAAAGTCGGCTGCGTAGAACGGAGCTCGGAACCGCCCCGCCCCGTCTGGCCACGTCCTGCACGGCCCGGTTCCGACGTCTCGAATTCCCAAATGCGTTCGCCTTCTGCGGTGACTTCAAATAGCCAGCCCTGATCGCCTGAACAGATCAAAGTGTTTCCGCTGGTCAGCCGTCGAGCATCGAAGTTCCGATTTGATGAGAAGTTTCTTCGTCCAGAGGAATGTCTTCGGGGCGAAGGCCGCACTGGCAGCCAGCGCGTAGGTACCGTTTAGTCCGAGAGGTGGCTTCTCACAAACAACGCTCGGCGGCCCGCTGTGTTTCGCGTTTTTCGGGAAGAATTCACAAGAACAACGAAGTCCCTGTCGTGCGAATGACCGGCAACGTGAATGGGGGGCTGGACACGTCGCGTTGGCACCATCCTTTTTCTGGATGGAATAATTAGACAAACGGCCTGCCGGACGCGATCCGCTATTTGCCCCGGGAGGAAATTCCCGACCAATCGCCGGGACCCACGGCAACATTCTTCTTTGATCTTTAGCAATGATTCTCTGTGAAACACAGCCAACAGCAGACAGACGCGCAACGCCGGAGACCGGTGTTGGACGTCTTCGACAGTTGGGCTGTGTGCTGATTATGGCCACCCTTCCCACCTTTGTCGTGTTGCCGCTGGCCGGAAGTGCCGACCGCAGCACGGACTCTGCCGCCAGTCAATTTACCACGTTGGGGCTGGAAAACCTGATAAGAGTCTCGGGCCGAGTCCTGTGTGGCGGTGAACCCCGGGGAAAAACGGCGTTCGAGACGCTGAAGAAGCTGAGAGTAAACACGATTGTCAGCGTCGACGGAGCCGCACCGCAGGTTGATCTCGCGAAGCAGATGGGCATTCGTTACATCCACATTCCTGTTGGGTATGACGGCGTTTCCCAGGAAGCCGGGCAATCGCTGACCCGGGTCGTTCAGGAGACAAAAGGGGCGATCTATATCCACTGTCACCACGGGCGCCACCGGGGCCCCGCAGCAGCAGCCATCGCCTGTCGGATCGAAGGGACTGCCGATGCTGATCGAGCGCTGCAGATTATGGTGATCGCCGGCACCAGCGAGGACTACGTCGGACTTTGGCGCGACGTGGCCATGTTTGCTGTGCCTTATGACAGTGTACAACTTCCGCGACTGGTGGAGGTCGCGCCGCTGGAATCAATGGCGGCGGTGATGGCGAGAATAAGTCGAAGATTCGATAAGCTCAAGACATCCTGCGCAGCGACTCCTCCTTCGTCCCCCGATCATTCTCGCAGAATCGCGGCGCAAGACGCTTTGCTTCTTCACGAATCGCTGCGCGAGGCGGCACGGCATCTGCCGAGCGGCTGCGATCAGGAATTCAGAACGTGGCTGGCAAAATCGGACGACGCCGCGAAAGATGTCTACGATTCGCTGCAGTCTGGTTCGGCGGACAGTGCTGTACGTCATTTCAAAGTACTTCAGCAGTTGTGCACGCAGTGTCACAAAGCGTATCGCAACTGACGGCACTGCCATTCCGCGCGGTCCAGACGGGATGTTAGACGTTTTCAGTCTGCCGTTGTCAGCCTTTAACCTGATAGCCCATCGCTTTCAGGTCGACTCGCAACCGATCCAGGTGCCTGCCCTGAATTTCAATGGAATCCTGCTGCATCGTTCCGCCTGCCCCGCACGAGCTTTTGAGCTTTGTCAACAAAGTGGCGAGATCGTTATCTTCGGCGGCAAGGCCTCGAATCACTGTCACCATCTTGCCTCGTTTACGTTTCTCCACGGCAAGGCGTGCGGTCTGCTTTTCCGGCGCCAGATACGTGGGCGGTTCCGGTGCGGGCGGCGGACATTCGCACTCTTCTTCCAGCCGTCCACAACGGTCACATTCCGGGGGCCGGTCAAACTGTGTACCAGCGAAGAGTCGAGTCATTTTCTGTTGAGCAACCATGGCAAAGTGGGAACGTATCAAGAGAGCCACTTTGGCTATTGTAGCCTGAACACGCAATTGTGCCAGAAGTGGTGCGCTGAACTGGTGAACTGTGACCGATGACATGGTCGGTGCAGTATCGTCCGCATCGTGCTATGATCACGGTACCTTGATCATCAACGAAAGCAATACGTCGTGTCATCGGCAGAACAGTATCTTAAGCCGGAAGTGATTCAGAATATCGCCCGGCTGGACCTCCGCGCGAAGTTCATCGTGGAGGGTTTTCTATCCGGTTTACACACCAGCCCGTTTCACGGATTCAGCGTCGAGTTCAGTGAGCACCGAAGATACAACCCCGGTGATGATCCCAAGGATATCGACTGGCAGGTTTTTGCTCGCACGGACCGGATTTATGTGAAGCGATATCAGGCCGAGACCAACATCACCGGTTACGTGTTGATGGATATCTCTCGAAGCATGGCGTACACGTACCGTCAGACGTTGACGAAGTTCGACTATGCGATATGTCTTGCCGCCGCCATCAGCTACATGATGATTCATCAGCAGGATCCCGTCGGCCTGATCACGTTTAACGACAAATTGCGACAGTCTTTGCCCGCCAGGAGTCGCCGTTCACAGTTGGGCAACATTCTGGCCGTGCTGCAGCAAAGCAAGCCGGAAGGCGAAACTCGCATCGGTGATAATCTGCGGCAGGTGGCGTCCATGATCCGTCACCGCAGTCTGATGATGCTGATGTCAGATCTGCTGACGGATCCCGATGAAGTCATCGACAACCTGCGAATGCTGCGATACTCGGGGCACGACGTTATTCTGTTTCACGTACTGGATGAGGCCGAAGTGACGTTTCCATTCTCCGGCAGTGTGGACCTGATCGAGCCGGAGACAAACGATCACCAGGTCGTCGACGCCGCCGGGATTCGGTCTGACTATATCGAAGCCTTAAACGAGCTGCGCGAACGTTATCGTCAGGAATGTTTTTCCCTGGGCGTCGATTACGTACCGCTGGACACCAGTATGCCATTCGACAAGGCACTCATCGAATACCTTTATCAGCGGCAGGCCCGGTTCTAGAAGCGTTCGCTGATCGTCCAACAACACCCCTGGCAATGCCAAACCGGTGTGTCATTGTTTCCTCAGCGAGTCCCGATGCAGACAATCCGGGTCCCCGACAACTCGCGTGGTCACCGCCCAACGGACGTCCGTCAGTGCCGGTGCGTGAGGCTCCGGCGCTGACTGGGCGATTCCGTTACGTTCTTACTTCCGTACAGGTCATGGTCGGAACTTCGGTGCGCTTCCCGCGGTGCTGCCTCGGGTAAACGCTGCCTCGTTACAGCAGCGACTCCAGCAGCAGTCGCAGTTTTCGCATTTCCAGTAGGCGTTCTTCGCCCTGCATGGTGCGCGGCAACAGGTCAACACTCAGCGAGCGGCTGTAGTTCTCCAGTTGCAGCGAGGCGATGATGCGGTTGTAGTCAATTTCGCCCAGACCGCCCGGCACCTGCAGTTCGGTCGTGGACGTGTCCCGGAGTTGCACGTGGCAGACGAACGGGTAGACAACGTCGAACTCTACCGATCCTTTTGGCGTGCACAGAAAATAGCTGGGATCCAGCGACACTCCGAGGCCTTTGACGGACTGGCATAATTCGATCGCCGTGTGTGGATCTTCCGTCAGCAGTCCCGTCTTTGTCAGAATCGACAGCCCAATGCCTTCCTCGATGCACAAATGGTTCCGTTCTCGGAGTCGATCGATCTCCGAATTGAACGGCGTCCCGAGTTGAGAGGCTTCGATGGTCAACTGTGCAATTTTTAGATGCTTGGCAAAGCTGACAATCTTGCGGAAATCATCGATGGATACTTCCTGGTCCAGAAATATGGCGACAGGACTAAGTCGACTCGATTCGCGAAAACGGAAGACAGCAGCTTCGACGTCGCGAACGATCTCCTCAACCTTAAGATGATCGAAATCGTTGTTGATCCAGATTTCCACTTTGTCGAAGCCCAGATCCTGCAACTGCCCGCAGGCAGCGG
>JBDONA010000855.1:0-5522 GCA_039831575.1 Fuerstiella sp. | reverse complement strand
AACGCCTGCATCGATCCGGATCGGTCGATACACATTTGTACGGCAATGCCTTCGGTCCGGATGCGGAATTCTTCACGCCCCAATTGGGGTCTGGCCAAGGCGGCGATGACCAGTATCAGACCAATCATCTTCAATCCCGGCAGCACACGCCTTACGCGCTGAGCAAACGTGATTGGCAGCAGTTTCAACAGCTCAACGCTGGAATACAGGGCCGCTGGCTGTTGGCGCCGTCGCCTCAACAGCACGACGGCAAGAAAGGGGATCAGCAATAGCCATGCCCACGGTGATCCGAAACGAAAGACACTCATACTGACGTCTCCCGCAGCGTGCCTGCTTTCTTCGGACTGGGGTCATCTGATTCCGGATCGTGCGGAGCCTCAGCATTGGCCTTCAGTTCGATGAACTGTTTGGCTCGGTGCGTGCCCTGTTTGATGCCGTCCTGATCCGGCTGATATCCGGCGAATTTCACGAGGTCAGCGGACTCCAGAAACGAACCGAGCCGAGCGTTGGTTTCATGCGGAAAGAGATTGTTGGCGTTGACTTCGCGAAGAAACTCTTCGGTGGTTTGCTCCGGCGCATGAACGCCCGTGCTGCGTTCGATATATCTCCGCACGATGCCGGTGAGTTCCACAAAAAACGCCTTCACGTCGGTCTCAGACAGTTTTCCGGAAATCAACGCTCTTAATTCACGATTGGCCAGTTCCTGCGGCGACAACTGAGGTTCCGCCGTCTGCTTCAGCATGCGACGTCGACGAATCATCAGGTAACCGCTCGCCAACAGGATAATTCCGCCGATTATCCAGAGCCAGGCAAGAGCCATTCCGCCTTCCGGAAGTTCCACCGGCGGTGCGGGTGGTCTGAGATCGTCCAGCGACGGTGCCTCAGACGGGACGATTGTGGCGATATTCAGTGTCAGGGCCTCGGTTTCAATCGTATGTTCTCTGCCATCCCCATCGGGACGATCATCGACAAATCGAATGGAAACAGGAGCCACTGTCATCAGTCCGGCGCGCGTAGGTTCCAGCGTATAAATCTGCTGCAGAATCCGGTGACCATCAGCACGCTTCGGTATCGGTTCATGGAAATCACGGATGACAAATTCACCAAGCGACTGCCCAAACGGCGGCGCGTCAACTTTCACGCCGTCTGCGGCCGTGATGGTCAGAGTCAGTATCGGCTCATCGGAGAGGCGAGGTTCTTTCGGCGACACATCTACGGTCACCTTGACCGGACCTCGCTCGACTTCCGTGTGAAGAGTTTCCGCGCTCGAGGTGTCCAGCGAGGAAATACCATTTTCCGATTGCCCACAACCGGCGAACAGCACGCCGGCAATGACGCCACAGGTCATCAGTGCCAAACGCTTCACAAGTGGTGCGACGTCATCGGTGCGTGCGACGTCCAGCTCGCTCTTCAAGTCCCGTTGGGACACACCTGCACCGTGCCGAACATTCGTGGCCAGCACGGCTTCGGCGTTTCCTCGCCCAGCCAACAAGAAGTACATCCTGATTCGCCTCATCACAATCTTCACGCCACTACAGATTCGCCAACCGTCCACGTGGCACCGTCACGAATGACTCTGCGATACAAGGTGTCGCGTTCCACCGGCTCACGTCCGGCTTCCCGAATCAGCTGGTGCAGCTGCTCCACAGTCATGCCCTCGGGAGTGTCAGCACCAGCATCGTGATAGATAAGCTCGTGAACGACGGTGCCATCGATGTCGTCGGCACCGTAACTCAACGCCATCTGGGCGGTTTGCTGTCCCAGCATGATCCAATACGCCTTGATGTGATCAAAGTTGTCCAGCATCAGCCTGGCCACAGCCATCATCCGCAGATCAGACAGACCATCCGACTTCTCAAGAGAGTCCAGTTCTGTGTTATCCGGGTGAAACGCCAGCGGAATGAATGTTTGAAATCCACCCGTTTCGTCCTGCAGGTCTCGCAGCTGCAGCATATGATCAATTCGGTGCCTGGCCTCTTCGATATGGCCGTACAGCATCGTTGCGTTCGATCGCAACCCCAATTCGTGGGCCGTTCTGTGGACATCAAACCACACGGCAGAATCCGCCTTGTGTTCGCACAACTGTTTACGGACTTCCGCGTCAAAGATCTCGGCGCCACCTCCAGGCATACTGCCCAGCCCGGCATCGATCATCTGTTCCATGATCCAGCGAATCGGTTTCTTTGTGATGAAGCTAAACCAGCTGATTTCGACGGGCGTCCATGCTTTGACATGAATCTCCGGGCACGTTTCGTGAATGGTCCGCACGACGTCCAGATACCAGTCGAACTTTTTCTTATGGTGCAGGCCGCCCACAACATGAATTTCCGTCGCTCCGGCCGCACGTCCCTCCAGCACACGTTCGCGAATCATCGGTTCGTCAAACGTATAAGATTTCTCATCCTTCAGATCGGCGCGAAAGGCACAGAACCGGCAGCGGTAGACACAGACATTCGTCGGATTCAGATGAATGTTTGTGTTGTAATAGGCAAAGTTGCCGCTTTTGCGTTCCCGAACAATGTTGGCCAGATGACCGAGCGTATGCAGGTCAGCCACCTCATCCAGGTACACTCCGTCTTCGAACGACAAACGTTCTTCGCCGAGTATCTTGTCTGCGATCTGCTGCAAAGGAGTGTCGAGTGTCTGAAACATTCAATGCGGACCTTTATGATTTCTATAGAGGTTGTCAGCTGTGCAGGCCGAAAAAAATCGCGAACGATGATCGTGCCGTCGCGTAATCATCGCTGAGCACGGCTTATGAACTCCGTCGCATCCAGATATCGATGCAACCCACGATCAGGATTCCAAAACTCACGACAGCATTGACATTGAAGAACGCTATATTAACACGCTTCAGGTCGTTGGGCCGCACCATCCAGTGCTGGTACAGCAACAGCAGGCTAAGCACAACAACGCCACCCAGAAAAACGGGCCCCAGCTCAGCCATTGACCACAGAACGAACAGCGTAGCAATAGTCGCCAGATGACTGATGAAGGCAATACGCAAAGCTGCAGCAATTCCGAACTTTGAGGGGATGCTGTGCAGCTTTTCTTCTTTGTCGAAGTCAGCGTCCAGGCAGGCGTAGATAATGTCAAAGCCACCAACCCAGAAGAAAATGACGCCGGCCAGAAGTGCGGGAACCAGGGCAAATTCGTCGCGAACAGCAATCCATGCCGCGATCGGTGACATCATCAATGCGGCCGACAGCCAGTAATGACAAAGACTGGTCCAGCGTTTGGCGTAGCTGTATCCCAGCAGGAACAGCAGGACGGGAACAGAAAGCATGACGGGCAACTGCTTCGGGAGAAACAAGAGCGTCGACGCGACGAACGCTGCGCTGCAGACGACCGTAAAAAAGGTGACGGTTCTGACCGCCAATTGGCCGGCCGGAATATGACGAACCGCCGTCCGCGGATTCCGCGCATCCACATCGCGGTCTACCAGACGATTGAAGGCCATGGCCGCGGACCGCGCGAAGACCATGCACAACAGGATGCCGACCAGATCTCGATACCGAAAAACGGTATCTGGCTGAGTCCACGCCAACACGGCCGCCAGCAATGCAAACGGCAGCGCGAAGACCGTATGACTGAAGCGGATCAGTTCAAGGAAATTTCGAACGTTCTGTAACACCGAATTCGGCTCAAAGTGGGATGATCGTCAGACACCGTAGCAACAACCGCAGATCATGTCCCGATGTAACGAGAATAAGCTGCCCTGGCGATGGCCGGGTCCTCCGTGCCTTTGACGATAGCGCGGCCATCAGGAAACACCGTCATTTCCAGCTCTGAATCTCTCAGAACAACTCGCACGAGAAACGGATTGGATGTCACCGTGCCGGCAGTTTCCAGCCGGGACGCAAGTTCTTCAGGCGAAAGACTCAGTTTTTCCACGGGAGTGACCTGAACCGCGTTCCGTCCGCACAGAATCGTCGACCCGGAGGTCTGCGAACCGTCCAGCCACAACCGTTCGCCGCCTGTGCAGGCCGGGCACTCGGAAGAGTCGCGAAGTTTCGACACATCCATCTGGCGAAATGTACCGTCCCATACATCGACAATCGTAAGCTTCAGCGGCACGTCGTAGTTGGTCAGGGCCGATCCTGCTTTGCGATGAACAAGAATTCTGAGCGCGGTCGCAGCCTGCAACGATGCGATCACACTGATCGCTGGCCCCAGAACGCCGGCTGTATCACACGTCTCGGTCGTCCCGGGCGGTGGCGGGTTTTGCATCAGACAACGTAAGCAGGCCGACTCACCAGGAAAAACGGGCATCATCTGCCCGTGGCTGCCGGTGCACCCCGTAAAGATCCAGGGGATGCCCGTGTCCAGCGACAGGTCGTTGATCAGATACCGGACCTCAAAATTGTCGGTGCCGTCCAGAATCAGATCAACGTCGTCCGCGAATCCTCGAATATTTGTGAAGTCGACGTCCGCCACGATCGGTTCGATGTCGATGCTGGAATTCACCCGCCGCAGACGAT
The DNA here is from genome assembly GCA_039831575.1 of Fuerstiella sp. GTDB lineage: Bacteria > Planctomycetota > Planctomycetia > Planctomycetales > Planctomycetaceae > Fuerstiella. Next base: position 1,041 of record JBDONA010000855.1, on the reverse strand, counting down.
CCGCTGCACACACGGCTTTGGGCAGATGTGCCTTCACGTCGTCTTCCGTGAACAGCAGTTGCCTTTGCAGATTGCTGAGTTCCACGAAGTCACGATCAACAATTCTTATATGGCCAACGCCAGCCCGAGTCATGGCGTCGGCCAGTACGCAGCCCAATGCGCCACAGCCGACCAGAAGCACTCGAGAATCCCGAAGTGTCTGCTGGCCCTCTTCGCCGATTCCGGAGAAAAGAATCTGTTTTTGGTAGCGAGCGTTATCCATCAGCGGGTGCTATAGACTGCCAGTCGATTCGCTCGGCATCAGCTTTCAGGTTCTCAAGGTCATACAGTTCCCGACCTTCCTCGGTGAAGATATGCAGAACCACGTCACCGAAATCCATCAGAATCCAATTTGCCTCTGTCCGATACCCTTCGATGCCCAGTCGATCGTTGCCGCGATCACCCTTCAGTTTTCGGTTCACCTCATCGGCGATCGCATGCATCTGGCGACGGCTGGTGCCGGTACCGATGACGAAGAAGTCCACAATCGACGCAATTTTTGTCATGTCCAGCACAACCACGTCCTGCGCACGCATTTCGTCGGCGCAACGAGCGGCGATGACGGCATTGTTCAGACTGCGTTGATACAGGCCCTCGTCACGCGGCACAGTGACTGAGTCGGAGTCGTTGGTGGTGTCAATTGCTTCCTCGACCGCATCGAGATCGCCGCTGGGGGATTCTGAGCCGACCAGTGGCAATTCCGATTCCTCCACGGAATCTTTGGGAGAGAGTTCATTAGACGACATGGAAACAGGTTCTAAAAGAGAAGCTCGGAGCCAATCGAGTTTGAGCGGATCGCCGGAAACCAACCGATGGCCTGACCAGATAATTTACCAATCCGAGACTGAAATTCCGACGGAAAGTTCCAGCCTTTTCAAAGACCGGGACACTGCGGCCCCCGACGTCTCTGGCGGCCATGACACGCCCTGCCGTCCAGGGTTCAGATCTGCACGACCACATGGACGGGCCACAAAAAGCACCCCGCCAAGTCAGACTCAACGG
>JBDONA010000423.1:0-24442 GCA_039831575.1 Fuerstiella sp. | reverse complement strand
ATGGCGGGTCTCTGCGCCCTCATGTACAGCGAGCAATGGAATCAATACTGGAATACACTCGCCACTTAAAAAACACTATCCGTTACTGCACCCCGGGGGGGCAGGCGTCAGAAAACGACGACCGGATTCCACGTACGAGCGAAGAACGAATCGTCTAAGAGCCCGAGCACCACCTCGACAGGCGAGGTGGCGGCGCGATCAGAAAACCTTCGTTGGCCTTCGTACGGTGTGGCCCGTCGACATCGCAGGCGGAAACCGAAGACCATCGGACCATCCGTTGAAATCCATCACGGACGCGTTACGCGATGATGGCATCCATGGGTTTGCCAAGGTCGATTTTCAGACGCTTATGGCCCGGAACTTCCAGGCGACGTGGATCGAGTCCCAGCTGATGCAGTACGGTGGCATGAATGTCGGTGACGTAGTGTCGGTCTTCCACCGCGTGAAATCCAAGCTCGTCGGTCGCGCCGTGGGCAAGGCCGCCCTTCAGACGGCCACCGGCCATCCAGACGGAGAAGCCATACGGATGATGATCGCGACCATCAGATTTTTCGGCGCCGGGAGTTCGTCCGAATTCGGTCGCCCACACCACGAGGGTTTCTTCCAGCAGTCCTCGTTGCTTCAAATCCTTTAACAGTGCGGCGATTGGTTTGTCGACGCGACCGCAGTTGCGAGTGTGGTTTTCTTTCAGCTTGGTATGAGCGTCCCAGCCGCCTCCACCACCGCCGCCATCGTAAATCTGCACGAAGCGGACGCCCTGTTCCACCAGACGTCGAGCCGCCAGGGCCTGACGCCCCATGCCTTCGGTCGCTTTGTTATCCAGACCGTACGCTGCCTGGGTTTCACGCGTTTCGGTGGACAGGTTGACAATATCGGGCACCGACATCTGCATACGAAACGCCAGTTCGTATGCTTTGATCCGGGCTGCCAGTTGTTGATCGTCCGGATATTGAACGGCGGTCAACTGATTGAGATCGCTCAGCAGGTCCAGCTGGTCACGACGTTCCCTGATACCCACCTTGTTGCCCGGCGTACCAAAAGGAAGAGGGTTTTGGGGATCCAGAGTCATTCGCACTCCGGCATGTTCCGGACCAAGGTAACTTCCGTCATGAGCACCAACGCCACCACAGCAATCGCCAGGCGGCGGCCCCATCACCACAAACTGCGGCAGGTTTTCGTTAAGGCTGCCCAGCCCGTAGTGCACCCATGAACCAATCGATGGAAAGAAGCCGTCGAAAATGTGTCGGCCGGTATGAAACTGCAGCTGTGCGGCGTGATCGTTGTCGGTGGTCCACATGGAACGCACAACGGCGATGTCATCAATGCAACTGCCTACATGAGGCCACCAGTCGCTGACTTCGATTCCGCTTTCACCGCGTTGTTGAAAGCCAACCTGCAATGGATAAACCTGTGCCATCAGGTCTCGCGGTTTTCCGGCAAAGTCCCGCACGTTCTTGCGGTAAAACGGTGAATCCAGAACTTCCGATTTGTACGGAGTTTCTTCGATCGTTTTGCCCGCGTGTCTGTTCAGAGCGGGCTTGTGATCGAAGGATTCCAGATGGCTGGTGCCGCCATTCATAAAGAACCAGATCACACTTTTGGCTTTTGGTGCAAAATGTGACTGGCCCGTCGGCGACTCTGCCGCTTCCGCGCCCAAACCATCGCGATGCAGCATGGCGCCCAGAGCCAAACCGGTGAAGCCGAGCCCCGTGTCCGCCAGAAACTGGCGCCGATGGCGACCGCCGCAAGGCACTTGCTTTGATAGTCTGGTCATTGCGTCTCCAGAGTGCTGAGCGCTGGAAAAGGGGGTGTTATCTTATCGTCACGAAGTCGTTATGCAAAAAAAGAACATGGACCAGGTTTTCTTTGGCACGCATTCCTGCGTCTGCGGATGGAGCACGCGTGGCCGAACCGCCGGCTGCAAACTGCTCTGTCGGAGCCGTCTGCAGTAAGCCTGTGTGCTCGGCCAGAAACATGCGGCAGCGAGCTGCTTCTTCAACGGTTGGACTTCGTGACAATACCGTTTCAAACGCTGCGGTCACGAAGTCCGCTTCGTCAGCAAGTTGCTCGGCAATTGTGCGTGCGCTGTCGAGCGTCAAGCCGCTGTTCATCATGGCCAGAGACTGGTGCGGCACGACGCTTTCCTTGCGGCGATAACAGGAATTCGGATCGGCGACATCGAAGACTTCCAGCAGGGCCATCTTTTCGTTGGGCGTGTTGCGAAAGTACAGACTGCGACGCGGAGTTTTCTCACCGTCCGCTTCTGAGATCTCCGGGCCGCCCAATGTCAGGTCCAGCCGGGAGGCCAGGAATAGGCAGCTGTCCCGTACGACTTCGGCTTCCATCCGGCGTGAGTTCATCCGCCACAGAAAACGATTGTCCGGATCGCGGTCCTGTGCAATATCGTTAGAGTCTGCCATCGTCGCCATGCGGTAGGTGGCGGACAGAACGATCTGTTTGTGGAGAGGCTTCATTTTCCAGTCGTCGTGAATCAGCTGTGTGGCCAGCCAGTCCAGTAACTGTGGGTGTGTGGGCTGTCGGCCATTCAATCCGAAGTTTTCCGGCGTGGCCACCAGTGGCTGCCCCAAGTGGCGTCCCCACAAATGGTTGGCCGCCACCCGCGCCGTACGTGGATTGTCCGGCCTGGTGATCCACTTCGCCAGGGCACTGCGTCGGCCAGTACTCGTCTTCGGGAACTGCTCGCCGATCGGTGTGTAGGACTCTGTCGGTTTCTTAGCAGCGGCTGTCACTTCTGCGCGTGCCGTCGTCAGTTTCGCTCTGGCCGCGGCACGTTCAGCCTTCGACGCTGCTGCCTTCAGGATATCAACTTCCGCCTGCAGGACGGCCACTGCAAGTTCTGCTGCTGACGCTTCCCAAGCGCTCTGCTTTGCTGCCTGTCTGTCATTTTCGAGGTGCGTCGCCACATCAGCCGCCAGCCGCAGGCGCACGGATTCGGCTTCCCCGCGTGCGAGTCTTCGCTCGGCATGGGCAAGCTGAACGGCGCGAACAGCGTCTCGTTTTCGTTGCTCCAGCGTGTCGATCGAATCACGATGTCCGGTAATCTTAAGTTCCAGGAATTCCGCCGCCCCCTGATGAACCCACAGGGCGAACCGACCGTCACGCCGCTGAACCGGCATGACATAGTCCAGCTTCCGTTTGCCGTTCAGATCAATGGTGAGTTTTGAGCCCTGGATAGAAACGTCCAGTACGGCCTCTTCGCCGACTGTCAGTTCTGCGGCGACAATTCCCGCTGTGGGATAAACCTGTTTTCCGCCAACGCGATGAAATGCCTGCACGCTTTGACGACTGTCGCCGGTGGCGGTGTAGACGTCCTGCGATTGGCCCTTGTCCTGATAGTCGAAGCTGAATCCGATCGATCGGTACGTGCCGGGACTGAGCGGCCGGTAACGCAGATGAACGTGGAAATCTCGCGGGTGATTCTGTTTGCTGACCATCGTGGCGAAACTGGTCACCGCAGACTGAGTCAACTTGCCGTCATCGTATGCCCATGTCCCGTTGACGGTTTCCCAGAATTTCGATGCAGCCGCGGAAAAATCCTCCTGCACAAAGACTTCCGGCTCCTCCGAAGACACTTGTTCGGCTTCAACGGCGGCAGCCAGCTTTGCCGCAGCCAGTCCTGCTTCCGTCTGTTTTTCTTTCAGGTGAGCTTCAGTGGCAGATGTCAGTTTCCGCGCTTTCCTGATGACAGATTCGCGGACGCCGGGCCGCAGCATGGGGAACCATGTTTCCGCCGGAAGATCAACCTCGGAGATGTGGACTTCGCCCCCCAGCGATGCGGGCACACCGGGCTTCAACAATTTCGTCTCGTCCGGATACCGATTGTCGCCGCGTTCAAAGCGGAATGTCGGCACGTCGGGATGCTTGTCGTAAACCAGAGCAATTCCGTCAGACAGCACCTGACCGAGCGTGGCGTCCTTCTGAGTCTCCGTCAGCGCCGAGATTCGATCGGTGCGCACGTCATGCGGTTCAAAGAATGCGCGGAAGCGGAAGTAGTCTTCCTGGCTGATCGGATCAAATTTGTGGTCGTGACAGCGACAACATCGAAACGTCAGGCCCAGAAACGCCTCACCGGTCCGTTCGACCGTTTCAAACATCCAGACATTTCGGTCAAACTTGTACCAGTTGCGTCCCAGATATCCGGTTGCCGGCAGCACGGCAGGATCTCCACCTGAGATCTCATCGGCCGCCAACATCTCGCGAATCATCTGATCGTAGCCCTTGTCGGCATTCAGAGAATCAACGATCCAGTCGCGCCAACGCCAGATGTGTCGTTGGCTGTAACGGATTTCGTTGATGCCGCGGCTGCCATACCAGTCGCTGTAGCGCCAGACATCCATCCAGTGCCGTCCCCACCGTTCGCCGTACTGCGGACGATTCAGTAATTCGTCGACGACGTTTTCGTACGCAGACGGAGAATCAGTCGCGAGAAATCGGTGCAGCTCCTGACGAGTCGGCGGTAAACCGATCAGGTCCAGGAACACTCGCCGCAACCATGCCGCCCTGGACGTCTCGGTGACGTGCGGCAGCTCTTTCGTTTCCCGCGCTGCCGCGACGAAGTAATCGATTTCGTTGCGGCACCAGTCAGTTTCCGTGACGTCAGGCAGTTCCGGTCGCTCGATCCTTTGGTACGACCACCACAACGTTGGGTCCTTCTGCGGCTGTTCGTCAGCGGGACCATGCGCGCCGTCCGCGATCCAGGCACGAATCAAATCGATTTCCTGCTCCGTCAGCGGCGAACCTTCATTCGCCGGAGGCATGCGAAAACCCGCCTCGCCGGTCAGCACGTCAATCAGCAGGCTGTCATTCGGTCTGCCGGCGGTGACTGCAGCACCCGAATCACCACCCGCAACCAACGACGCCGCCGTGTCCAGTCGCAACCCGGCCTGCTGCTTCAATGCCGCGTGACAGGCGTAGCATTTGTGTTCCAGCAGCGGCTTCACGTCGCGTAGGTAATCTGCTCCAGCTGCTGCCACCATTGACGCCGCGGGCATCAACAGGAAGGACAGCAGCTGCAGAGCAGGTGATTGCATAAGCTCAGCCGGAAGGACAAGTTGATAAGAGTTACGCTTCGAGTACAGCCGCTGTCTGGCCCAGAGTCTCGTACGCTGACCGCAGCAGATCTTCCGTCTGCTCGAAACTGATACAGCCGTCGGTGATTGACACACCGTGTTCCAGAGCACTCAGGTCGGATCCGAGAGCCTGCTTGCCGGCATTCAGGTTACTTTCCAGCATCAGTCCCACAATCGTGTCGTTGCCGTCGGCCCGTTGCCGGATGACGTCGTTCCAGACGAGAGGCTGTCTGGTGTAGTCCTTGCTGGAATTGGCATGACTGCAGTCGACGACAAATCTTGGTGGCAGGTCCGCGTCTTTCAGCAGGCGGCTGGCTTCGGCCAGACTGGTGGCATCGTAGTTCGGACCGGTGCGACCGCCGCGCAGGATCAGGTGTCCCATGTCGTTGCCGCGCGTATTCACGATGCACGTTTTGCCGTCGTTGTCGATTCCCAGAAAACAGTGTTCCGCTCGAGCAGCGCTCATTGCGTTGGTCGCGACTTCAAGGCTGCCTTCTGTGCTGTTCTTGAATCCAACGGGCATCGACAGCCCACTGGCCATCTGGCGGTGCGTCGGTGATTCCGTCGTGCGGGCACCGATGGATGCGACGGTGATCAGGTCGGCGATGTACTGGGGTGTGATCGGTTCCAGCATTTCCGTAGCGGCCGGTACTCCGGCTTTGTTGACTTCCAGCAGGATTTCACGGGCCATCCCGACACCGGTCGCCAGATCGAATGTGCCGTTCAGGTGTGGATCGTTAATCAGACCTTTCCAGCCGACCGTGGTACGAGGTTTCTCGAAGTAGACTCGCATGACAACAACAATGCGTTCACTGACTTCGGCCGCCAGCGGTGCCAGTCGGCTGGCGTATTCAATAGCGATGTCGCGGTTGTGAATCGAACACGGTCCGACGATCGCGATCAGCCGGCGATCTTCACCTTTCAGGATTCGTTTCACGGCTTCCCGTGAGTCGTAAACGAATTTCGCCGTGTCGTCCGTCAGCGGATGCTCAGCCTTGAGCTGTGCGGGTGCGGTCAGCGGGATGTTCTCCCGGATATTGACGTCCTGAATCATGTGGGCCTGATGGGTCATGGTATTGCCTGTCGAGCGGCCAGCCGCTCGTTATGTGATGGCGTTCTGAAAAGTGAGGCGTGTTGCCTGCCTTGCAGCCAGGTGTCTCTGTGCGAGGCGATGGTGACACAATTCAAAAGCGTAATCTGTAGGATTTTGTTACGAACACCTCAGCAGTTTCCTGTTGTTCGTGGCGCACAAACGCCGGATTCACTGCAGTTTGAAGAAGTATTCCTCAATGACGAGCTGCGTTCAATCACTGAGTGCGAAAACCGGAAATTGAGTGACAATTCGCGATATTCGGCAGATCGACGGCCAACAATTCCGAGAACTAGTTCCGTGGCTATGACTTGCGGATACAATTCTGCCCACGGACAACACAACGCGAACCATCTGGAGGCAGTTCACTTCAGTTCAGTTTTTACTCTCCCGCTGGCGGGAGAGTCGAGCCTAACTGAGGAGAGGGTGACCGCGCTGGAACCTCCCCGCGCTTAGGCTCGACCCTCCTTGAAAAGGAGGGTGAAGGAAAACGGCACGATCATTAAGTGGAGCGATAGTTAATGTCATCAGCAGTTTTATCCCGCAGTCCCGAAGTCATTGAACTGTTGGACAGCTGCCGCCGTCGGGTCGCATGTCATGCCTTCCTGCGCGGACTTGCGACACTGCTGATCGCGGTAATCGCGTACCTGCTGGCCGCAGCATTGCTGGATTATCTGATTGGACTTCCGTCCACTATTCGGGCGATTCTGCTTGTCAGCTTTTTTCTGGTCTGCGGCTGGATTGGCTGGAAGTTCATGGTCGCTCCACTGATGACTTCCGTTTCTGAAACGGAATTGGGGGCCGCGATTGACCTGTCGTTTCCGGATCTGCACGAAGGTCTGGCAACACTGATTTCAATCGAGCGGCCGGAAGCCACCGTTGGCGAAGCCGGGTCCGCCGTCATGCGTGAACGCCTGCGGGATCAGGTGGCTGCCTGTCTGGGACAAATCGAATTCCGCGAAGTCGTGAACACCGGCAAGACGAAGAAACGCTGCGGTACCGCCGCCGGGCTGATTGTCGCGGCCATGTTGCCGGTGCTGCTGTGGCCGTCCGGTTCTCAGTTGCTGCTGCAGCGAATGATCACTCCGTTCGCCAATCTGGCAACAGCCAGCAATCTGCACTTTGACGTGGCCGACGGGAATCGAACGGTCGCACGTGGAACCAACGTCCGGATCGCAGCCGTTGCGCTCTGGCGAACGGATTCTGTTGGCGATCGGCCGGAACAGGTCGAACTGCAGCTCACCGCCGATACCGGTCACACCGAATCGCTGCCGATGAACTTTGACGAAATCAGTGGTTCCTACATAGCCGAGATTTCAAGAATTGCGAATGCTGTGCAGTACCGAGTTGTAGGCGGCGGTGCCAGGACGGAATTGTTCACCGTCAACGTTGTCGACGCACCTGAGATACAGCTGGCCGTGATGACTGTCACACCGCCAGTCTACACCGGGCGCGCGGTGGAACGTTTTGACGGCATGATGGGCGAAATGAGTGTCTTCGAACGCAGCCGGATGGAGATTCTGCTGGAGTTCAACAAGCCGGTGTCGAGTGCCACGTTACTGTGGTTGCTGCGTGATCAACGGCCGCCGAACGAAATGGAACTGATGGACCGCGAGTTTGATAACGTCACCGGCGAAGAGATTTTCGAAGAAGATCCGATGGCAGAACTTGTCGCAGCGATGGAACCACTGGCCACTCAGGTGAGTGGTGTGCTGACCGCCAATGGATTAGCCGCCGTGTTTGAAATGACAGCCGATGTCGGTGGCGACTTTGTTTTGGAAGTGGTCGACGAATACGGTCTGATCAATTCATCGGAACCGGATCGTCGCATTCAGGTTGTGTACGATCGACCTCCGGAATTGAAAGTTGCCGGGATTCGCGACGGCGACCGATTTCGTCCCGATGACATCATTCCCGTTAACGTTTTTGTTGTTGACGACATCGGTATTGGCGATCTGGAGCTGCACTACCGCCGCAATGAAGATGTCACGAAGATTATTCCTGCGACCGACTTTGATCACGGTGCCCTGGAAGTCACTCACGGTTTCCGCCTGAAGCTGACGGACCTTGAATCTGTATCCGGTGACGCAGTGACGTTGCGAGTCCGCGTGGCTGACGAACGCCCCGACCCGTGGCCACAGGAAGTATGGTCGCAGGAATTCACCATTCGTATGGACGACAATGCGAAAGCTGCCGGAGCGCGGGCACTTGAGCAGGAGACCAAAGAGCTGATCGATGCCTTAAAGGCGATGGAACATCAGCTGGAAAAGGATGCAAAGAAAGCGACCGAGCTGGGAGAGAAGGCACGCGAAGCCTGGGACGATGCCGTTCGGGAACAGACGCAACGACTGAGCGAAAAGGAACAGCAGCAGGGCCGTATTCTGGAACAGCTGGCCGAAGAAGTCGCCACTCATCCGATGATGCGGGAATCCGCGGTGAAGTTACAGCAGTTGGGCGAACAGATCCGTGACGAAGTGCCCGAAATGCTGGACGCGGCCGCCAGTCAGAATCGCAGTGAAGCACCTCAGCAGTTACAGGAATCTGCCAACAAACTGGAAGACATTCGCCGCGAGCTGCAGGCTGAGATCGCGAAGATCGAAGAAACGGCGCGGCTGGAACAGGATCTCGCGGAACTTAATCGGCTGGCGATCGATGCCGAGCAGTTGGCCAGGGACGCCGAACTGCTCGATCAGGATCGGAACGATCCGACACGTCGCCCGGAAGAAATGAGCGAGCAGCAGTGGCAACAGCAACTCGAACAGCGGCAGCAGCAACTCAACGCGGAACGCCAGCAACTGAGTGCAGAGTTGAGCCAGTTGCTGCGGGAACAGCCGGAACTGCTGGAGTCAGCGCAACGAGCTCAGCGTGACCAGTTGACGGAACTGGCGGAACTGGCGCGGGAGTTGGCGGAACAGCAACAACGCGTGGCGACCGGCGTTGACGAAGAAGCTCGGCAGGTCGCCATGGAAACTCGGCAGCTTGCCAAAGACCTGGATCAGGTTCGGAAGGAAGCGAATTCCCTCAATGAAAAGATCGAGAAACTGAATTTGCCTGTCGCGGCAGCTGACGTCGACAAGCTGGAAGCAGCCGTTAAAGATCTGCAACGTGGTAATCTGGCAGCTCCTCAGCAAAACGCTGATGAGGTCGCTGCAGAACTGGATACGACGGGCCGCGAGCTGGCGATTGCAGCCAAAGACGATGCGACGGTCAATGAAAACGATCCTCCGGAAAGTGACCCTGCACCCGAATCGCCGCAGCAGCGCGCAGCGGCCGCTGAACAATCTGCACAGCTGGCAGACCGGCTGGAACAGATCAGCGAACAGCTTCAACAGTTACGTGAAAAACGGAACCTGGCAGCTCTGTCATACGGAACGCAGGACGATGGGGAACCGCCGCAGCAGCGTGACGCAGCAACGGATCCGGTCGAGCTGCCACAGGGTGAACGGCAGGATGGTCCGGTGCGTGATTTGCTGAATCGGCTTGACGAATTGGCGGCAGCCGCCGAACAGGCATCGGATGGTTTACAGGCCGATCCTGAAACCAACGACAGGGCTCGTCAAACGGCTGAGCAAACAGCAGAACGAGCTCAACGGGGACACGAAGAGGCGTCTGCGGGGCGATTTTCCAAATCTGCCGAACAACTTCGACGGGCATCGGAAACGGCGAATCAGACGTCCGAACAGCTGACTGACGCCGTCCATGAGGATCAACGTCAGCAAACGCAGGGGATGAGCGAAGAGCTGCGTCGCATGGCCGACATCGTGGACCGACTTCAGCTGGATGACGCCTCACAGGCTGCTGCACAGCAGCAGTCGCAGCAGGGTATCGCTCAACAGGCAGCAGAATTGCCACAACAACTCGGGGATCTTGCGGAACGCCTGAACCTGCCCGAGCTGGCAATGCAGCAGGAAGGGCAGCAGGCTCAGGAAGCGCAGCAGGCGGCCATCACGGCTCAGCAGGAAAGCCAGCAGGCAAGTTCGCAACTGCAGCAGGGCGAACTTAAGAACGCCGTTGAATCCGGCCGCGAAACTGAGGCTCAGCTGAATCGACTGGCTCAGCTGGCTGAACAGGCTGGACAGCAACCAAACGATCAGCCGTCACCCGTCCCGACTGAAGTTGGCGAAAGTGTGGCCGAGGCGTTGCAGGATCTGCAACAGGCAGCTCAGGCGATGCAGCAGTCGTCGGAACAGGCCTCGTCACAGCAACAGTCGGATCAATCTTCTGAACAGGCATCGCAGGGACAACAGGGTCAACCAGCCCCAGGCGACCAGGCCGCTGCCGCCGAAGGACCTCCGTCGGGCCAGCAGTCACAAAGCGGTCAGCAGGGACAGAACGGTCAACCCTCGCCGGGAAGTCAGGGTCAGCCGGGCCAACCTTCCGGAGCCCAACAGCTTTCCGATGCCGCTCAACAGCTGGCTCAGGCGGCACAGCAGGCGCTGCCCGAACAGTTCAATCCCGGGCAGATGTCTGACGGGTCTCAGCCGTCGACGGCCGGTCGGGATGCGATGGGCAACGTCGCCATGTGGGACGGTCTCTTGCCCGATGCCGCCAATGGCGTGGCCGGTTCGCGCAACTGGGGTCAGCAAAACGAAGAACTGGATACAGAAACATCCGATGGCGTCGCGGCCAGTCGCGACAGCGAGTACCAGGCACTGATTCGGATGTACTTCCGCGAAGTTGCCAAAGCAATCGCCGCTCAGGGTTCCGCCGACTGACAGTCGGCCATAGCATTTTGGTGTCGACGTAAGAGACCCGGTCTCTGTGAGAGACCGGGTCTCTTACGTTCCTTCCCGCGGCAGAAAAGGAAACCTTCAGTGTCAGCAACAGACACGAAATTTCAACCGGCATCGATGGCTGATCGAGCTTCTGCGCAGGCCATTGGCTTTCTGATGCAGCAGGGGATCGAGAACGCCGACTGCCTTTCGCTGGCGGCCGGGTTTGTGGATCCGGAAACACTTCCGGTGGATCTTGTCCGCGAGACCACCGCGAAACTTCTGGACGGAGCTGCCGGAAAGTCAACCCTGCAGTACGGCACAACGCCAGGTTCTGGCAGCCTGCGCGAAGTGTTTCGTGCCTATCTTGCTGAACTCGAAGGTGACTCGCAGCGTGTGAAATCGCTGCCGCTGGAACGCATTGTGCTGACCACCGGTTCACAGCAGTTGCTGCTGCTGGTGTCTCAGGCGTTGTTCAATCCCGGCGACATCTGCCTTGTGGCGGCCCCGACGTACTTTGTCTATCTGGGAGTCCTTGACGTAGTTGGCGCCAAGGCCATTCCCGTCACGACAGACGAGAACGGAATGTGTCCGGATGCGCTGGATGCCGAACTGCAGCGACTGAGTGACGAAGGTCAGCTGCACAGAGTCAAGCTGGTGTATGTAGTCAGTTACCACGACAACCCGGCTGGCATCTCGGTCAGCGCCGAGCGACGACCTCAATTGGTGGACATCGTGCGCAAATGGTCCGCTGAACAGCACATCTTTCTGCTGGAAGATGCGGCCTACCGGGAACTGCATTACGATGGTCCGGTACAGCCGAGTATTTTTTCATACGACCTGCCGGATGATGATGGTCGGCAACACGTGATATTGTCGCAGACGTTCTCGAAAAGTTTTTCGCCAGGCTTGCGAGTCGGAGTGGGTGTGTTGCCGCGGGAGCTGGTGAAGCCCGTGTTGGATCTCAAGTCCAACGAAGATTTTGGTTCCGGACATCTCAGCCAGAACGTCGTGGCCACAGTGCTGCAGTCAGGCGCGTATCGTCAACACGTGTCTATGCTGCAGCAAAGCTACAAAGGCAAACGCGACGCTATGCTGGTCGCTGCGGACGAATTCTTTTCCGACATTCCAGGCGTCTCATGGCTGCACCCGAATGGCGGGTTGTATGTGTGGATGACGCTGCCGGAAAACATACCGACCGGCTTCGACAGTGAGCTGTTCAAACGCGCAATCCACACGGATAAGGTCATGTACGTGCCGGGAGAATTGTGTTACCCGTCCGACTGGGACCAGCGGCCCCACAACCAGATGCGTTTGAGTTACGGCGTTCTTGACATTGAAGGCATCCGCGAGGGCATGAAGCGTCTGGCCTCAGCAGTGCGGGCGATGGTGTAGCGCATTGTGCCAGAAATACCGGAATATCAGCAGCCTGTTCGCCGACCGCTTCCGGTTCTGCCAGGGTCCGGGCAAACGCCGTTGCCGTATGCCGAGCTGCATTGCCGGACCAACTTTTCCTTTCTGGAAGGCGCATCTCACGCGGACGAACTGGTCGCTACCGCACAGAGTCTGGGTTACCGGGCGCTGGCGGTTACTGATCGCAACAGCCTGGCGGGCATTGTTCGAGCACACGTCGCCGCAAAGAAAGCCGGGTTGAAGCTACTGATCGGTGCAGAGATCGTTCCGTCAGATGGACCGGCCGTTGTGCTGCTGGCCACGGACCGAGCTGCCTATGGTCGACTGTCACAGTTGATTACCGTCGGCCGCCGTCGTGCACCAAAGGGAGAATGTCGTCTTACGTTTGCGGACATCGTTGAGCACAACGAAGGATTGCTGTGCTGCGTTCCCATGTCGACGGAAAGTCAGCAGCGTTACACTCGTACCTTTCAGTCAGACGTGAGAAGTGAAATCCTGGAACAGCAGCTGACTCGCTGCCAAACTGCCTTTGGTGACCGCTGTTATGCCCTGGCGGAACTGCATCTTGGCCCGAACGACTCAGCGAAATTACATCGTTGGTTGGAAATCTGTGATCGGCTGAATGTGCCACTGGCTGTCGCGAACGACGTGCACTACCACGTGACTCAACGACGACCGCTGCACGATGTCGTGACCGCCATCCGCTGCAACGCGACTCTGCAGTCTCTGGGACACGAACTGCATCCGAACGGCGAGCGTTTCTTAAAGCCGACATCGGATCTGCTGCGTCTGTTTGAAGACCGTGCCGAGCTGCTGCAGCGGACTGTTGAAATCGCGGACCGCTGCAGTTTTTCGCTGGATGAGCTGCGTTACGAGTACCCGGAAGAACTGGTGCCCGACGGAATCACATCATCTGAGCATCTTGCCGACCTGACGTGGCGAGGTGTGGAAAAACGATACCCCGATGGTGTTCCGGAAAAAGTCACTAACCTGATCAAACACGAATTGTCGTTGATCAACGAGATGAAGTACGAGGCCTACTTTCTGACCGTTTACGATCTTGTGCGCTTTGCCAGGTCTCGCGGGATTCTGTGCCAGGGCCGAGGCAGCGCGGCGAATTCGGTCGTTTGTTTTTGTCTGGGCGTGACGTCTGTTGACCCGGAACGCATTGACGTTCTGTTCGAACGATTCATCAGCAAAGAACGCGATGAAGCACCGGACATCGACATCGACTTTGAGCACGAACGCCGCGAAGAGGTGCTGCAGTATCTGTACGAACGCTACGGTCGTGAGCGAGCCGGAATGACGGGCGTCGTGATTACTTATCGGCCACGGTCCGCCGTTCGTGATGTGGCAAAGACGCTGGCGCTGTCGAATGATCGTATCGACAAACTGGCGTCGCAGCTGGAACACGTGGATCAGTCAGAGCAGATGCCGGAACGTGTTCGCGAAGGCGGCATTGATCCGGATTCACTGCTGGGCCGGCGGCTGATCAAACTGGTCGACACACTGCTGGGCTTTCCGCGGCACCTGTCGCAGCATGTGGGCGGCATGGTGATGTCGCGGGGGCCGCTGAGTGAGCTGGTTCCCATCGAAAATGCGGCAATGCCCGGTCGGACAGTGATTCAGTGGGACAAGAACGATCTTGACGCTCTGGGACTGCTGAAAGTTGACTGTCTGGCGCTGGGCATGCTCAGCTGCATCCGCCGCTGCTTTGAAATGGTCAAACAGCATCACGGTCGGGAATTGACGCTGGCGAACGTGCCGTCTGAAGACGACGCCGTCTACGACATGGTCAGCGCGGCGGATACGGTCGGCGTGTTTCAGATCGAAAGTCGTGCTCAGATGAGCATGCTGCCACGACTGAGGCCGCACTGTTTCTACGATCTGGTGATCGAAGTGGCCATCGTTCGCCCCGGGCCGATTCAGGGTGACATGGTGCACCCGTATTTGCGACGCCGCAGCGGCGAGGAACCGGTCGAGTACCCGAACAAGGCCCTCCGTAACGTATTGCACAAGACGTTGGGCGTACCCATCTTTCAGGAGCAGGCGATGCGACTGGCCATCGTCGCGGCCGGTTTTACACCGGGTGAAGCCGACCAGCTGCGGCGAGCGATGGGCGCGTGGCGGAAGACGGGCGTGATCGAACAGTTCCAGCGCAAGTTGGTGGACGGCATGTTGTCCAACGGCTACGAAAGAGAATTCGCGGAACGAGTCTTCAAACAGATCAGCGGTTTTGGCGAGTATGGTTTTCCGGAATCACACGCTGCCAGCTTTGCGCTGCTGGTTTATGTTTCGGCGTGGTTGAAGCGATATCACCCGGCCGTGTTCGCAGCGTCCCTGATTAACAGTCTACCGATGGGTTTCTATGCACCGGCTCAGTTGGTACGCGATGCTCGTGAGCACGGTGTGCATGTCAGTTGTGTGGACGTCAATTTCAGTTGCTGGGACTGCACGCTTGAGCCATTGGGCGATGCAATCAATGCTGACACTGTGTCAAGCAATCATGTGCCGCTCGACCACAACGACGAGAACCACAGCCTGCGACTTGGCTTTCGTGTTCTGCGAGGGTTTTCTCAGGAACACGCCGTCGTCATTGAAAATGCAAGGCGCAGTGGCGGAATGTTTACGTCCTTCGATGACTTTGCCAAACGAACGGCACTTGGACGTACTGCGCTGCAGCAGTTAGCACGAGCAGACGCATTTACAGCGATTGATATCAATCGACGTGATGCGTTATGGAAGTCGTTACCGGCGCAACAGGCGATGCCGCTGTTCAAAGATCTGGATCGTCCGGTGGCCGACGAGGCGGATCCCAATCTGCCAACGATGTCAGATCAGGACAGTGTTGTTCAGGACTACGCGACCGCCGGGTTGTCACTGAAACAACATCCCGTGTCGTTTCTGCGTGAACAGCTGACTGTGCTGCGGGCGATCTCAGCTGCGGGCCTTGCAGAACATGCACCGGATCGTCGGGTGAAAGTGGCGGGACTGGTGCTGATGCGGCAGCGGCCTCAAACCGCAGCGGGCATCACCTTCATGACACTGGAGGACGAAACCGGCATTGCCAACCTGGTGATCTACCCCAATGTGTGGCAACGTTTTCGGCAGACCGCCCGTTTTGCGACCGTGCTGATGGCGTCCGGACGGTTACAGCGGGAGGGCGACGTTATTCATGTTGTCTGTGATCGACTGGACGATGTGTCAGAAATGCTGGAACGGCTGGAGTCGCGGTCGCGGGATTTTCGCTGAATCCCGGAAAACAGGAAAAACTGCCGGATGTTCCGGTTCGAAATTCGTTTCGAGGCCTCAGTCGTCCACGACCTCATCACCTGAGGCATTCGAGTCAGCCTATTCACGGGAGTTCAGTGTCATGTCGCATCGCTTTCACGCGGGTTTCCTGTTTGCCATCGTGACCTCCGTCGTGTTCCTGCAGAGTGCTCAGTGCGTTGAGCCGGGCCGCCGAACGAAGTCGGCCACTCGAACGATCACGCAGCCAAAGTTTGATCCGGCTGCCAGGAAGGTCGAATTGTTTGCCGGCATGGAAGAGGGTGCGTTCGCCACCAAGGTCATCGCGCTGGGGCCTCAAGGTGGGAACGTCCTGATCACGAATACCACAGACGAACCACTGACCGTGCAACTCCCCAATGCATTCGTGGCCGTTCACGTCCTGAAACAATTTCAGCCGGGAGGCAATGCTGGGGGCGGCGGCAATAACCTGTTTGGAGGTCAGCCGCAGCAGCAGCAAGGTGGCCAGCAGTCGGTGGGTGGCGGATTCCAACCGCAGAACGGTGCAGGTAACGGACAGAATCTATTTGGCAATGGCAATGGCAACGGAAATCCAGGCGGCGGTGGCCCGGGGTTCTTTTCCATTCCGCCGGAGGCAACAGTCGGCGTGCCTTACGTTTCTGCCTGCCTGAACCACGGCAAGCCGGACCCCACGCCCCGGGCCAGTTTCAAGCTGATGAAGGTCAGTGACTACACCAAGGATCGAGTGTTGCAGGAACTGATCGCGCTGGTCGGTACCGACACACTTAACCCCCAGGCGGCCCAGGCAGCCGTGTGGAATCGTACGGACGAAATGAGCTGGAGAGAACTCGCCGCGAAGTTTTCGTATGTCGTCGTCGGCAAGGTGCCGTACTTCAAAGCCGGTGAACTGAAAATGGCGAAAGAACTGTCATCACGAGCCGTCGTTCGCGCCAACGAACGGGCACGAAGCTCCGCTGCAAAGGCGGTTGCTGTGATCGAAGGTCGGTAGCCGCAACGAATCTGAAGTCCGGTAGGGTGCGTGCTTGCACGCACCGATCACCGGACCGGGCAGCATGTGCCGTAAGTCACGGACCAAGATTAGCGGATCGCACCTTGTACCTGAAGGAGCAACGTCGCTCAGCTCCATGGAAATTTTCTCGCACAGTCGTCGTGCGTGCAAGCACACACCCTACATGACTTCTGCAACAGCTGGCTACTCATTGACACGTCCCGGAACAAGCGGGCGTGCTTTCACGGGCTTCGGCCAGCCGCGATTCAGAAACCACCAGGGCGGGAAACTGCCCCTGGAGCTCTCAATCATGGGTGGGAAATGCAAAGTCTGCTCCCTGGCGAACACCGGCGGATGGCCAGCGTTGTGTGATGGTTTTTCGCTTGGTGTAGAATCGTATTGAGTCAGGACCATAAGCATGCAGGTCACCAAAGAGAGAGCGTTTCCATCCGCCAAAGGAGTGATAGGCCACCGGCACCGGCAACGGAACATTGATTCCCACCATGCCAACCTCAATATGGTCGCTGAAATAGCGGGCCGCTTCTCCATCACGTGTAAAGATGCAGGTGCCGTTTCCATACTGGTGATCATTGATCAGCTGCATGGCCTGTTCCATGGTTTCTACGCGGACCACACAGAGCACCGGACCAAAAATCTCCTCCTGGTAAATTTTCATCTCGGGCGTGACCCGATCGAAAAGACAGCCCCCCAGGAAATAACCGTTTTCATGTTCCGCAATTTGCAATTCACGCCCGTCTACGACCAGCTGCGCGCCTGCCGTTACGCCGGAATCGATCAGGTCCGTCACTTTTTTTCGATGCGGTTCCGTGATCAACGGCCCCATCGCGGAGCAGGTGTCGATGCCAGGCCCGACTTTCAGAGTTTTGAGTTGCTCACTGAGCTTGCCAACAAGGGCATCTGCGGTCGTCTCTCCTACGGCTACCGCAACTGAAATGGACATGCAGCGCTCACCACAGGAACCGTAGGCCGCCCCCATCAACGCGCTGACTGCATTGTCGAGATCTGCATCCGGCATCACGATCGCATGGTTCTTCGCGCCGCCGAGTGCCTGGACGCGCTTCCCTGCTGCCGTGCCTTTGTTGTAGATCGCTTCAGCAACGGGGGTCGAACCAACAAAACTTACGCCCTTCACGCGAGGGTCTTCCAGCAGAGAATCCACCGCCTCTTTGTCCCCATTGACGACGTTCATCACCCCTGGAGGCAATCCCGCCTCATGAAGCAATGAGGCGACAAATATTGTTGACCCGGGAGTGCGTTCTGAAGGCTTCAGCACGAAGCAGTTCCCACACACGATCGCTGCGGGATACATCCAAAGGGGAACCATGACTGGAAAATTGAATGGCGTGATCCCCGCAACGACGCCCAGAGGCTGGAACTCAGACCAGCTGTCGATTGCGGGACCAACATCCTTTGAGAACTCTCCTTTAAGCAGGGCCGGTGCACCACAGGCGTATTCCACATTTTCCACCGCGCGGGATAACTCACCCCGAGCATCCCCCAACACTTTTCCATGTTCCTCTGTCAACAAAGCACAGATCTCATCTGCATTCTTTTCCAGAAGATCTTTAAAGCGATACATCACCCTGGCTCGTTTCAGCGCGGGAGTGCTGCGCCAGGCCGAGTAAGCAGACTGAGCTGCAGTGATCGCCTCATCCACTGTTGCTCGATTTGCCAGCGCAACTCGTTTGCAAATCTCTCCCGTTGCAGGATTGAAGACATCCTGCAACCGGTTTTGGTCCTCAACAGGTTTACCGTTGATCCAGTGTCCGATAGTTTTCATTGATCCATGACCTATGACTGTAGTGTTTCCGGCCGTCGTGTCCTGCGCGTCGTTTCGATTTCCCATGACCCACGCACTGAAAAAAGTGTTATGCGGTTGCCTGTATGACGTCGCTCAGGATATTGAACAGATTGTCGAGTTCTTCTTTTTCCGAAATGAACGGCGGCGCGATCTGAATGGTGTTGCCTCCACAACGCACGTAGACGCCCGCTTCAAAGCACTTGCGGAAGATTTCGTAAGGACGAATTGTTGGGTTTGCACCTCTGGGAGCAAATTGCAGCGCCCCGGCCAGTCCCACATTACGAATGTCCGTAATATGGGGCAGTCCTTTCAGCTGATGGATTGCATCCTCAAAGTAGGGTGCCAACTCCCGGACGCGTGCATACGTCTGATCTGTTTCATAGAGATCTAATGTTGCGAGCGCTGCGCTGCACGCCACCGGATGTGCCGAGTAGGTATATCCATGGGGAAACTCAACGGCTTCTTCAGGGAGCTCCTGTTCCATGAATGCTGCATAAATCTCAGATTTCGCGATCACAGCGCCCATGGGGAGAGTTCCGTTGGTGAGCCCTTTGGCGAGATTGATAATGTCGGGAGTCGTCTCGAAAGTCTGAGCGGCAAAAGCCTGTCCCGTCCTCCCAAAGCCGGTGATTACCTCATCAAAAATCAACAGGATCCCGTGCCTGGTACACAATTCCCGCAGTCGCTTCAGGTAGCCTTGGGGCGGAACAATAACGCCACCGGAACCCGAGAAGGGTTCAACGATCACAGCGGCAATGTTTGAGGCATCGTGAAGCGCGACCAGTTCCTCAAGTTCGTCAGCAAGCTCGACTCCATTTTCCGGCAGCCCACGAGAAAAGGCGTTCTCCTTGAGCAACGTGTGCGGCAGGTGATCTGTATCCAGACCACTTCCAAACAGTTTTCGGTTTCCACCAATTCCCCCAACACTGGTGCCACCAAGATTCACCCCGTGATATCCCTTGGCTCGACCGATTAGCTTTGTCTTGCCGGGTTGCCCTTTCATCCTCCAGTAGGCACGTGCCATCTTCAATGACGTGTCAGCGGATTCCGAACCTGAGTTCGTGAAAAATACGTGGTTCAGGTCTTCCGGCGCGATCTGCTTCAGACGATCCGCCAACTCAAAAGCGATGGTTGATCCGACATGAAACGCGGGTGAATAGTCCAACTGCGCCATCTGCCTGCTGACGGCATCGACGATTTCAGTTCGGCCATGCCCCAACCCGCAGCACCAAAGTCCCGACAAGCCGTCAAACACCTGCTTTCCCTCTGGAGTCGTATAGTACGCACCATGTCCGCCGCTGATGAACAGAGGGTTCCGCTTAAAGTGTCGATTAGAGGTGAAGGGCATCCAGAAAGCATCCAGTGATTCGCTGCTGATGCTGTCTGTCTTTTGAACATCAATACTTGTCATTTTCCTGGTACCCTTTCGACCGAGAGTAGAAGAATTGTCTTCTGTCTGAGTTCATGAGAATTGTTGCCTGTGGGACCGACACGACTCTTGATGAAGTCGGTACGGGCATTTGATAAAGCATCAAATTCTAGACTGGTGGTCGGCCAAATCCGAATTGCTGGCTGAATCTTCCTGAGATTCTGTGCGAGCATGTTGAGTTGTGAACTGCCGGTCGATTGTCGACTTCGCTTCGTTTTCGGCATCTTCGCAAGCCTGGATCTCGTCGGTCAGCGTCTCGCGATCCGGGATCTCGAACTCAGCTCACGCACACTCCGCCCATTCGCTGAACGGAAAGAAATCCCCGGCGAACATCTGCTGCCGGGCTCATGCAACGAATTCGCAATCGAGCAATGCACTCCTCGATACCTGACGACAAGCAGTAATCGCTTGCTTTTACGGGCACATAGAGAAATCAGCAGGCAGTGTGATGAATGGTTGTCGTAAGTTGTAAACTCAGCAGTCAGGTGGTCGAAATGCCGCTACCCGAAGATGACAGATTTTCCGAGGCATTCGAGCTTGATTGCCTCGAAAGCTCTCTTGCATCTGTGTTCAGATTTGATGATTCTTTCGGGAGCGGCTTCGTCTTCCTCCCTGACTTCCGGTCCGTTGCGGTGAATTCCTTCATGAACCTCACGGCCAACCCCCAAGAGCGACCGCAAGCGCTGGACCGGTACGCCAGCTAACTCATGGTATGTGCGCTAAGATAGACGGCACTGACAATCTCGCGTTCGTTGCAGTCCTCGTAAAAGCTGCAGACGCGATATGTTTCATCGTCAGGCGATCAGCTCTTCGACGACATGGCCATGCACGTCGGTGAAGCGGAAGTCTCTGCCGGCATAGCGGTACGTGAACTTTTCGTGGTCAAAGCCGAGCAGCTTCAAGACTGTGGCGTGCAGATCGTGGACGTGGACTTTGTCTTTGACGGCCTTGAATCCAAATTTGTCGGTCGCACCGTGCACGTAGCCGCCGCGGACTCCGCCGCCGGCCATCCATGTCGTGAAGCCCCAATGATTATGGTCACGACCGTTGATTTTTCCGGCATTGGCACCTTTCTTCGGTAATTCCACAACCGGAGTGCGACCGAATTCTCCGCCCCAGATCACCAAAGTATCGTCCAGCATGCCGCGTTGCTTCAGGTCTTTCAGCAAGGCTCCAATCGCCTGATCACACTGTTTGGCAAGGCGACGATGGTTGACTTCGATGTCATCGTGGCTGTCCCATGGCTGGCCGGCACCATGCCACAGCTGAACAAAGCGAACGCCGCGTTCCACCAGTCGGCGAGCGATCAGGATCTGTCGTGAATGCACACCATCGCCATACATGTCACGGATGTGTTTGGGTTCTCGAGAAATATCGAAGGCCTCGGCCGCTTCTGTCTGCATGCGAAAAGCGAGTTCAAACGACTGAATGCGGGATTCCAGCTGAGCATCGCCGGGCCGTTCCAACAGGTGTTTCGCGTTCAGTTGTCTCAACAGGTCCAATTGCAATGACTGCTGCTGCGGCATCACTCGATTGTTGCGAATGTTTTCAATCAGCTTTTCGATCTGAGTGTGTTTGGTATCCACGTACGTTCCCTGATAGACGCCGGGCAGGAATCCGGACTGCCAATTCTGTGATTCCTGAATGGGATAACCACCGGGGCACATCGACACGAATGCCGGCAGGTTCTGATTCTCCGTGCCCAGGCCATAGGTCAGCCATGAACCAAGACTCGGGCGGACAAGCCTCGCTTCTCCACAGTTCATCAACAGCAGTGACGGCTCGTGATTGGGGATGTCGGCGTACATCGAACGAATGACGGCGATGTCGTCGATATTTTCAGCGACGTATGGAAACAATTCACTGACTTCGATGCCGCTTTCTCCGTGTTTGCGAAATCGAAACGGCGACGGAAAGGCGGCTCCGGTGGGACGCTCAGTTTTCAAATTGCCGCCGGGAATTGGTTTGCCGCCGTACTTCTGCAGAGCTGGTTTCGGGTCGAACGTGTCCACATGCGAAGGCCCGCCGTTCATGAACAGATGAATGACACGTTTTGCCTTCGCTGGAAAATGGGCCACCTTCGGCAACAGTGGATTTGTGCTGGGTGCGGTGGCGGCCTGCGCAGCATCTGACTGCAGAAATGCTCCCAGCGCGAGTCCGCCAAAGCCCATGCCACAACGGGTGAGCATGTCTCGACGCCCGATGGCGATGGGTGTGTGGTTGCGCTGAAGTGCAGCTGGATTCTGCATTAGTGTGTTTCCTGGAATTGTTCCGCCAATCAGATTCCCGTTCTTCTGATCAGGCGGGGAACTCTGCGATCCACGGTCAATCGACAAACATGAACTCGTTGGCAAGCATCAAAGTCTGAGCAAGTTGCGCGACGGCACCGAGCCGCGACGTCGCGGCTTCCGACGAAAATTCGGCGTTCGAGTCCCACGTTCGTACCTGTCGACCGTTCACGGATTGCTCAAGCGTGATTTTCCACGTGAAACTATCGTGGCTTTCGTTGACACCGCAGTCGGCCACGAAGTCGACCGGCTCTCCCGCCCTGACCGTGAACTCTTCCGTTGACAACGCGGCCGCTCTGTTATGGACGTGGGTTGTGCTCAGAGATCGATCCTGAAACAGAACATGGCCATGAACTCCGTCGCCCTGGGCTGTGGAATGTTTAAGAAAGCTGCGGATTCTTATTGAACAGTCGCGGTCAGCGACCCAGCGTCTGATTGGGCAGTGACGCAGGTCGTGGCCGGTGTGCCCGCCCTCGCGATTCAGACAGCACCAGCCGATTTTTTTGTCGGGCAGTTTGTCGCTGCCCCCCCATCGATTTTCATGGCAGGTCGGCAACGCTTCATACCGCAGAACTTTCGTTTTGTCCTTGTGGATCTCCCCCCAGCCGTAGTGCCAGCCGATACCGCCGTCGCCGTTGGGAATCATAATTTCCGTGGCCGTCAGGAACAACGTTGCTGCCGTGACTTCCTGTTGCGTCGGTCTGCGTTGCAGGATTCTGGTGAACAGCTCGCCAACGGTGGCGTCCGGCTGGTTGATGTTGTTCTGTGTGAGCTGCGTGGCGATCGATTCGGCCTGTTCCATCACGAAAGGATTGTTCAGCTGAAACAGTGCCTGTTGCGGCACTGTGGTTTCGAATCGTTGCGACACGTGGTTGTCGGGGCTGGCAAAGTCAAACGTGCGAAACGTGCCCGGAAGGTTCTGACGATCGATCCGAGCGTAAACGGCGCGGCGTCTGGTGAACGGTTTTTTTGTGATGTCGACAGACGTTCCGCCCACGGTCTGATCCAGATTCCCGGATACCGCCAGCAGCGCGTCGCGAAACGCTTCAAAGTTCAGCCGCCGACGGGACATCCGAGCCAGCATGCGATTTTCCGGATCAGCATCCGCGATGTCCGGTCGCGGAGCACTACTTTGTCGCCATGTCTGTGATGTCAGAATGTGGCGAATGACGGCCTTTCTCGACCAGTTGTGACTGATGAAAAATGTCGCCAGATGATCAAGAAGTTCCGGGTGTGAAGGTGGTTGTGTTCGCACGCCAAAATCGCTGGGTGAGTCCACCAACCCTGTTCCGAACAGTCGCAGCCAGATGCGGTTGACCGCGACCCGCGCCGTGAGCGGGTTGTCCGGACTGGCGATCTTCTTGGCAAGTTCCAGGCGACCGCTGCCATCTGTAAATGGCTTTGGCTCGCCCTTTGACAACGCAGTCAGGAAATGCCGGGACACGTGTTCTCCCCGGTTGCCCGCACTGCCTCGGATAAAAATGACGGGTTCACGAGGTTTCTCGCGATCCACCAACCGCAGCGGGGAAGGTTCATTCTGTGGTTCGTGTGACGAATCGAAAACGCCGTACAAGCTGTAGTAGTCGGCCGTCGGAATCGGATCGAACTTGTGGTCGTGGCAGCGAGCACACGTCACTGTCAGTCCCATCGTGCCTCGCGAGACCACATCGATGCGGTCATCGATGATGTCCTGAGTCTTGTTTAAGAACCGCCGTCCCAGCGTCAGAAACCCCATCGCCGCCAGTTGTTGCGGATCCTGGTTGTCCGGCAATCGGTCGCCCGCCAACTGCCGAATCAGGAACTCGTCGTATGGCATGTCAGAATTCAGCGACGTGATCACCCATTCTCGAAATCGCCAGGCCTCTTTGTATTCACGGTTCGCCGTAAAGACGTAACCCTTCGTGTCGGCGTAGCGGGCCACATCCAGCCAGTATCGTCCCCAGCGTTCGCCAAACTGCGGTGTTGCCAGCAGGCGGTCGGCGTAGTCGTCCAGCCACGCGTTCAACTGTGGCGGATCACTGAGAGCCGCGGCGCTGTCAAGGTCCTTCGCATTCGGGGGCAGGCCGATGATTGCAACCGACATCCGTCGCACCAGAGTCCGGCCATCAGCCTGAGGCGATGGGTTCACACCCTGGTTCTGCAGTCGCCGTCCGATGAATGCGTCCACCGGATGTGTCGACTGGCCCACATCGGCAGGAGGCGCCGGATTCGCGATCGGCTGAAACGCCCAGTGTTTCTTCCACGCATTGGGATCGATGGCTTTTGCCTTCCCGAAGTCCATCGTTTCCGGCCAGTATGCACCGTCCCGAATCCACTTTTTGACGGCTTCAATGTGGGATG
>JBDONA010001118.1:0-5547 GCA_039831575.1 Fuerstiella sp. | reverse complement strand
CGGACACGTAGATTTCTCACACGAGGTACGACGTTCTTTGATGGCGTGCGAAGGGGCATTGATCATTGTCGATGCGTCGCAGGGTGTCGAAGCTCAGACAGTCGCAAACCTCTACCTCGCTTTGGAGCATGATCTCACGCTTCTGCCGGTTATCAACAAGATTGACCTCCCTTCTGCCGACGTGGAACGTGCTCAAGAGGCGATTGATGCTGAACTGGGGCTCGACCCGTTTGAGGCGATCCCGATTTCCGCCAAAAACGGTATCGGCATCGAAGACGTGCTGGTTGGCATTGTCGAAAAGCTGCCCAGTCCTCAGGGAGATCCAGACGCGCCGCTGAAGGCGCTCGTCTTCGACGCCCATTTCGATACGTTCCGAGGAGTCATCCTGCAGTGTCGCGTGATGGAGGGCACGCTCAAGCCGCGCGACACGATCCACTTCATGCACGCCGATCGCGACTTTACGGTTAACGAGGTCGGCTACAACCAGTTCAATCTCAATCCGAGACAGCAGCTCAGCGTCGGTGAGGTGGGGTATGTCGTCGCCGGCGTCAAGAGTGTTCAGGACATCGAGATCGGCGACACAATCACGCATAGCGATCGCCGGGCCGAAGAACCGATTCCCGGATATCAGGCAGCCAGACAGGTCGTCTTTTCTTCCATCTATCCCATGGACACAGGTGACTACGTTGAGCTGGCTAAGGCCCTAGACAAACTTGCCATCAATGACGCGGCACTGACTTTTGAAAAAGACAGTTCGGCCGCGCTTGGTTTTGGATTCCGCTGTGGGTTTCTCGGCCTCCTTCACCTGGACGTGATCCAGGAGCGTTTGCGACGGGAGTTCGACATCGGCTTGGTTATCTCCGCCCCGTCGGTGAAGTACAACCTGACTTTGAGGGACGGTTCGACGATTGAGGTCGACAATCCGAGTTACTGGCCCGACCCGACCCAAATTGAATCGTGCAGTGAGCCTTACATCAAAGCCTCAGTCCTGACTCCCGAAAACTACGTCGGGCCAGTCATGGAACTGTGCAGGGAACATCGCTCGGAAAGCCAGACGATGAACTATCTCTCTGCCAGTCGGATTGAAGTCATCAGCGTGATGCCACTCGGAGAGGTCCTGTTCGACTTCTACGGCAAACTGAAAATGCTGACGCGAGGATACGGGTCGTTTGATTACGAACCGATCGAATACCGCACTACCGATATCGTTAAAGTCGATATCCTGGTCAACAAAGAGGTAGTCGACACACTTTCGTACCTTGTTCATCGCGACAAGGCGCGACCTCGAGCGCTGCACTACTGCGAACGACTTGCCGAAGAGATCCCCCGGCACCAGTTCAAAATTCCGGTCCAGGGCGCCATCGGCGGAGAAATCATCGCGCGAACGACAATCGCACCTTTCCGCAAAGACGTGACTGAGAAGTTGTACGGCGGCGATGTGACGCGCAAGAAGAAGCTGCTGGAGAAGCAGAAGAAGGGGAAGGCAAAAATGAAGCAGTTCGGCAGTGTCAACATCCCCCAGAAAGCCTTCGTCTCAGTCCTGCGCGCCGAGAAGGACTAGGGCAGGCCATGCGAAGTCTGATTCGACCGACGTTGTTTCTGGTGGCCCGAGTGGGGTTGGTGCTGAGTGTTGGATTTTGGATTGTCGGGCAGTGGTGGGAAGTCCTCGTTCAAATGTCACTTGCGGCAGGTGCGATCCACAAGGAGGGATGGGTCTGTGCCGCTATTTATCCCGGTCCTGCAGGATGGGTTGTCAGCACGAACGAAGCCGACAACGGAGAATCTGCAGCGTGGCTCTTCCAGTATCCGTCCTTCGACAGGGCGACTGGCGAACCCAGCGGATTCAGCTTCATTGGTCTGACTGCGCTGCACTTCCCACATATGTTTGCAACGGTTGCACTCCGCCACTGGCTCACCACCACGTTCTTCGCCCTGTTCTACGGCGTGCTGAAGTGGGTGTATCGGAAGAGAAGGAAGGCGGTGGCTGATGAATGATGATCCGTACAAGGTGCCAGAATCGAAGCCGGAAGCGTCGGCGACAATCTTTTGGAGTTATCGTTCCATACCTGAGTTGTCTGGACTGTCGCGTGCTGACCAAAAGGCGGTGTGGAAAGCTTGTCACAGAAAGGCGTATGGACATTGGCAGTGCTGGCTTGGCGTAGGAATTGTTACGGCCATCGCTTGTGGCACTGTCTTTATAGCGATGATCTTCTTAATGGGTTGGTTGGACCCCGGTCAGTCCATGTTGTTCGTAATTGGATACTTGGCGTTACAGGTGGCAGGCGTCGTATTCTTTACACTCGGCATTACGCACGTCCAAATTCGTTATACCCGTCCGTACCTTCAAACGTACTTGAATGATCGAGAAGCTGATGAGTGACAATCCGTACACGGCCCCTGAGCACGCATTCGATCAGCCGTCGGAATCAGCACCGCGAACAAGGTGGTGGCTGATACTCCCTTCACTGTCCGTCGTCTCGTTGGTAGCAGCCTACCGCGTACCCGCACAAGCTGGACCCAGAGAAATTCGGGAAGGGCGAGTACATCGCCTACGTCGCCAAGAATCGCAACCGCGACACACCAACACCCGTCGTGAATGCCGTGATTGATGCCAGCCGGCAACGCATCAGAGCAGCTGCAGCGCCGTGGGAATCGGCAACAGATGCATTCGCATGAAAAGAGCCAAGCGAAACGTTGCCAGCCATCACGTTTCGCCGGGCGGTGGCTCTTTGCCGTGGGAAGTGTACAGCCAGCCATAGGAATCGAAAGACATGACAACGGAAATTGAATCAAAACCCAAGGCTGGCTGTTTGAGGTGCCCGGCGTGCGGTGAGTTCACCGCGACCAGAATTCGGGACACGAACAAAAGGCTCAAGGGCGCGGTCCGTCGTCGACACGTCTGCCTGAAATGCAACGCAGATTTCAGGACGAACGAAACTGTTGATGAGACGGCGTTTGACAAGGACGAAAAACGGTCACACTGAAACAGCGATGAAGTTCAGTGGAGTTTTTCTGTGGCATGGTTTCGAGGCGCGATTTATACGCTACGGGAAGTAAGGTCCGACTTTGATCCGAGACTAGTGATCAGCGACCTCACTGAAAATTCACGAGGAGTTCAGGCTGACGCCACAGGAATCTTCATACTTGACAGCCGCGAACCTGCGCGAGTGACGAATTTGGAACCTGCTACTTTGCTGCCCCATGCGTTGGTCGGTTTTTCCACCAGCAGATAAAGGATGGTGGAAAAACCACAGGTGACCGCAAACGTCAGCAAAAACGTTGCCAGCGCAGATTGCTCAGGCAGAAAGGGATGCTGCCGCAGAAACGTTGCGATTGGCAGATGGGTCAGGTACACGCTGTAGCTGATCGTGCCCAGATACAGAAACGGTTTAAACTCAAGAATTCGTGCCACGACGGAGTGACGACGCTTTTCGAACAGGCCGATGATCAGGCAGGTGGACAGACTGAAAACCAGTCGACCACCGGGCAGACCAAGCAACAAACTGGCGATGGACATCGCGATACATACGCGGACGATCGCTTGCGCATGCGTCTTCATCCGTCCGGCGTCCGTCTGCCTCAATTGATAAGCAATTACGCCCAGCAGGAAGAAGGGCCCGTAACTAGTGGGCAGCCATTTGGCGAACAGCCCCGGGTGCGGAGTGACAAACAGATACGCCAGCCCTTTGGTGACGAGAATGGCGGCAATGGCAAATACAAAAGCGATGGTCAGATGTTTCCTAGACTGAGCCTTCATCAGGATAAGTGGCAATGCGGCATACCAGAAAACTTCAATCGGGATCGTCCATTCGACCCCCAGTATAGAGTTTGCAATCCGGTGATCCAGACAGCTCACAAAAAACACGTGCATCAAATAGTTGTACGCGTTCAACGATGAATGGAATTCCAACAGCCAGCCGTTCTCTGACAACACTCGGAGCCTGGTCAGCATGAACACCGAAGTGATGACGAAAACGTACAAAGGAACAATTCTGAATGCGCGTCGAATCGCGAATGTGTGGTAGCTTGCGGCTCTCCTAAACGTCACGGCAATGCTGAATCCCGAGATCACAAAAAAGATCTCCACACCGTATTTTCCGGCATTTGTGATGTTGCTGCCGATCTGCCCGAGAGCCGTGAACGCACCGGTGTGAATCACCACCACCATCATTGCGGCCAGGGCACGCAGTGACGTTACGAAATTTGTTTCGTCGTATTGTCGAATAATTGCCATGGGATCCATCCGTTATGGCCAGAGAATCGGTTCCACCCCGCCGTCCCGCGAAATTCTTCACCACTTGATATTTTGTCGGCGATGATCGCGGGCCGGTCAAATGATTTCCGCGTCGTGCCGGAAACGGTCCGTGGCCGATGCCTGGTCAGCCGTTTGTTCGCCTCAGTCTTCCCAGAGGACAGTCCGACGTCGTGCTCTTCGACCGCGTGCCAACTCTGTGACTGTGACTGGTCGGCATAGATTGCCGAAACACGGTAAATAGCTCGAATGAACTATTAACGACGCGGGACTCCGCAGCCAATCGCGGCGTCCCCCTGCGTCTCAGGAATCTGGCGGGTCCTCACGGAAGTGAACCCCTGTTCTGACCATCGAGCGGAAGAAGCAGGGTGTGCCCTCGGGGAAAGAAGTCTTTGTTCAGACTTCTCGACCCATAAACGCAGTGTTTTCAGAATGGTGCGTACATGTGGGCGGCAAATGCCAGATTCGGGCATCCGGCGTTGCATGTTCCGAAATCTGTGGGATATGTGGCTCTGCAGCGAAGACGATGCACATGTGGCATCCTGATTCGAAAACAAACGCAGGGCTCCACCATGACAAGACCGGCCTCTCTAACTGAAGCCAGCGCTCGAACAGGCTACAGCCCGGAGACACTCCGCAGATGGTGTGTCAGTGGACGAATCAGGGCGACTCAGCCCGGCGGGCACAGGTGTAGTTGGCGTGTGCCGATCGCGGAAATTGAACGGATCGAAAACGGAAACATCGCGGCATCATCGCCAGCGGAAACGGAGACCAATCGTGAACACAGCAACAACCCCCACACCACAGAACAAACTTCGGGAGTTCTTCAACCGCCGTCAGTGTCAGCGGAATCTGGATCTCACGGAAGCGACGACGACCTACCGCGACCTCGTCCAGGCACTGGCGACCGGCAGCGACCCGCCCCTTGGCGCCGATGACGTCACCGACCTGCTGACGTACTTGGGGAAGACGGACTGTGACCTTGCAGCCGATTCTGAACGGGCGATCGCCTTCGGTGAACACGCCGCACTCGAGGCATCACAGCCAGCGCTGGCTGAGGCTCAGGAGGCCGCGTCGTTGCAGACGCTCGTGTGACGTCGCAACCAGCGGACCCGTTGTCATCGGACCATCTGTCATTTCCGCCCGCGACACCAATGAAAGTGACATTCATTGCCCTAAGGTGCACACTCGGTCGCACGTCGTTTCCTGAGACGCATTGAATCCGCAGTACGTCGATCAGCGGCTCACGAAACGGAAAAGTTCAACGCACGATCTAATTGTTAACAAATCCTGCC